>JAFGDF010000319.1 GCA_016932235.1 Deltaproteobacteria bacterium | reverse complement strand
TTCAGCTATCTGGGCGGACTTTGACAAAAGCTCGACGGCCTTCCTGGCATCACCGTGTGTCCGGCTGGAAATGGCAGCTATCTTTTCGAGGACCCCTTTTCGCGGCATCTTTTTGTTTAGGGCCTTCCTTATCCTTATCAAAAGGATCTTCCTGAGATCCACGGCAAAAATCTCTTTCAAGACCTTGAACTGTTCCTTCCTGTCCAGTTGCTCGTCATCGAGGAATCTTCTGTTCAAAATGATGGAAAAGCTCTGGCATCTCGGCCATTTTATACATTGTCAACCTTGGGCTTGTTTGCATAAAGATCAGGGGGGCTCCCTTCATCTGATCCCCTATTTTCTTGGCCAGCGTGCTTTTGCGCGTTCCAGAAAAGACGGCTCCACATGTTTAGGTGCGTCGGTGACGATATCCTCGAACCCGGCCATAAAACCCTTCTTGCGAAAGTGCCTTTTGCGCACATCGGCAACCACCGACTGCCAGTCGGCATCAAGGCCGGCTTTTGAGTAGCATTTCTTGGCGCGCTCGATATGGTCGAGCGCCGCATCGTAATATTTGCTTTTGCCGGTATTGGCGATTCGCATGCAGAGCGCACGGTACACTCTGGCTGATATATCAGGATGAGAGCGCTCAAGCTTGCGCGCCAGCGGCTCGGTACGGTAGTGGCCGAGAGCTTCCAATTCGTCATCCTTAGTCCGGTGCAGGTACGATACAAGGCGGTCGTACTCTTTATTCTCGAGCCAGAGTTCAATCAGAGAGGACAAATCTCCCTTTTCCGATGCTGTCATGGCCTTTTGGCGCCAATCAGTTTTCTCTTTGCCAGGCACATAGCGCATCAATTCCTTGTATGTGAGCGTGGAGGGGTCTGCCTCAAACTCGGACCAGGCTGATTGAAGCGCATCTTCCACCCGCCCGATCTTCAAACCTCTTATGACCCAGGAAAGCGAATCTTCAGGTCTCCGATCCCATTATGATCAATTATAGTCATGAGGACCTATTATGAAGAAAATGTCAAGCTCCCCATCTATTATTGAAAGTTATATCGGATAGTTCTTTTCTTGGTGGAGCCGTACCTCTTGTATCCGGTACGCCCAACGGAAACATTGTCACTACTCTATAGCCCGGAGGCACATTGAGGGCCTTTTCCACCCTTCGGGCGTCAAATGCGCCGATAATGACGGTTCCAAGACCCAGGGCATGGGCCGCCAGAACCATATTCTGTACGGCCAGGGCGACATCAAACATGAACCAGTCACCCTTATCGGTTTCGGCTTTACGTGTCTTTGGATGGAAGCCTGCCTTGCCCATCTCGGCGCAGACCACAATTATTACAGATACCATGCCGATGGCCTTTTTCGCAGGATTAAGTACTTCTCTATCGGGCAATTTGGGTCCAAAAAGGGTGTCGGAAATCTCGGCCTTGATTTCAGGGTCTCTCACAACAATAAAACGCCAGCACTGACTATTTGCCCAGGATGGCGCCCAGTGTCCAGCTTCCAGGATCGTCTCAATCGCCCTGTCGTCAATGTTGCCGGTCTTATATTGACGGATGCTCCTCCTGTTTTTAATGGCATCAAATAGATCCATATATCCCCCATTTTATAAAAGCTTGTACTCTACCAGATTTTTTCTTAATATTCTTTTCACTCTTCCTCTCCAGTTCATATATTCCAGATGGGCGACCGTCTCCATAACGGCAAGCCGCTTAGTCAGGGGTGATAAGCTTGTCCACTTTGAATCCCGCACGTTCCAGGTTATATGAGATGAAATTTCCCATGCGCTGTGGTACCCGTTAAAAATGACCTTCCGGATTTCCTCATTGCGATTTTCATGATGTTTCACGATTTCAGCCACCCTGCGATGGATGTCAGTAAATATCTCCTCATGAGCGGGGAGTATTTTTTTAGTTGGCAGTTTCTCGATTTTATGCAGGGCGTTCAGGTAATCTCCTAGGGGATCGTCCCCGGACTGGATATGGAAGGCAACGGAAGGGGTTATCTTGGGAAGCACATGGTCACCTGAAAACAGGAATCTATTTTTTGGTTCATAAAGACAGATATGTCCGATAGAATGCCCCGGCGTCCAGATGACTTCCAGGTCATAAAAACCTGTCGATATGATTTCTCCCCCGTACAGGGTGCTGTCCGGAAAGGTTACGCTGACAAATTCCATGGCAGGCATGGACGAAGATTTCAATTCGGATATCCTGGAAGAGGGTACACCGTGGCGCCTCAATAAAAATTCCATACTCTGGCGAAGTTCGTGAAATTTAATATAACGTGATTCGATCAATTCCCCTTCAAATTTGTGTGTTATAAGTTTTGTTGCCGGGGATATTTGGCGGATCCTTCCAACGAGGCCGAAATGGTCAGGGTGGATGTGGGTAACAACGATGGTTGCAATATCTGTCAAGGCTATTCCGAGTTTATCAAGACTTTTTTTTAGTGAATTAAATGTTTCCGGAGTATACCATCCGGTATCTATCATCAACCATCCTTCCTTACCTTTAATAAGGTAACAGTTGAGGTGTTCCAGGGGATTATCGGGAATTGGCACTTTTATTTTAAATATTCCAGGTGCTAGCTCCATTAAAGAACCTCCATTTGAAAAATCACTATGCAAAACCTTTTTTGGACAATACTGATCAATTTTATTATCCTAAGTAAAAGGGATAATTTTTTCAATGTTTTTCATTTTCACTGCTGTATTATGAAGAGACAGTACGATAAAGGGTATCAGCCGAAACAGAGAAAAGGAGAAGTCAGCCATGGATAAGATAACGGAGAAAACAATAAAGTCTCTGAAAAGGAGGTTGATAAACGGATGGGCTGCAGAAAATGCCGAAGAGGCCCGGGAGATTATCCTCGGAATTATATCTCCCGCAGCAGTCATCGGAATTGGGGATTCATCTTCGGTGAGACAGATCGGGATCATTGGCGCGCTGGAAGCCCGGGGGAACAGAGTGATCAACCCAATGGACCCGACTAAGGAGATTAAAGATCTTCAGACGCATTTTGATAATGGTTTCTGGCCTATGATAGAGGCCACGATCTGCGATATCTTTTTAACAGGAAGCAATGCCATTACCGAAGACGGAAGGATCGTTAATGTGGATGGGGCCGGAAACAGAGTGGCAGGAATGGTATGGGGTCACCCCGTGACAGTTCTCGTTGTGGGTTTCAACAAGATAGTAAAGGATCTTGACAGCGCTATGGATCGCATTAAAAGCGTAATCGCGCCGGAGCATCTTACCAGAAAGGGGAGTAAGGCCCCATGTACTAAAACAGGGACGTGCAGCGACTGCCTTGGCCCAAACAGGGTATGCGCGGTTACCACTATCATAGAGAAAAGGCCACCTCACACTGAGATGCATATCGTGATCGTGAATAAGGATCTGGGTCTGGGATGGGACAGGTCATGGCCCAAGGAACGCATAGAAAAGATAAAGGATAATCATGAGAACTTCATGGCCATGTGCCCTCTTCCTCCTGTTATACTGGAAAAAGGCAACAATGAGAAGTTATGGGAGATGACAAGGCAAAAAAAGGCCGGGATTGTCTGGCCTTCGTCCAACAGGGATTGAAAATCCTCCGGGTCCTATCTTTAATATCCTTTCAGGAATTTATCGATATTTATCACATGGAAGTCCTGGCATGCACCTTACGCTATGACTTTGCCACCCGGGTTTTCGCCGTAAAAAGGTCTCCCCGGGCCACGGCGCTGAGACCACATGGCGCTATTTTCATGCATCGTGGCGGCCCTGGCGCCATGAATGTTTCCTATTCATAACAGGAGTCTTTCGGACAAAGTCCGACAGGCTCCTGTAAAGACTCCCGGGTGTAAAACAGACTTTCGGTCAGCTCATAATCTGACCGCAGTCAACTATAATGAGCTGTCCGGTAATCTTGTCAGATAATTCAGTTACCAGAAAAAGAACGGTATTTGCTATATCCTGCGGAAGGATTTTTTTACCCAGAGCGGTCAACTTTTCAGGATTTTTCATTTCCGGGGGAAGAATTTCAAGCATAGGAGCGCCTTCGCCACCATAAAAGTTGGTCAGGACAAAGCCCGGTGCAACAGCGTTTACGTTAATTCCCATCCGCCCGGCTTCCATCGCAAGGCTCCTTGTGAGGCCTAAGATCCCTGTTTTGGCTGAAGAATAACCGCAACCACCAGGCACTCCCATCTTTGCGGCGGTAGATGCGATATTGACGATTTTCCCTGATTTATTTTCCAGCATGTGGGGAATAACAGCCTTTGAACAGTATAAGGTCCCAAGGAGGTTGAGTCTTATCTCATGCTCTATGTCCTCCAAATTTGCTTCTGAGAGGAACCCGGCAAATCTGGTTCCACCGGCGTTATTGATGAGTATATCAATCTTTTTAAACTCATCAAGCCCGGCTTTCACCATTGCATTGACCTCATCAATCTTCGTGATATCCGTCTTAACAGCAAGCGATCTGCGCCCAATCTCTCTTATTTCGGCGGCTGTTTTTTCCGCACCGCTTATGTCCATGTCGGATACTATTATGTCACAGCCCTCTTTTGCCAGGGTAAGAGCAATAGCCTTACCCAGACCTACCTGGCTTCCCGCTCCCGTCACAAGAGCAACTTTGTTTTTAAGTCCCAGATCCATTGGCTCCTCCTTCTTTTAAAATATTCTTTAAAAATAGGCATAACGCATGGGAAATTCTGTAATTTTGACCGAACGTACGGTATAAATTAGGAGATGAATTCTATCCTGTCAAGTTTTTTATCCGGAAAAGGATGGTAAAAATTTAATAAGTGATGCTGAAAATTTCCTTGTCATGATTTTTTTTTCGTATTAGTCTTCCAGATAACAATGGAAGAGGAAGATTAATGATAAAATGTGCAATATGTGGAATTACAATAAATTCCTTTGATGAATTAGTGGAGCAGGATTGGGTGCACTCCTTTTTTGAGGGCGAGGAGGAACATGGCCCTGTATGTCCTTCATGTTTTGAAAAACTGATATATATCGCTCCCGATGGAGAATTTGAACTGAAGGAGGAATTCAGGGGTAAAATAGTGTATCGCGACCAGGTAAGACAGTATGATGATGATCCTCTGGCGGATGTAGTTCTTGGATTTATCCTGAACTGATCACCACAAATTAATTAAAATCTAGATCGTATCAGGAGCCTTTCAGACAGAGTCTGAAAGGCTCCTGAATCATTAAAGGCCTAATTCATCCGCTATCCCCTGCATCGCGTTCAGACATATTGTGGAGAATTCGGTAATATCCATCCCGAGTTTTTCACATTCCATAATATAATCTCTATTTACTCCTGCGGCAAATGCCTTCTCCTTCATCCTTTTTTTAATTGATTTGGGTTTAACACTATTGATCTTTTTGTCAGGGTAGACAAGAGTGGTGGCTATAATCAGCCCTGTGATGGTCTCTCCAGCGGCCAGGGCATGATGAAACAGTTCCGAGCGTTTTTCTCCATGGGCCTTTTCGTTATGGAGTTTAATTGCGTGGATAATGTCTTCATGCACACCTTTTTCCCTGAGGATTTTTTCCGTTTCAAGCGTGTGCTTTGACAGATCGGAATCCACTATCTCAACATCAAGATCATGAAGCAGACCAGCAAGGCCCCAAAGCTCTCTATCTTCCCCAAGCCTGTCTGCTAAAGCTATCATTACCGACTCTGTGGCAAGGCAATGCTTGATGAGATTGGGATTTTTAATATGTTCTTCTAGGAGTAAAAGGGCATCTTCCCTGGTGATTCCGTAATCCATTTCAGACTCCGGCTAAAAGCACGTCGGAGAAATTCCGACAGACCCCAAATGATCTTCACGATGATTGTCCAATATTATCGATCACTGTTAATTCGCCAGAGGCGGATAAGGGGTTAATTCAAGGGCATCTTTTAAGAAATATTAGCATAGATGTTTTGTCGATGCAAATACCAAGAACGCTGTTTGTTGACGGTAAATATCATATCGCGCAGGATATTAAATTGATGAAGAGTGAAGGTGGCTTACTCTAGTTGAAGGGATCATCCCTTCAAACCATAAACAACGAACCGTGAACCGGATTTTTATTCCTTATACCCTGCTGGCGCTGCCTCTGCCGGAGATCCTGTACCAATTACTATGGGCATTAACAGATGGGGTCTTTCAAACTTTTTCCATGTCAGGGGCCCATGCTTAAGGGATTTGGGGATATATATTGCTGTTGAGGTATTAAAGGTCAAAGGCTCATCATCGATACAGAATTCAATCTCAGCACCCAGTGTTTCAGGAATTTCAACATGTTTTTTCTTATTCAAGGGTTGAAGATTTCAGGCTGCTTTTGTGACGGCTTCAGCCAATAGAGAATTTCGGTTGCCCTGTTTTTTCGATAAGACATTTTGTCTTCAAATGCATATCCCGGCACACTATCCTTCAACAGGATAACCTGCCGGGTGTTCAATGGTAACCGAAGTGTGACTGTTTAACGCCCGCCATCGGGAAATGCCATCTCGTCACACCGCCAGCAACCTTGCTCCCTTAAATCTTTTGCTGGGTCGATATCCTTATCACATAACCAACCGTTTCCTTCCTTGTCCTTGAAAAATTTCAATGGCCGAGCAGGTTTGTGGTTATCTGTGGTTATCGATTCCATTAAGTCATTTTCAGCCATAGTAATCTCCTTTCTTTTTTATGGGTTAAGGCCTAAGGTGCTTTCAATATACTCTAAAAGCATAACTTATGCCAGAAAAGCAGATCCTGTGCAGTTTGGAAATTTAATTTGTCTTTTCAAGGCGATAGGAGATATGAATTTACGAAATAAGCAAGTAGAAACAATTGAGCTGTAGCAATAAGGCTACTTGACATCTCATTTATGAGTGCACATTAGCTACTCTAATCATCTCTGACCGAACGGCCATATTGATTAGGAGTTTTGATCCCGAGTCTTTTGATTTTACGGTATAGGGTGGTTTTATGGATTTTTAATTCCTTAGCTGTTGCGAGTCGGTTCCAGTCGTTCTTTTTCAGGATGGAAATTATGAATTGTCTTTCCAGTTCTTCCAAACTCAGTGCCATCGTCTGGTTTTCTGTTGGTGGAAGTATCCAATTTGGCAGATGCTCTTCCGTTATCAAACTGCCTTGGCAGAGGACACATCCATGTTCGATTATATTATCCAACTCCCTTACATTTCCAGGATAATCATAGCTCATCAGGAAATTTAGAGCCCGTGGGGAAATGTCGTCTATATCTTTGTCGTGAAGCGTCGAGAAATGTTCGATGAAATGATCTATCAAGAGTGGTACGTCCTCCATCCGATTGCGCAGTGGCGGGATTTCCAGCGCGATCACATTAATCCTGTAATATAGGTCTTGTCTGAAGGTGCCTTCTGCGACCATTTCCTCTAAGTTGCGATTTGTTGCGGCAATAATACGGACATCGGCCTTCCGGGTCTGAACCCCTCCGAGCGGCTCGTAGGTCTTTTCCTGAAGTACTCGTAAAAGCTTAACCTGCAAAAGAGGGGGAAGATCTCCAATTTCGTCAAGGAACAGGGTTCCTTCCTCGGCTAGGCTAAAACGGCCCGGTTTTGCCTTCGTAGCCCCGGTGAATGCACCGGCCTCATAGCCGAAAAGTTCTGACTCTATAAGTTGGTCAGGAAAACCGCCGCAATTGACTGCAATGAAGGGTTTGCCGGCACGACCGCTCAGGTTGTGAAGCGCTCGAGCAAAAAGCTCCTTACCTGTTCCGGTTTCTCCTTTGATCAGAACAGTGCTTTCGTTTACAGCAATAGTAGGCAGAATATCCAGTATTCCCCTGATTTTCTTGTTTTTACTGATAATATCCTCAAAAGAATAACTTTTCTTTATTTTTTTCTGTAACTTTTCAAACTGTCTCAGATCCCTAAAAGTCGCTACGCCACCGATTGATTCACCTTTTATATTTCTGAAAAGTGCAGTTGAGATATTCACCGGAACCTTAATGCCGTTTCTATCGATAAAATGCACCGTCAGATTTATAACCGGCCTGCCGGTTTCAATAGTATATTGTATGGCGCAGGCATCCCTGCATATATTTGATTTGAAGACTTCATAGCATTTACGTCCCATTGCTTGTGATCTTGCGATGCCTGTTATCCTCTCGGCGGCACGGTTGAAGCATGTAATACGCCAATGCTTATCTACAGTAAATACACCATCACTGATACTATGAATCACCGCCTCAAAACGATCCGGTGAGCTTTCGCTTAAAAATGGATTTATTTTTGTGGTATCTTTGTCTTTCATCCGAGCGACCCAGCGGTCTGGATAGTCTGTTTTTCCTGGCAAGGACTTTGTAGCCTATGGCTTTTCTTTCTCTGTTCCATTTTGCAGGGTTCGAGGCATGGTGAGATTAAATTTTTATTTTGGCAGCGTTTCCCGGGATACCAATGGTATCTCCCTTAATCTTTATAGGTAAAAGTGCAAAAGATTGGATGCCTTTACAAGCAGTGTAGTTGGTAAATATGCTCTTATTCGAACGATCGGCATCGTTAACAATAATTATTTTACCCGTGAAGAAAACACTCCCCGGAGTAACTGTCAATGGTCGGTTTTTTGTGCCGTTTTAATAAATTCCCCGTTCAATCCCTTATCACCGCTGATCCTGAATTTCCCGGCTTTAAACATGAAGAGGATTGAGCAGGCGTCAAGGCCGAATTACCTCACACGCAGGTCAACAAATGCATTTGGATAGCAAGAATTTGCTTTCTTATCAATAAAGTATAGAAAAATTACCATTGTATGTCAAATAAAATTCAGCAACAGGATATTGTGGCTGGAACTCATTGAGTGACGGTTAAGACCTTTGATCGACGATGATACCATAGACAGATTGAGGATAGGACTTTTTTCAGTATATGGGTAACTGGTCGTCAATAGAACAGGTTTTTAGGATAGGATTATGCCTCTTTAGAAGACGGGAAAAATCTCATAAAGCTGCCTATGACAACCGATGTTGAAACTATGAGTAAGGTCAGAATTGCCACGTAAAGCCAGCCGAAGTAAGTGACCATGACAGGCAATAGAAATGGCTTTATGGCCCTATTGTAGAGAAATATGGCAATCAAGGAATCTCCGGCACCCTTCTCTTTAAGGTCCTTGAGCAAGGGATACCACGCATAGATCGGGCCAGTGGAAATTATCCCTGCTACTACCGATAACCCGATTCCTTTAATACCGGAACCCTTCCCGAGGAACTGCGCTACTTTTGCCGGATTTAAGAATAAATTTATTAACAGCATAAGAACAAAGATCAAGCCAAGAGGAATAAGAAGGCTGATAAGGACACTGCCGCTACTTCTGGCAGCCAGTATGGCTTTATCAGGTGAAACAATGAAAAGAACTGCATAGATTATCAGTACTATGACAGGGAAGAGAGAAATGCGATGAAAAATCAATTTATGGCCAATTTTTTGTCGTCTTTTGCCACTCAAGATGCTCACCTTGTCATAAGATTCAGAATCAGCAGGGTAAAAATAGCAATGGGTATAGATAGTAAAAAGGATAAGCCATTCCTAAGAAGAGCAAATCTCTTGCCAAAAGCTGCTATTTCAGCTGGCAGTTGCACGAGGCCTACGGTCACCCATGTGACAATGAAAGCGGTAACTGCAAAAAGGCTAACACCATATTTCAGCAGTTTTCCTCCGATGATATAGCTGTTGATCGGATTTCCAGCAAAGATACTGCCAAAGCAGGCTCCCAAGAGGGTATCCAGTGCCATATTCCCTGAAAAGATGGATGTCAGCGATACTCTGGAAATAAACGCATCGAATAAACCTATGAGCAACACGACCCCTAACAATACGGGCAGTAAAGTTACGAACTGTCTGGTCGTACTTTGAATAGAGTGAATAAAAAGGTCTTTACCCATCAAAGCTGCCTTATAACTATGTTGATTTCCTGGAGATTCTGTAGAAAAAGTCTTCCTGTATTGCTCCAGAGCTTCTCTCGCTGTACCAGTCAGACCGGTTAAAATTTCTATGCCAGCACTTATCCTGAGTCGATTAGCAACTGCGGGGCTAATATAGCCTGTTAAAATTGCCTTCGCTCCTTTGCTGACTGCGAGTGCAACAGCCTGCACACCAGCACCATTCTGATGTGTGATAAACGGGTTAGGTACAGCTTCGTATTCACCGGTATCGATATCGATAAGCAGTAAATATTCCGTAGCGCTGAAGCGATTCGCCACCTTTGCATCTAGATTGGAGCCAACAGCTGATACCGCTATCTTCATATGTGTCCCGATTCCGTGTCTCAATTATAAACCTTTTTTTTCGCCATTCGGTAACATGATATCCGGGTGATAGTTACGCTTTTTTTCGAGTTGATACCGAATACAAATTTTATTACTAATCAAACAATAATTTTTTTCTGATACCAATTCCAATTGCGATCTGAAAAGGATCCGGCAAAAGACCATAACGCGACCGGCCTAAAGCTATGCCGGGGCCAATGATTATTTTTCTGTTATTCAATTCAATGGAACACGAAAGCCCGCGAACTCCCAAAGATTCAGTACCCAAAATTTTAATAATCATATTTTGTATTTTCCCTGTGGATTATGATTCTTAATACCCCGCCAGCTTAGGGCGGGGTTAACAGCGATGTTATGTTTCGGTATTATGGATTAGGGTGTTTTTTCTCCCAACACACCCTTTAATGGGTGATCCCTTTGTGAAATGCCATGCGGCTGAAAATTTGTGTAAGGCTTCATGGGAGCTTGCTAATGTGTTATAAAAAGAGTTAGAAGAAATTAACGCCTCGGCGACAATCGTAAATGGCCTGATAATCTCAGCGGTTATCTTAGGTCAACCGCCGTAAATCTTTAACGATAGAGGATTATCAGTGTCATCGCTCAGGCAGGCACGCAGACAGGCCGCGGCTGAAAACCGGTCTCGACATAGCTCGTACCTATTGAATATCTGATGATACGCGGCAGGCTGCGCACAGCGTGATCCTCAAACCATCAAGATTAATTAATACTATATACTTATCTAACAGAATAGTTAAAAATAAAAAGAAAAAGGAGAAAAAATTGGAGACGGTATCAGGCAATATCATTGATGTCTTAAATGGAGAGATCTACAAAGGAACACTCAAGATCAAGGATGGGAGGATCGCCGACATAGTAAGAGAGAATGTCAGGGATGAAAGATTTATCCTTCCAGGTTTTATTGATTCCCATATCCATATAGAAAGTTCAATGCTGCCTCCATCGGAATTCGCGAGGGTATCCGTGCTCAACGGGACTGTAGCGGTTGTTTCGGACCCACATGAAATCGCTAATGTTCTAGGCGTTGAGGGGATCAAATATTTTATTGATAACTCAAAAAAAGTTCCTTTAAAATTCTATTTCGGTGCACCTTCCTGCGTGCCTGCTTCTCCTTTTGATAGTAGCGGAGCAACATTAGGTCCACAGGAGATTGAAAAGCTGTTTCAGATGAATGAAATAAGATATTTAGGTGAGGTGATGAATTTCCCCGGTGTGATCAACAGGGATCCGGTTTTACTTAAAAAACTTTCCATAGCCAGAAAATATTCAAGGAAGATAGACGGTCATGCACCGGGGCTCACAGGTAAAGATCTTGAGCTTTATATAAATGCCGGGATTGATACTGACCATGAATGCGTGTCTCAAGAGGAGGCCCTGGAGAAGCTTAATCTGGGCATGAAGATCCAGATTAGGGAAGGTTCCGCTGCCAGGAACGGGGAGCGACTCATTTCCCTTCTTGAGGAACGTTATGAGAACTGCATGTTTTGCAGTGATGATAAACATCCCGATGACCTGGTAAAAGGGCAGATAAATGATCTGGTAAAAATGGCGCTGGATTATGGAATTGACAGGATGAAGGTGCTGAGAGTCGCATGTGTGAACCCCGTCCTGCACTATGGATTGGATGTGGGACTGTTACGCAAAGGGGATTTCGCTGATTTTATTATCATAGATGATTTCAAGAGGTTGAATATACTTGCAACATATATTAATGGGGAAAAAGTATCGGAAGAGAATGAAACATTGATCAACGGAATAAAGGTTGAAACACCGAATAACTTTTTTGTCACACAGAAAGAGCCCGGGGATCTTTTCATTGAACACTCAACCGGGCGTATAAATGTGATCGGAGTAAATGATCGCCAGATAATTACAGAAAAACTCCTTTTGAACCCGGGAAGAAAAGGCCATTATGCTATTCCTGACCCCAGCAGAGATATTTTGAAGATAGTGGTGATAAACAGATACGGAACAGGTGATATAGGAAAAGGCTTCGTGAAGGGATTCGGGCTCAAAAAAGGGGCTATAGCGTCAAGCATCGCACATGATTCACATAATATTATTGCCTTAGGTGTTGATGATGAGACAATTTGCCGTGCGGTAAATACGATTATAAGGGCAAAAGGAGGAATAAGCGCTGTCTCCGGCGAACGCGAATCAATCCTTGCATTACCGCTGGCAGGGATCATGAGTGATATGGATTATGTTTCAGTGGCTGATCAATACTTGGAACTTAACAGAGCCGCTCAATCATTCGGGTCGCCGTTATCTTCGCCTTTTATGACCCTTTCATTCATGGCGCTGCTGGTTATTCCCCGGCTTAAAATAAGCGACAGAGGATTGTTTGATGGGGAAAAGTTCGGTTTTGTTCATTAATGTCCGGTTAGGAAATTGCATACTGAGATCATGACCATAGGATACTGATAAACCGCCGTTATTTTATTAAGTTTATTTCCGTTAATCCTGCATTATTTTCAAATAAATTGGAGAAGTACCGACTAGATTAACACCTTGGCGCCTATCGTAAATGGCCTGATAGTCTCCGGGGTTATCCTAGATTGACCGCTGTATATCTGAGACAGGAGGATCTTATTATGGACTATAATCCGCTGAGAGAAGAAGATTTGAAGAGGCTCCGATCAATGATCGATCCTGAGAGGATCTCAACGGGTGAATCGAACAGGGCCATTCATTCAAAGGATCAGTCAGGGCATAATGCCTGTCTCCCTGATGTAGTGATATGGCCGAAAAGCCCGGAGGAGGTTTCGGACATAATGCGATACGCAAATGCCGGACGAATTCCCGTAACCGCCTGGGGAGCAGGGAGCAGCGTTGAAGGCAACCCAATACCTGTCATGGGTGGCATTGTGCTGGATTTTTCAGAGATGAACAGGATCATTAATATAAGGGAAGAAGATTTCCAGGCGGATGTTGAGCCGGGGGTTATATATCAGGATCTTAATGATTCATTAAGGCATAAAGGTCTTTTTTTCCCTCCTGACCCGGGGGCGAGGGCAACAATCGGCGGAATGATAGGAAATAACGCGAGCGGAACGAGAACGTTACATTATGGTTCAACTCGAAGGAATATCCTGAGGCTTTCCATTGTCTTGGCCGATGGAGAGATAATCAAGACAGGGACAAGATCATCAAAGACTTCATCAGGATATGATCTTATTAATCTTTTTATAGGTTCCGAAGGGACCCTTGGGATCGTGACAGAGGCCACTGTCAGGCTGGTTGGTCTTCCGGCAGAGTTTTCAACGGCTGTAATTTCATTTCCCTCCATTGAAGCAGCTGGCAGGGCGGTCTATGAGATAATCAGATCCGGTCTCGATCCCGCCATGCTGGAGCTTTTGGGCCCGGAGTGTGTAGAATTGATTAACAGAAATATGGAGTTAGATGCGATAATCGCTCCGGCACTTTTTATTGAATATCATGGGCCAAGTAAGGCCTATTTAGCCGAACTTCTTGAGATTACTGAAAATATCTGCGAAAACAAGGGAAGCATGGAGATTAAAAGGGGCATTGCCAGGGATGAAAGAGAAAAGTTGCTTAAGGCAAGGCATGGATTGGCTGAAATGATGATGAGAGCGCATCCGGAAAGCTCTCACTGTGTCATAGATGTGGCTGTACCGATAACGGCCTATCCTGAGATGATAACTATGGCAAAGAACGAAAGGAATAGTTCAGGTATCCCCGCATATATTTTCAGCCATGCCGGTGACGGCAATCTGCATATTACTTTTCAGTTGAAAAAGGTTGATAAAAAAGAGCAGGCCGTGTTTGAGGGCATAAATCAACGTATTGTTTCCAAGGCATTAAGTTTGGGTGGAACGGCTACAGGCGAACACGGCGTGGGGATCGGCAAGAGAAAATTCATGGGAGCGGAGCACGGGGCAAGTCTTGAATTGATGAGGAAGATCAAGAAAATGCTCGACCCCGGGGCTATCCTTAATCCCGGGAAGATGTTTTTATGAATACGGAAGACCAGTTTAAGCAAAAGATAATAAGATGGATAGAAGAAGATGCCAAGAAGGTTCGTCTATCCGGATTATCAGGTTCGGCGCGCTCATATTTTATTGCACGGGTTGTACTGGAAATAGAAAGACCGTGTCTCCTCGTCCTTCCAAGGGCTGAGGAGCTGGACAGGTTCTACAGAGAGTTGAAATTTTTTCTGCCAGAAGGATATTACGACTCTGACCCGGAAATAGGCAGATTGTATGACTTCCCTGTATATGACATATCACCCCTTGCGGGGTTGAGCCCTCACAGGAATATCATTAATCGAAGGATACAGGCGCTTTATGCGCTTACTTCTCAGAAGTGCCCGATTGTTGTAACAAGTCTCGAGGCGATCTTATTCAGGGTTATGCCGAAAGAGGCGATGGTAGGGGCTCTCGAATACCTGGTGAGAGGGGAAGATATCGACAGGGAGGATTTATTGAAAAAACTGGAAAAAACGGGATACACCCGCACATCGCTTGTAGAAGAACCAGGGGATTATTCGGTTCGTGGCGGGGTAGTCGATATTTTCCCGCCGTTATACGATCAACCTATACGTCTGGAGTTGTTCGGTGATCAGCTCGAATCGTTGAGGCATTTTGATCCTGTCAGCCAGAGGTCGGTTGATTACCTTAAGGAGGTGATCCTCCTCCCGGCAAGTGAAATAATAATAAGTGATGAAAGATTGAAAAGAGCAAGATCCATGGGAAGGCTTCCTGAACAGGGTTCGGAAGGAGCGGTTTTCCCAGGGCAGGAGGCCTGGCTGAATCATTACTATAAAAAGCTTGACACCCTTAAAGATTACCTTCCCCAGAACAGTATTGTTTTTATTATTAACCTTTACCAGTTTGATGAAGAAAGAGTCAGAATCAGAGAAAAGTTTTATGGTGATATTGAAAGATTTCGTTTGGAAGCCGGTACAAGAGGCATGCCATTTCCGGAAACAGATGGTTTGATGATCTCTGAAGATGAATTGAAATCCCTTATTAATGATTATCAGTTTATTGATTTTAGTGAGCTTGCAATAGCTCAAGCCGGGGAATATTCAAGATCAATTGAAATAAAAGAGGTATCGGGGGTCGATTTCGATACCGAGATCAGGATTTCAGGAAAGGGGCGGATTTCAATGGCCCCCCTTGCTGAGAAGATCGCTTATTGGCTCGGTTACGGTTTCAGGGTCGTACTCGTATGCAGAACCATTCAACAAGCCGAAAGATTGAAAGAAATCCTGCAAAATTATGATGTCGATGTAAATGAGATAGCAGAACAATGGTCAGTGCTTTCCTCTGTGGAGAGGGTAAGCATTTGCCTCGGGAGGCTCAGGAGGGGATTTGTCTGGCCTGAAAATGGAATAGCCGTAATAAGCGAGGATGAGATCTTTGGGCCCAAGCGATCCAGATCAAGGACAGCTGGAAAGAAGGGTGAAACAGCGCTTGACTGGACATCCTTCAGCCAGCTTCAGATAGGAGACCTTGTTGTCCACAAGGATCATGGGATTGGCCGATACGGTGGACTTCTGAAGATGGAAGTGGAGAAGAAGGTAAATGAT
This sequence comes from Deltaproteobacteria bacterium, assembly GCA_016932235.1. The sequence goes on along the minus strand of JAFGDF010000319.1, from coordinate 21,185 downwards.
TACGTAATATTAGAATACGCGGGAGGTGATCGGCTTTATACTCCGGCCGATAGGATCAGTGTACTGCAAAAATACATCGGCGCTGATGAAAAGGATCCGAAACTGGACAGGCTTGGTGGAAAATCATGGAATGTCGCCAAAAAAAAGGCGAAAAAGTCTGTAATGGAAATCGCAAGACAGCTTGTGGAGATATACGCCCTGAGAAAATACAGAAAGGGGTTTGCATTTTCGAGGCCGGATAACTATTTCAGGGAATTTGAAGCCACCTTTGAACATGAAGAGACCCAGGATCAGATAAAGGCCATTGAAGATGTGTTGTCCGATATGGAGAATGAACAGCCGATGGACAGGCTAATTTGCGGGGACGTGGGTTTCGGTAAGACGGAGATTGCAGTAAGGTCTTCCTTTAAAGCCGTAATGGATGGCAAGCAGGTCGCTTTACTTGTCCCAACAACGGTTCTCGCGGAACAGCATTATGGAACCTTCCGGAGCCGGATGGAACCTTTTGGCGTGAAGACAGCTGTCCTTAGCAGGTTTAAGAGCAGGGCCGAACAGAAGGACATAATCGCGAGGGTGAGGTCAGGAAAGATTGATATACTGATCGGCACCCACAGGTTATTGCAGAAGGATATAAGTTTCAGAGATCTCGGACTGCTGGTAATCGATGAAGAGCAGAGGTTCGGAGTCAAGCAGAAGGAGGAAATAAAGAAATATCGCACAATGGTCGATGTTCTCGCGATGAGTGCAACTCCGATTCCTAGAACACTTCATCTCTCACTGATGGGTGTCAGGGATTTGAGCATCATTGAGACGCCGCCGGAAGAGAGGCTGGCCATAAGCACATATCTTTTAAATTACGATGAATCAACCATTCAAAGGGCAATAAGGAACGAGATAAAGCGTAATGGGCAGATTTTCTTTGTCCATAACAGAGTCAACAGCATAAACAGGGTCGCGGAAAAGCTTGTTAGACTTGTCCCGGAGGCGAATTTCGCAGTGGCCCATGGTCAGATGAACGAGAGGGAACTTGAAGAGACTATGATGAGGTTTATACGCAGGGAAATAGATGTGCTTATCTGCACCACAATAATTGAATCAGGTCTGGACATACCTTCCGCAAACACGATAATTATTAATGAAGTTGATCATCTGGGCCTTTCCCAGATATACCAGTTGAGAGGACGGGTAGGCAGATCGGCTGAAAACGCCTATGCCTATCTCCTCCTGGGGAATGCATCAAAAATGACCAGACAGGCGGAAAGAAGACTGAAGGCATTGATGGATTATTCACATCTGGGGGCTGGAGTTCATCTTGCTCTGCATGACCTCAAGATCCGGGGCGGCGGTAATGTACTTGGCTTCAGCCAGTCCGGACACATTACTTCCATAGGTTATGAACTTTATATGAATATGATTGAGCAGGCAATAGCCGAGTTAAAGGGTGAAGAATGGAAGGAAGAGATAAATCCGGAGATAAACGCTGATATTCCCGCATATCTTCCGGAGGATTATATCCAGGATATTGATGTGAGATTGAATTTATACAGGCGCCTATCAGTGCTGCGTGAAAAGTCTGAACTAAAAAATATCGTTGATGAGATGATAGATCGATTTGGCCCTCAGCCGATTGCAGTTTCCAATCTGATTAAAATCATGGATATCAGATTGATTTTAAAAAAAATCGGCGTAATCCGGCTGGATGTGAACGGAAAACATCTGTTATTTTCTTTTTCTCCAAGTACGGATATCAGGCCTGATAAATTGTTGGAACTTATGAGTCGAAAGAGGGATCAGTTCAGGTTTTTATCAGACTCAAGATTAAAAGTCAGCATGCTCAGTCGTTCTGATGAAGACGCTCTCTCCAGGGCTCTTGATTTTATTAGGATAATGGAAAAGAGCCTGCTGGAAAAATCTTCTTGATTTTTGACAAATAACTGTTAATCTAAAATATCAAGCTGTTATAAATAGTTACATGCTATTAATGCATATTCCATGGTGTTCATCAAGGCCGCTCTATGCTTGCTTCAGAAAGTTTAGAAGCGGATATTTAAAAGGAATTAAGAAGTATCATATATAACTAAGGTAAAATGTTATTAAAAATTATTCGGTCTTTCTGGTTGCTGATTTTCATTTCTGTTCTTTTCCCAGCCTGCGATTTTCTGGACAACAGCAAGAGGAATGTTGTCATAACCGTTGGAAGCAGAGAAATAACCGAAAACGAATTAAAAGAAGATATTCGTCGCATTAAGATGGAAATGGGCATCCCTGACCAGAATACTCCTCGAGAATTAGATCTCTTAGTGAAAGGGGTTATAGATAACTATCTTATTATGGAATACGGAAAGATGAAAGGGATAACGCTTAATGATATTGAACTTGAATCAGCCATAGCGGAAATTAAAGGTGATTATCCTGAAGATGTCTTTAATGAGGTATTGATAAAAAAGTATATTGATTATGGAGAATGGAAAGAGAGTATCAGGGAGAGCCTGCTAATCAAAAAGATTATCGGCAATGTGCTCGGTGATGTTTCACCTGTGTCATTAAGCGAGACGAAAGCGTATTTCGATGCACACCAGGAAGAATTCAGGATCCCTGAGATGATAAAATTAAGACAGATAGTAACGAAAACCAAAGATGAGGCCGAACAGGTACTTGGATTAATTTACAAAGGGGAAAATATGTCCGATCTTGCTAAAGAGTATTCCATTGCCCCGGAGGCAAAGAAAGGAGGCTTGGTAGGGTGGATTGAAAAAGGCGAGCTGGACGAATCTATGGAAAAGAGATTTTTTTCTCTTGAGGTGGGCAGTTGCAGTCGTATCCTTAAAACAGATTATGGCTATCATATATTCGAGGTGTTGGAAAAACGTGGGCCCGGCATGAGAAGTCTGCCGGAATCAATAGCCGAGATAGAGGAGAAGCTGCTTATAGAGAAGAAGGAGATCTTCTTCAAGAATTGGCTGGAGAATTTCAGAGAACAGATTAAGGTTGACATAAAACGGGATGTTTATAAAGACTGGAGTTTGGACTGATGAACGGTATAAAATCAATCAGGATCTTTATGGCGGCATTTTTTATCCTTTTAACCACTATCGGAGCGGCGCATTCCGAGAGTTATAACAGGATAGTTGCAGTTGTTAACGAAGATGTGATTACTCTTCATGAATTAAACACCAGGATGAAGGAGATGACAGGCTTATCCGATCAGGAAATGAAAAACAGAAACCTGGAAAAGTACATTGAGACAAGAAGGAAGGTCCTTGAATATTTAATAGATGAAAAAATAACACAGCAGAAGGTGGCGGAACTCCGAATAGAGATCAGTTCGGAGCAGGTCGATAATGCTATTGAAAATATAAAGAAGAATAATCAATTTACTCAGGAGGATCTGCTCGAAGAGCTGAAAAAGGAAGGTCTCACATATGATAAATACAGAGAAACCATCAGAAAAGACATAGAACGGGCAACGCTTATTAATTATGAAATAAGGTCAAAGATTATTATCAGGGAAGAGCAGGCACTCAGTTACTATGAGGAGCATCGGGATCAATTTACTATAGATGGAAGGGTTCACCTTGCATGTATTTTTTTAATCTCTGATGAATCCATTGATGAGGAGGAAAGCGAGCAGCCTTTAAAAAAGGGTAATGATATTCTCTCAATGATCAAGGCCGGTGAGGAATTCGGTGAACTGGCGAGAAAATTTTCCAACGGTCCAGGCGCTGAAGAAGGAGGGGATGTCGGGTGGTATAAGATGGAGCAATTAGATAAGAAACTCAGGGATGTTATTAACGGCTTATCTGAAGGGGAAGTCAGCGATCTCATCAAAAGGGATAAAGGATATCAGATTATAAAGCTGATAAAAAAAGAGGAAACAAAGATAAAATCCTATGATGAGGTAAAGGACGCTATCTATGATATTTTCTACAAAAAGGAGATAGATGAGCGGTATGCATCCTGGATAAAAAACTTAAGAGAGAATACTTATACCAAGATAATGTTTTGATATTGATATAGTATTTATGGCTGTTTTCGAGTTAGAGGCGATGAAAAACAACGGGGAAATCTCTGCAGAGATAATAAATGAAAATGAAAAAAAGGGGGGGATAGGTATTCTCTTAAAAGAGGAAAGAGAGCGGAAGGGTTACAGCATCGATGAGATAGCGAAAATACTTAAAATAAGGAAACAATATATCGATGCGATAGAGAGAGAAGATTGGCAAAACCTGCCTTCGCCCACCTATATAAAAGGATTTCTCAGGTCTTATGCCAAGGCTCTTAAAATAGATGCTGAAAAAATGTTTGATATATGTAAAAGCAATAAGGCTTTTAAAGAAGAGATGCCGAAGCCTCTTCTGGGCCCCGAAGAATCAAAGAAAAAGATCTTCTTTGTGATTCTTTTCCTTTTGTGTATCCTTGCCTATCCATTATATCTCTGGATAACCAGTATGACGGAAGTTGTCGATTATAAAATGACAGAAGACCATAAGGCGGTCGTTGAGGGCGTTGGCGATGAAAATAAGACTCCTGACGAGAGTAAGGAGAAGTTAGTAACTGAGGTGATCAGGGATACGGATCCTGCTGAGCTCGAAGAAGATGGATTTGCAGAGATTGTTAATTCCGATCAAGAAAACAAACAGGATGCAATTGATAGGGAAATGGTCGGATATCCTGTAATTACCGATACCCTGGAATTGGAGGGCACTGACTCAATATCGCCCGAAAGTGTTATCAAAGGAGAAAATCATTCGGACCAGCTGTTGAATGAAGGGAACCATCTGTTACTGCTAACCGGAATTGTAAAAATGAGGACCTATTTAAAGATACAAATCGATGATGATCCGCCGAAAGAATACATGTTAAGTCCGGGAAGCAAGCCTCAGTGGGAAGCCCGGAAAGGGTTTGATATAATAGTTGGAAATGCGGCAGGAATTGAATTTGATTTAAACGGGAAAATAAAAAAGGATCTTGGGGGAGTGGGGAAAGTGGTAAGAATAAGGTTCCCTGAAGATTTTAAAGCTGGTTCTTATGAGGAGTGAGGTGGAAAATCTTTTTGATATCTTTAAAAACAGGGGATTTGTTGAGCAGGTTACAGATGAGAATCTTGTTCGTGAATTATTTACCACTCCCGCGACAGGTTATATAGGGTTTGACCCAACAGCAAAAAGCCTTCATCTGGGCAGTTTGGTTCCAATTATGTCCCTCGCACACATGCAGAGGGCAGGTCACAGGCCTATTGCCGTTGTCGGCGCAGGCACGACATTGGTTGGCGACCCCAGCGGGAAGACGGAGATGCGCAGAATAATGTCCAGGGAAGAGATCGATGAAAACGCTGAGTGTATTAAGAAACAGCTTTCGAGGTTTATCGATTTCAGTGATGGAAAAGCCTTAATGGTCAATAATGCGGACTGGCTTGTTAAACTCAACTACGTGGAATTCTTAAGAGATATCGGCAGGCATTTCAGCGTAAACAGGATGCTTGCCGCCGAGAGCTACAAGGCAAGGATTAAAACAGGCCTAAGCTTCATTGAATTCAATTATATGCTTCTGCAGGCTTATGATTTCTGGTATCTTTTTAAACACCACGACTGCCGCATACAAATGGGAGGCAACGATCAATGGGGGAATATTCTCGCGGGAGCTGATCTTACTAGGCGGCTGGAGGGAGAGGTGATTCATGCGCTCACATTCCCTCTCATAACCACTTCCTCCGGCATCAAGATGGGGAAGACACATGCGGGAGCGGTTTGGCTTGATCCGGAGCTGACTTCCCCCTATGAATATTATCAGTATTGGATCAATCAAGAAGATAAGGATATTAAACGTTTTCTTGCCATTTTCACCTTTCTACCAATGGATGAGGTTGCAAGGCTGGGGTCTCTTGAAGGCGCAGACATCAGAAAGGCCAAGGAGATTCTTGCCTACGAGACTACCAAGCTATGTCATGGAGAGGAGGAAGCAGAGAAGGCCAGGAATGCCTCGCATCAGCTTTTTGGCGGTGATGACGGGGAAAGGCCAAGCTCAGTGCCGGAATTTCAACTGGCTAAAGAGGCACTTGATTCAGGTATTCCCGCTTATGTCCTTTTCGAGATGTCCGGACTCTGCCGGACAAGGTCGGATGCGCGGCGCTTGATCTCACAAGGGGGAGGATATTTAAATAATGTAAAGATTCGCTCATTTGACCAGATATTAGATACAAATAGCATTCAAAATGATATCTTTATTCTCAGGGCCGGTAAGAAAAGATATATTAAAATTATATCCAGTTAATATCCTGTGAATGGGATGCTGAATTAAATGGAAGAAATAAAAGAAGACAAATCCGAAAAGGACGATCTCACCGAATTTATGGATCCGGAGATACCGGAATTCAAGGGTGATCTTAGCCCGATGGTTCCTGTCGGAGACAGGGCACTAGTCCCTTATGATCCATTACAGATGTATTTGCTGGAGATCAAAAGATATGATCTTCTGACAAGGGAAGAGGAGATTGAACTGTCAATAAGAGTGAGAGAAAAAAGCGATCAGAAGGCGGCGTACAGGCTGGTAACCGCAAATCTCAGATTGGTGGTAAAAATAGCGATGGACTTCCACAGGTACTGGACTAAGAGTCTGCTGGACTTGATTCAGGAAGGGAATATAGGCCTGTTGCAGGCCGTAAAAAAGTTCGATCCATACAGGGGGATTAAATTTTCATATTATGCATCTTTCTGGATTAAGGCATATATATTAAAATTCATCATGGAAAACTGGAAGCTGGTTAAAATTGGAACGACTCAGACACAGCGAAAACTTTTTTTCAACCTTGCCAAGGAAAGGGAAAAGCTTATCTCGGAAGGATTCGCCCCGGAGACAAGGCTTCTGGCAGAACGCCTGGACGTGAAAGAATCGGACATTGAAGAAATGACACAACGATTAGGAGGCGGTGAAGTTTCACTGAACGCTCCTATCAATGATAATGGAAAGGAAGAATACGGCTCATTACTTGCAGATTACGCGGAAAGGACGGATGACCAGCTTTCCTCGATGGAGAGCAAGTCGGTTCTCTTGCAGAAATTAGAGGAATATAAAAACCGGCTTTCCGAGAAAGACCTGGACATTTTTGAAAACAGGATTATGGCGGAAAAACCCTTGACCCTTCAGGAACTGGGGGACAAATATAACATATCCAGAGAACGTGTGAGGCAGATCCAGACGAGGATTATTAAAAATATTAAAAAATGGTTAATGGAGGAGATTCCCGACTTTGAGGAGGAATTTTCGGATTTTATCAAATGAAAAAAGAGAATTTACCGATGGTAATAAAAAATAATCTAACTCTTTTCATGACAATCCTTATTGGGAGCATTTTTGTTTCCTGTGCCGGCATTGAAAAGGCGAAGTACCCGGAACATCCTCCGACAATACAGTTACCGGACACAGGGCCTTCTCCTGAAATAAAAGTGGGTAAAAAGATTGCCGAGGAGCAAAGAGATCCACGACACGAGGCATACACGGATTTTACTTTTGCCTCGCTTTGCATGCGCCGGGGAGAGTATGAAAAAGCCGGAGAATATCTGGAAAATGCTATAAATAATGATCCCGATTCAATTTATCTTAAAAAAATAGCGGCCTTAAATCTGCAGAGATTGAAAAGATTCGATGCGGCCGCTGAATACGCCCGTAGTATTATTACCCAAGATCCCGATGATTTAGGCGCTCATATGATTCTAGCAGAAGCCTTGGCGGCTTCCGGTGACGAGAACTCAGCGATAAGGATTTATGAGGGTATACTGGAAAAGAATCCCGATCAGCAGCGGGTGAGGATGATTCTGGCTACCAGCCTTATCCGGGAAATAAAATATGAGGCAGCCCTGGAACATCTCGATATTTTGATTCAACAGAATCCCGAACTTGCTATTGCCCATTATTACAGGGGGAGGATAAATGTCGAACTGGAAAGATATAATGAGGCTGAAAAAGACTTTCTTAACACAGTTGAGCTGGAAAGCAATATTGAGGAACAGGCTTTTTTTGATCTCGCAAGATTATACTTTATACAGAAAAAATTCGAAATGGCGGCAAGCACCTATGAAAAACTCCTGAGCCTTTACCCAGGCAATATGGTCGCAAAGGAGAGGCTTATAAATGTCTATTATAAACTTGGAGAAGAGAAAAAGATTGAACATATCATCCAGGATATCAAGAAACAATCCGGCCCGGGCGATCTGGAACGGCAGGCCCTCGGCATTATTTACCTGAGACATGGAAAGCTTGACGAATCAATTGAAGAGCTTGAAATGATTGTTTCCGCCTGGCCTGATGATCAGAAGTCGAGGTATTATTTGGCTCTTGCTTATGAAGAGAGAGGTGATTTGGAAAAGGCTCTCTATCACTTTGATCTGATAAAAGAAGACTCGGAGTTTTATCCCAATGCGCTTATCCAGACTGCATATATACTGAATCAGATGGAAAGAGATGAAGCTGCCATAGAGATCCTTCAAAAGGCGTTGAAATATGGTGAGCAGGAAATTGCATTATATCTCATGCTGTCATCGATATATGAAACCAGGGAGGAATACGATAAGAGCATTCAGGTGATTGAGGAGGGGCTTACAGTGCATGAACAAAATGTTGATCTTATGTTTCGACTCGGGGTTGTGCTTGATAAATCGGGGGAAAAGGAAAAAGCCCTGGAAGAGATGAGGCGACTGCTTACTATTGATGAGAATAATGCTGATGCTCTTAATTATATCGGTTACACTTATGCTGAAATGGGTATCAGACTGGGTGAAGCCCTGGAACTTATACGGAAAGCCCTGGCAATAAAGCCTGATAGCGGTTATATAATTGACAGTCTTGGATGGGTATATTATCAGAAAGGATTGTATGATGAGGCTTTGGATTCACTTGAAAGAGCCTTTTCAATCATCTCCAGTGACCCTACCATAGCGGAACATCTCGGAGATGTCTATTTCAAGAAAGGTGCCTACCGGAAATCCCTTGACATGTATCTTAAGGCGATAGAGCTGAAATCAAATAATGAAGATGAGCTCAAAGAGAAAATCAAGGAAGTTGAGCGGTTCTTGGAATAAGAAAATAATCATGAAAATAAACAGATGCTTTCTTTTTTTGGCCTTAAACGCGATATTATTCATTAACGGCTGCAGCTCCGTTTATATGTCGGTCAAGGGAAAGGTTTTAACTTCCCTGGAGATGTCTACAATCTTAACGGAGCTCCGGATCCAGGAAGATGTTGTAAATTCATTATATTCAACGGGAAGCATTATTGTAAAGGACTGGAAATCAGAGAAAGAGGCTAACAGTCTTATTGTTGGAGAGCGGGATCCATTCAGACTGAAGATAGAGATCACACACAGCTGGGGAAGACCTCTGCTTCACATACTTATGAATGAGGACATAATCGAGATTCTCAGTTTTGATGAGGGGAAATTATACAGGGGTCATAATAAATCTGAGATATTATCGCATTTTTTATCGGGCATAGATCCTCAGCTTATCTGGACGGTTGCCAGAGGATATCCTCTGGCATGGGAGCATCATAAGGCGATTTCGTCCGGCAGAAACAGGATGACACTGCTGGATAATGAGGGAAAGGGCATTGAGATGATATACCTTGATCCTTATACCCTGCAGCCTGATTTCATATCTTTTCCAACGAGCAAGACGAATGTGAAATTTTTAAGCTTGGCGGAAGAGGAAGGAATATATTACGCGCGGGAGGTTGTAGCAGAGACAGACAGGGAGACCCTTATCCTAAAAAACAGTAAGATCTTTTTCAATAAATCCATTCCTGATGAAATCTTTTCAATCAAACGCCCCCCAATGTTTGAGATAGTTGACCTGGATCATCAGAAGTGAAAATTTGCGGCCAAACAGATCTGAGTTTATTCGACGCAAAACCGGTTACGGCTTTTTCCTGGACGGAAACGATAAACAAAATATTTTTAGCAGACTGCCGGACAAAGTCCGGCAGCCTCCTGGGCAAGGCTGCTTTTTATCAGCTCTCTCTTCTATTCAGCAGTTCTTTGACAATTTCATCGATCTGCTGACGGGTAAGTAATCCCATTTCGATAAAAATTGTGCCGATTAATTTATGCTCTCCCTGTTCTATTTCCCCCCTGACCTGTATTCTTAGCGCATCAATAAGTTGTTCACATGTAATGAATCCTTTATCTATTGCTACGATTCCGAAACGTATTTCAACTGTTTGAGCTTTCATTTCTTTTTATCTCCTTCACAAATTCATCAGGGCCTGCGGGCAAAGGCCGACATCCTGTCGGCCTGAAATGCGGTCTTTCCAGGGGATTTCTTTTTTATCACATGTCATATCCTATCCGAGCGTGTCAGATATAATACTCAGTAATTTATCCGGGGAGATGGGTTTTGAAAGAAAGAGATTGGCTCCGGCCTCCATGCCCGCAACCCTGTCCTTGTCCTGGTTCTTGGCGGATAGAAAAACTACGGGCGTTTCCTTGTTGGTGTCCATCTCACGTATCTTTCTGCAGAGTTCAAATCCATCCATTTCGGGCATAATGATATCAAGCATAATAAGATCGTAAGTTCCCTGGCCAAGCTTTTCAATGGCCTCTGATCCACTTGAAACGGGATCAACTTCATATCCTTCCTGTTTTAAAAGCTCATTGACAGCGATAAGCACCATCTCATCATCGTCCACAATTAAGATGCGTTTATTCATCATATTTCTCCTTTTTTATCTCCGTGCATTGACTGGGGGGTAATTTCTATGCCTTTGTAAGCGTTTTGTTTTTTCCCTGTTGATGTTTCCGTCTCGCTTCTTCTGGCCAGTTCTTTGTTCATTACAGGAATCAGGACCCTGAATTCCGCTCCCCTAGATTTTTTGTTTACAATCTCAATCCTTCCTCCATGATTCTCAATTATTCCGAAACAGAGGGAGAGCCCAAGTCCGGTTCCTTTTCCAACAACCTTTGTGGTGAAAAACGGCTCAAATACTTTATGAAGGTACTTCTCCGGTATCCCAGGGCCGGTATCCCTGATAGACACTATTACCATAGGATTTGTTTCTTCCCTATCAAGATATGATGATACTATCAATTCCTTTTTATCCCCAATCTCATCCATGGCGTCTTTCGCGTTTGTAATCAGGTTGAGAAAGACCTGTTCAAGCTGATTGACACTGCCGTTTATTTCCGGAAGGTTCTGCGAAAGTTTCTTATGCACGATAATATTGTTACTGAGAAGATGCTGTCCGCTCAGCATAAGGGCATTTTCAATGGGGGTATTTATATTGATTTTCTGAAAATCAGAGTCAGTCTGCCTTGAAAAGCCTCTGAGATGTTCGACGATTTTTTCTATACGATCATTGCATTTATTTATCAATTCAAGTCGATCACGTTCAGGCCAGTCCTCCGGGATATTGTTTAGAATAACATGCAATAAAGTCTTAGAGGCCATTAAAGGATTGTTTATCTCATGTGCCACTCCTGCGACAAGTTCACCCAGTGCCCTCATTTTGGAAGTTTCAATAAGACGCGCACGGGCCGCCTTGAGCTTGTATTCAAGTATCTTTTGCTCAGTAATATCTTTAAAAATGCCCGCTGTCCCTATATCTTTTCCATCCTCATCTCTGAGCATGAACAGTGATGTTGATATGGCGATTTTCTTACCGTCTTTTCGTTTAATGCCCATCTCATAGTTTTCAGCCCTCTTGGATTCCTTTAAAAACGCCATGACCTCCCTTGCCTGTAATATTCCCCTTACATATATGGTTGAGACATGCTGATTCAACAGTTTATCCCGCGATATACCGGTCATATCCTCCAGGGCTTTATTAACGTATGTTATCTTTCCTTTCATATCGGTTGTTATGATACCATCAACCGAACTTTGCATGATGTTTTCAAGAAATTCTTTTGTCTCCCTTAACTGTTTTTCAAGATTTTTACGTCTGCTTATATCCCGAACGATTTCAACGAATCCCGTTGTAGCCCCCGAGGGATCAATCATTGCAGTGACCGTTGTAAGCGCAGGAAATTTTTCTCCACGCTCTCTCACCCTTGTCATTTCAAGTTCATAAACGCCCGCACTCCTGGTATGCTTCGCTATGTCACTCAAAACATCTCTCGCCTGGTCGTTGTTCAGAATTGTGATATCAATATTTTGTTTGTTAACTACATCCTCTTTTTTCCACCCAAAAATCTTTTCCGCACCTTTGGTGAACTCCATGATACTACCATGATAGTCAAAGACGATAATGCCATATTCCGTGGCGCTGTCCAGAATGCTGTTGAGGAAGAGAGATAGGTCACGGTATTTTTCCCTTGAAACTTTAAGCTCTCTTGTCCTCTCCTCTACCATGCGTTCCAGATTTGATGTGTAATGCTGAATCTGACCGATCATCCTGTTAAATGAAGTTCCAAGGACTCCTATCTCGTCAGAGCTATAAACAGTAACCCGTTGCGAAAGATCACCTTCAACCATCTTGGTAGTGATTTCAGTCAGTTCCCGTATCGGTCCGGTTAATACTTTTGATATGGATACAGTCAGGAAAAAAACAAGTATGATGCTTAGCATGACGATAATAAAGATGAACCTTTTTGTCGTATACAAGGATTTATATATCTCTTCCTCGTATGTCCCGGCTGAGATTATCAGGTCCCACGGCTCAAAGTAGACGTATTTCGACATTTTTTGCCTAGGCTTTTTCTCACCAAGTTCCGGGTTGATCCAGGGATACCGAATTGTCGATACAAAGCCGTCTCCACGATTCAAGGCTTCGATAATCATCGCGTCGATATATTTAAATCCGGAGGAATCCTTTGTGTCTCTGATGTTATCACCTTCTTTTACGGGGTGAATCTTGAGATTTCCGTTGCTGTCCATTATATAGGCATAACCGGTTTTCCCCACTTTGATATTTTTTAAAATGTCCCTTAGGGAGGAAGCTTGATGCTCCTTTACTGTTACGGAAAAGGCGCCTACTATTCCTCCATTCCCGTCTTTGATAGGCTTATAGGCTACGATATCCCTCTTATCGGATTCATTATAAGAATTACCCAGGAAAATACGGCCGGAGATGATCGATTTTGCAATAGTGTTCTCCCGATCAAAGTAAGCCCCGACACTCTGTTTTTCATTTGTGGCAACTTCAATCAGGCCATCATTGTCAGTCCTCTGAAAAATTGCACAGTTGACTCCTGCAATCCTGGCTATCCTATCAATGAGGGACGTATTTTTATATAGAATTAAATCCCCTTTTTTTAATAATGGCGCTGTTACAGCTTGTGTCTCCTCTTTTCCTTGAAGAGGGACATCGAAATGAAGCTTGTGATCCCGTATTGCCTGGATGTCCCCTTCCTCCTGATAAAATATTTTTATGGCGACATTAAGGCTTGAGAGCGCCATTTCATTCATCATGTCATATTGTAACTTGCACATGGAATATAGGTTAGTAACGAGATGTTCGAGGTCTTCCTCAGCGGAATTTCTAAGGGCCTTGCCGAATTGAGAGGTGGAGAGGAAGGAAACTGTAAGGAGCGAAATCATCACCATGAACAGAGTGACGCTGACAAGTTTCGCGCGTATCTTCAGATTTTTAAAAGGGGGTATAATCATCTTTAATCCGGTTATTAAAGGTGTTACCAGTATTTAGGATCTGGAAATGTTATCATAGAACGTTCTGACCCCAACATTCTATACATTATCGGGGATACCCAACCGTCTTCCAGAATATCATCATCAATATCATTCAGAATCCCGTCATGAATCGCCCAGCTGCGACCAGCGATGGTCGCGGAAAACTCCTTTTTTCGAAAAGGAGAGCTGTTATCCAGCCTCTGATATAATTTACCATCTTTTTGAAAAAGTTCATTAATCCTCTTCATCTGTTTTAGCCCGGAAAAATAGCTGAATCCGTTTCTTTCGTATGTTATGGCGTTATGATAGAAAAGCGCCTCTAACCTGATGCTCTTAATATCAAAGATCCGGCAAAAAATTTCCAGAGATTCTATTGTTTTTTTTGTGAGTGCCAACCCTTTTCTTGCCTGTCCCGGAAAATATCCGCTCTCCATGGCCTCTTTCTCTTCTTCAACCTCGCGAAAGGCCCATCCAAAAAGTGTATCCCTGCCTTCCTTGTCCACTAACGTATTAAATTTTGGGGAATCGGGATCATTCACAATAAGAAAATCCCATTCAATCTGGGTTGAATCACTACCATCGGACACCTGTATTGAGAAAAGAGGCTCATCCATGCCGGGGAGTTTTATTTCAACTAAAGCGGTTCTCTCTCCAGGTGGGCAGAAAATCTTCACAACCCTTTTCCCCTTTTCGTCACAGAAGGATATTGGATTAATCATGTAGCGATGAAATAAAGAAGAAGGTATAAGGAGTCTGAAAAATCCTTCCTGCTCGGATTTGGAAAGGTGGCTAATTCGTTGAATCCATGCCATATGTCACCCTAATTAGTTCTACTTATCATTAGCCTTTTTTCACCGGGATGTCAAAACAAAGAATATTCATTCAGATTTCTCTTTTAAGTGACAAGATTTTTCCATTGACCTGGTTTGCTATCAACTGATAGGATTCAAAACTCCGGCTTATGTTTGCGGACGAGGAAAAAAAATTGTTTTGGGTATAATATTGAAAAAGTTCGAAGTGCAGAAGATGGGATCAATTTTTTTCTATTCGGCCGATATAGGACGTTTCGATTTCGGCATCAATCATCCCTTTAAACCGGAGAGGTTGATAAAAACCTATGAATTATGCGACCGCTATGGGGTTATAAACTATCTCTGGATGGATGTCCGGAAACCTGAGCCACTCGACAGTTCCCTTTTATATCTTTTTCATGAGCCTGGTTATATTGATCTTTTGAAGAAAGCGAGTATGGGTGATGTAAGTCTTGAGATGCTTGGGAGAGGCCTTGGTACCGATGATACGCCAATTCTAAAGGGGATTTATGAATGGTCGCTTCAGGCGGCCGGCGGCAGTTACATGGCTATTGAATCTCTCATCAACGGCAAGGCCCAGGTGGCCTTCAACCTGTCGGGAGGGTTCCATCACGCCATGCCCGGCAATGCGGAAGGATTCTGTTATATCAACGATATCGTAATAGCCATTAAGTCTGCGCTGAACGATTCTCCCGGATTAAGGGTTGCCTATATAGATATAGATGCGCACCACGGGAATGGTGTACAACACGCTTTCTACAATACTCCAGAGGTGCTTTTCATCTCTTTACATGAGACCGGGAAGGAGCTTTATCCATGGTCCGGATTTGAAACGGAGACCGGAGAGGGTGATGGAGAAGGCTTTACGATCAACATTCCTTTAGAACCGGGCACTGATGATGAAGTGTATGATCTTGTCTTTAAAAACGGAGTTCTTCCAGTCCTTGAGGCGTTTGGCCCGGATCTTGCCGTTATAGAGCTTGGAGCGGACACGCTTATTTCAGATCCACTCACCCATCTCAAACTTACCAATAACGGTTATCAGGAGGCTGTAAAGGGTGTAAGGGATATATGCCCGAAGATACTTGGCCTGGGAGGGGGAGGATATGACATCTTCCGGACTTCTCGCTGCTGGACCTTGGCCTGGGCTTTAATGAATTATGTTGATCCTGTTGATGAGTTTGCGGGACTGGTTGGAGGAATGATGTTCGGCCCTGAAATGGAAGTCGGAAGCCTGTATGACAATCCCTATAAAACCAAGGGAGAAATAAAAGAAAAGGCATTAGATGAGGCACGCCGGGTCTTATCATATATAAAGAAGAATATATTCCCCATTCACCATCTGTAGCAAATCCCGGCCTTGCCTGGTTAGGGGATTCCTGCAACCGGATCCGGTGTTTCTCTTAAACTGCAATTTCCTAACCGGGCATTAATGCATATAACATTGCCTTTGCTCGGCTTTTTATATCTATATCATATCGTAGGATTTCAATTTTTTATGCAGTGTTTTTCTTGTTATGCCCAGCCGCCTCGCGGTTTCGCTTTTATTGCCTCCGGTTTTCTCCAGAGTATTTAATATTGCGATTTTTTCCACATCCGCAAGCTTCATGTCTGACAGAGAGGCCTCTGGAGAAGGTATTTCATCCGGAGAATCCTGCAGAACCAGGGGGAGATCGCCTGTATCAAGGTACTCGGAACGTGATAAAACAACCGCTCTCTCCACAGCGTTCATCAGTTCACGGATGTTCCCCGGCCAATCATGTCTGATCAACCGATCCATGGCATGCGGGCTGAATCCTTTGATATGTTTTTTATTTTTTTCCGAGAATTTTTCTAAAAAATGCTGGGCCAGCAAGGGAATATCTTCCTTCCTGTCTCTCAAGGGGGCTATTTTAAGGGAAACCACATTCAGACGGTAATACAGGTCTTCTCTAAAACTTCCCTTTTCTATTTCGACAGTTAAATCCTTATTAGTGGCTGCAATAACCCTTACATCCACTTTGATAACATCTTCTCCTCCAACTCTCGTAAACTCTCTTTCCTGTATTACACGTAAAAGTTTTACCTGCATTGGAAGTGACATCTCGCTTATCTCATCGAGAAATATACTGCCGCCATGAGCGTGGTGAAATCTTCCTTCCTTCCTCCTGTAAGCGCCCGTAAAGGAACCCTTTTCATGACCGAAAAGTTCTGATTCCAGTAAGGTTTCCGTGATTGCCGCACAGTTGATTTTTACAAAGGGGCCGTCCTTTCTATTGCTGTTAAAATGTATCGCGCCAGCAATCATCTCTTTCCCTGTGCCGGATTCACCCGAAATCAGGACCGTTGCTTCTGATACCGCCACCAAAGCAACAGTTTCCATGAGATGCTGGATGGATGGACTTCGCCCGATGATATTCCTTCTGTCAAACTGGTCTCCGATGCTCTCTTTGAGAAGCCTGTTTTCCTCCCTGAGCTCACGATGATCCATGGCTCTTTCCATTGTGAGCCTCAGGACATCAAAATCCAGAGGTTTGGTGAGATAATCGTAAGCCCCGTTTTTTAAAGCAGTTACAGCAGATTCAACAGAGGAATAAGCGGTCATTATTATTACAGGTATAGCCGGGTTAAAGGCCTTTATCTCGGACAAAGCTTCAAGCCCGGACACTTTTATCATCCTGATATCCATTAAAATGAGGTCGAACACCTTCTCATTGATCATTTCAATGGCGGTAGAACCGTCGTCCGCCTCGAAGATTTCATATCCCCACCCCGTAAGAAGAGTCTTTAACATGATGCGATGGCCCTGATCGTCATCCACCACCAGGATCCTGTTTTTCTCTTTCATCTCAGATAACCCCTTTCATGATTGAACGAAATGAAACAATATGATTAATCACTCCTCTCTGAATTATCAAAAGGCAGCAATATGGATACCTTTGTTCCCCTGTCTTCCGTGCTCTCCACCCGGATCTCTCCATCATGTGATTCTATTATCTTGTGTACAATAGCCAGCCCCAGGCCCGTACCTGTCTGTTTTGTTGTGAAGTACGGATCAAAAACATGAACAAGATCTTCTTTTTTTATCCCGACGCCTGTATCTGAAACGCTAATGGCTATCCTCCCTGCGTCTTCAGAAAGAGACACTTTTACAGAAATAGAACCACCTTCAATCATTGATTCAATGGCGTTTAGATAGAGATTGAGCATAACCTGGTTCATTCTGTCCTGATCCATGGGAATCAAAGGGTTTTCGGGTGGAATATCCAGATTTATCTTGATATTTTTTTCCCTGACAAGCCCCTCGATCATTTTCAACGAATGGTCTATCAATATTTTTACCGGAACCGGTTTAAGGACGATTTCTAAAGGCCTCGCAAACTCCAGGAGTTGTCCCACCACCCTGTTTAACCTTTCGACCTCATGAATCATGATTTCGGCCGTTTTTCTGTCTTCGGCTATATCTTTGTACCTATCTTTAAAATAGGTCGCAAAACCTTTTATAGAGCTCAAGGGATTGCGGATCTCATGAGCGATGCCCGCGGCAAGGCGTCCAAGGGATGCAAGCCGCCTGCTTCTATCAATCTCTTTTTTCAGTTCACGGACTTCTGTGAGATCTCTTAGAAGAAATAGATAGCCCATGAAGATGCCATCCTCCCCTTTTAAGATGGAGAAGGTTACATCCAGTGGTAATCTCTGTCCGTCTTTCAACCGGCAATCAATCTCTCTTTCGATTATTTTTTTCCTGTTTCCTGTTTCGCCGATAATAGATGACAATTCTCTGGGCAGAACGTTATCAGCGCTCTTTCCTATGATTTCGCGGGACTGTAATTTTAACAGGAGTTCCGCAGTCTCATTGATGGAGGCTATACTTCCATTCTTTTCCAGCACAAGAAGCCCTATGGGCATATTTTCAACAACATTATCAGAAAGGGCCTTAATCCTTTTGAGTGAAGTTTTCGCCGTTTGATAAGCCTGGACCACAAAAAGTGAGAAGATGCCTGTAAAGCCTATCAAGAGCAGGATAATTGCCATAAAAATAGTGTGCCGGGTACCTTCTTTTCTTGCCTCTTCAACAGGCCCCATATTAAGCCCGACGAATATTATATATTCCTCATCGGTTAGGGGTTTTATCCCCATTTCGTTCAGTATCCCGTTCATTAACTCGCGGTGTCCTGGGAAAGGCCTTCTGTCGGGGGAAAAACGTCGAAAAACTTCAAAGATATCAGGTCGTTCTGGGATGGAAAGCACGCGCCATCCCTCTTCTCTCATTTTGGAAATCTTCTCAAGATCCATATCTCTGCCATGAGTTTGCCCGATCATGCCCCTTTCATTGTGGGCCAGGATCATCCCTCTTTTGTCTGTGACAATAAGGTAAACGATGTCAGGAAGTTGTGCTGTTTCGGTCAGAAGTTTTTGAAGCTGAAATCGGCCGCCCTGCATTCCCATCATTCCCAGCATACCGGTTCTTGTTCCGGCCTCAAAAGATCGAATCAGGGCGGCTCCCTTTTCCAGGAGAAGCAGTGAAGTGCTTTCTTTCTGTTTATTTATATTCAGCGCTGTCCAGAATACAAAGATGGGCACCAGGATTATTACCGCGCCCATTATTATCCATGGCGGTATGTTAAACCATTTTTTTTGATCAGTGGCTTTCATGCCTTTAAAAAATTTTAATACCCTATTCCCTGACTTTCAAGGTTAAATAAATGGTCGCGTCCTGTCGTTTGATTAAGAACAGGATAGTATCGTTCTTTTTGTATTTTGAGATTTTATCCCTGTACTCACTAAGAGTTTTAACAGGGGCCTGATCTATTTCCAAAATTATATCCCCTCTCCTTAACCCGGCTTCCTCGCCGGCAGAACCTTCCTCCACCTGGGTAATTATCATTCCACTGTCTGCCGGGAGATTATACTGCCGGGCCATTTGGGGAGTTATCTCTTCCACGATCATCCCCAGATCGGTTTCCTCCACAGAGGGTTCTTCTTTTTCATCCTCTTCCATCAATTCAGATATCTTAACGTCTATGGTCAGCTTTTTCCCTTTTCTGATCACTTCAACTTCCACAACCTTACCCACCTGCGTGTTGGCTACTATCAAAGGAAGTTCCTTCATATCCTTGATCTTTTTACCATCAAAAGTAACCACCACATCACCGCGCAGGATACCGGCCTTATCCGCCGGACCACCAGTGGTCACATCCCCAACCAGGGCTCCGCTCTCATCTTCAAGGCCGAGTTTATCCTTTAAATCAGGGGTAATTTCCTGAATTATGACACCGAGCCAACCCCTGATGACTTTGCCGCTTTTTAATTGAGGCAGCAGATCTTTAGCCATATTGATTGGTATGGCAAAACCTATTCCGACACTGCCTCCGCTTTGGGAAAAGATGGCAGAATTGATGCCCACAACTTTTCCGCTGGTGTCGATAAGCGGACCTCCGCTATTTCCAGGATTTATGGACGCGTCTGTTTGAATAAAATTATCATAGGAACCGGCACCGATATTCCTGTATTTCGCGCTTACTATTCCAGCCGTAACAGTATGGTCCAGGCCGAATGGATTGCCTATTGCGACGACCCAGTCACCAACGGCAAGCGCATCCGAGTCACCGAACTCCAGGGCCTTTAAAGGCTCCTTTGCCTCAATTTGGATCAAAGCCAGATCAGTTTTAGGATCGCGTCCGATAATCTTTGCATCGTATTCATCTCCATCAGCAAGTTTGACTGTGATCGCATCCGTTTGTTCAACAACGTGATTATTTGTCAGTATGAACCCTTCTTTATCTATGATAAACCCTGAGCCGAGGCTCCTCTGCCGGTATTCTCTTGGCACTTGGTCTTTAAAAAAACGTTCGAAGAAATCATTAAACGGATCATTAGGATTTAGGGGCCCTCCCCTGAAGAGTCTCGCGCCGCCTTTCACTACTTTTATTGTGCTGATATTTACGACCGAGTCCTTTGCATTTTTAAACAGATTGGAAAAAGAGCCAGGAATCGATTTATCAATACCGGCGGTATCGGCCAAGGCCTCAAGGTGATTGCCAAAAAGGAATAGAGACATAAATCCCGTTAATATGACCGCAGTCATAAGGATGATCCCGATGCCTGTTTTTCTATTTATTATTGCCTTAAACATGTTATCCTCCTGTTTCATATTGTTTAATGGTATTATTCTTTTTACTTTAGGATTGAATTATATTATTCGATTGAACTGTACTCAACCTGCATTGGCTTCAGATGATAAAAGCAAGCATTGTGCCAGAATATCTTCAAAAATGATATTCGCTAATTAAGTGTCTAAATACGCAAGGTTTTTCAGAAGATGCGATATCATAATTTGATGCTGAAATTAAGCAGGGATAATGATTCATTATATCCTATTGGATATTAAATATCCAGTCTATTATAAAAATAGGTAATTGGTATCCACTTTTAATCCGCAGGAGACGGGCAAGGGTTTAATCTGCCAGCGGCAGAAAAGTTACCCGCCGCTTGAGGCGTCGCAATGTATTATTAAACACTCATGGCTCTCCGGGCCTCCACAATGCATGAAAATAGCACCATATGGTCTCAGGACCGTGGCCCGGGGAGCCCTTTTAACGGCGAAGACCCGGGTAGCAAGATAATAGCGCAAGGTGCATGCCAGGCGGGCGGAAACCTTCTCCGGTCGTTCCACCTTAATCATTCATTACAATGACTGAGATGGCCCGCCGCCCGCCTCGTAAGGCAGTTTGCGTAAAACTAGCCAGGAACGAGTTCGCTCGTAAAAAGGGCTCC
>JAFGDF010000318.1 GCA_016932235.1 Deltaproteobacteria bacterium | reverse complement strand
CTCCTTGCGGCGTATTACTTATACGTCTCAGTCGTCGCTCCTTGGCGCCTTGCATCTGGCACCTCGCTGGTGGCCAGGGTTACGCCAGAATCCAGCATCATTACTATATTGTCTTAGATTTGATGGTGGATTTTGGCTACTGATGACTCCTTGCTTTTTTGATACTTGCGCAGATCATCCTTGCGGCTTCTTCTATTTGATCCATAGTATTGTTTCTCCCGAGGCTCAGTCTTATAGTTCCCATCCCTATTTCTGGAGGGACCGCCATGGCTGCAAGCACGCGAGATAATTTCACTTTTCTGTCATGGCAGGCTGCTCCGGTTGACGCGTACAATCCGGGTATATCGGCCAGTATTTTGGCGCCGTCCATGTTTGGGACAGAAACGCTAAGGGTGTTGGGCAGGCGATCTTTTATATGCCCATTGATCACAAGATCCTTGATTCCTTCAACAAGCAAAACCTGAAGCCTTTCCCGCATGGCCGTGACAGTCCTAATATCCTCATTAAGGCGTTCGCGCGCGACTTTACATGCGGTACCAAGACCGACAGATAATACAACATTTTCAGTCCCCGCTCTTTTCCCATGTTCCTGGTCCGCGCCGTGAATAAGCGGCCTGATATCCGAACCGTTTCTAAGATAGAGGGCTCCGATGCCTTTCGGAGCGTAAAGTTTATGCCCGGCAAGGCTGAGAAAATCAACCCCCAGTTCATTAACATCAACCGGAATCTTCCCTACAGCCTGGGCAGCGTCGGTGTGAACGGGAACATTATTCTTCCGCGCTATTTCGGCTATCTCTTT
This sequence comes from Deltaproteobacteria bacterium, assembly GCA_016932235.1. The sequence continues at coordinate 41,384 of JAFGDF010000318.1, read as the reverse complement.
AACAGGCTGGATTGTCCCTGTCTCGTTATTGGCCAGCATGACGGATATTAATTTTGTCGCCGGACTTAATGCCTTTTTTACGTCATCTGGGTCAACCCGGCCAAAGCGGTCAACCGGCAGGATACTCACCTTTACCCCTAATTCCATTAGGAAAAAGAGTGGATTAAGAACAGCCGGATGCTCGACCGCAGAAGTTATGATATGATTTTCGGTCGGAGCATTGAAATCAATACTGCCTTTGAGCACCATATTATTGGATTCACTTCCTCCTGATGTGAAGATCACTTCAACCGCATCGCATCCTATCAGGTCGGCGACGTCCTTCCGGGCTTTTTCTACTCCCTCCCTGGCCCTTATTCCCAATGGGTAATTACTGGAAGGGTTGCCGAATTCTTCCTTCAGGTAGGGCATCATGGCGTTAATGGACTCCGGGGCCACCGGTGTTGTCGCGTTATGGTCAAGGTATATATGGCTGTGATCGGAAATTGTCACGTCAGTGCCCATTAATATATTTTCATCTATCTTTTTCGGAATATCATTTGAAAAAGGCTTAATATTTTCAAACACCTTTTAAAAGCTGCTCAGTTGAAACGACAGGCCCGTATTTGGCCTTCAATGCTTCAAGACCTTCCTTTTGCTCTTTATAAATCTCAAAAAGCCTTGCCGGAAGATTTTCTTCTTTACTGTAGGCTTCTTTTTGCAAATCAATCCGGTTGATAATATTGTCAATATAAAATGAAAATTGCTTATCGTAAAGCTCTTTGGGATATTCTTTATTTATGCTCCTGAAAAGTTTCAACAGATCTTCATATATAGGGATATAACCTATCGGCGTGTTAATCGCCTCAACATCTCCATTCGCTCTGAGCTCCAGCCATCCAAGCCATACCTTGACATCCCGCTTTTCACCCAATAATTTGTTCCCTTCACCGCCTCGGGCTCCTTCAGTCAGAAAATAGTTCAAACCTGCTATGATAGGCTTTTGTTTAAGTTTATCAGAGTTGAAAAATATGAACTGGGCATCCATATAGTCTGCAAGGGGACCCGGAATAAACGGCTCATTGGCCCATGGTTGACGCCTTACGCCGCTTGCACCAACTTCGGTGGCGGTTGCTGCGGAAATAATGGAAGCACCTATAATAACACCATGGTCGGGGCTTTTTGCGACCCATACCGGAGGCATGGTGTCACTGTCCCGCCCACTGTAGGTAATGACCTTGATTTCTACTCCTTCGGGATCTTCCGCTGCTTCTTCATTATAGTTCCCGATCGCGGTGTTTTTTAACGTGCACCTCGCGTTTGGATGAGACAGGGGTATGGGTTTTCTACTTTCGCCGGTTTTGCCTTCCCACCATTCACCCTGGAAGTTTATTCCTTTTTTGGGGGGCTCTTCACCGTTTCCGACCCAGTGGGGAACCTGATTTTCATCAATCAAGACATTTGACCATATCACCTCCGTGCCTTCCTCGCGCAGGCATTTCATAAGGTAAGGATCACCCTCACGATTCACGTCTTGAACTATTCCGAATATGCCGCATTCCGGATTTATCGCGCGTAAGGTGCCGTCTTCAGCAATCCATAATTGAGCCAGATCATCACCGATGAAGTCGGTCCCGACCATAGCGGTTGTTGTTTTTCCGCATCCGGAAGGGGCCGCCCCTGAAAAAAAGGTTTTCCTTCCACCAGGGCCTGTCATGCCGGTAATAAACATGTGCTCGGAAAGCTCCTTTTCCTTTTCATAATAAGTGGCCAGATCAACAGCAAACCGGTGGTTGCCTTTTTTCAAGAGAAGCGTATTGCCCGCATAGGTGCAGAAATAGGCGAATGTTGTAAGCCAGCTTCTGTCCATGAAAACCCGGGCATTAGGAAGATCCTCTGGCCTGTTAAGCCCTTCGCTGTGAACGTTTGTGAAAAAAGCGCCTCTTCTGGCAATCTCTTCATCAAAGTTGTCATATACATTTCTGTAGAGAAGATTCGCGGAATGCATCACATAAGTGGAGGATGTAATTTCCAGGGCCGGAGTCGAAGCTGGTGCGCCAACAGGGCCTCTGTTGAAGAACCCAATGAGCAGAAATTTTCCTTTCGCGATCCCTTTCAGGTGTTTATTGATATGTTCGAAGGCCTCATTTCTCAGGATTTTTTTTGCCAGAACGCTTGTTTTTTCCCCTTCATTAACAATATAGAACGTCCGGTCGATAATACGCGCCTGATCCTGCGGCAGATCAAAATGTATAGTATGATTTTTCATCGCGAGGGGCTTTTCTTCACCTTTTTCCAGGCTCATTTCCCTGATTGCCTGAATATCGGATTCCGATCCTGTGTTGATAAAAACTGCCTCCGGACCGGTCAGGGAAATAGAATTCGCTATTTTGAGCAGGGCCTCTTCATTTTTGATCTTGCTTAGTTTTTGAAGGTTCCTGGCGTCGAGCTTTTTTTCAAAAATTTTTCGGGCATCGCCAATAGTCTTTATCCCGCCTATTTCCGAAAGAATATCAATACCTCTTTTTAATTCTAACACATTCTTCTCCTTAATTTAATGTTGTCTAATAAGAACCAAAAGCTTCATTAAAAGCGCTTTTTCCTGAATACGATCACTATTTTACTAACCGGGCAAGGATGGAATGCTATTAAGTGCGTACTAAAGATTCATGGCCCTAGGGCCGCCACGATGCATGAAAATAGCGCCATGTGGTCTTAAGGCCGCGGTCTTTAGAGATAACGTTGAATTATATACCGGCATTGTTAAACTTTATTTTCGTGTTAAAAACTTTTCGATATCGCGAACCAGCGTTTTAAGACTTTGTAACAGAAGTATACAATATAAACAAATTCTATTGAGCGGTCAAGAGAAAGAAAGATATTAAGATGTTGCAAGATAATTTTATTAATGATAAAATGATTGTTTGAAATTCTATTAATGTTTCTGCTATGAGGAGTTTCGACAGCGAGTAAGCATATAAATTGAAAAAAGTTGACCGTCGTGTTTTAATTGATATAAGTCTGTTTTCAGAGAGTGCAAGCTTTTCTGTTTAACGGTATCCTCAGGGACCTTAGTGTGGGTTAAAATGGGCATTATCCTGATAAATTGGTGGTGCCGGGGTCTTCCTGCCCGATGTGTTTTTCCAAAGGATTCCTCCTGAAGCATACCTGTAACTATATCAATAAGGCATTTAGGATTGAAGCAGGGTGATTGAGGATACAATCTGTATCCGAACATCAATTATCAAGAAATTTTATTAAAAGGAATGGATATGATTATCTCGGGATTAAAAATAACTGTTTTGGGGGTGGGAATTGTTTTTATTTTCCTCTTGTTGATTGTCTTGTCAATAAATATTCTATATAAGCTGCTGAAGGACAAGACCGACCAGGAATATAAGGATTTGCTGGCGGCGCGAGATTTAAAAAACAAGAAAAAGCTTGCTCCGGTGACTGAAGATAATGTGCTGATAGCGGTCATAAGCGCGGCTGTTTCCGCCCACCGTTCAGGGGCGTTTTAAATATGAAATTAAATATTTTTGCAGGAGATGGTGAAGAATTATGAAGAAAAAAATACTTTTTATGGATACATCTTTACGTGACGGGTTCCAGTCGGTCTTTGGTGCGCGCGCATTGACCGATGATTTTATTTCTGCGGTGGAGAAAGCAGTGGATGCTGGCATAGACCATATGGAAGCAGGCGGTGGCGCCCGTTTTCAGTCTCTTTTCATGTATTGCGGTGAGTCGGCCTTTGACATGATGGACCGTATCCGCAGTGCGGCAGGCCCTAATGCAAAGCTTCAGACACTGGCCCGTGGTATTAACGTTGTAGCCCTGCAGGCCCAGCCGAGGGATATGATTGATCTGCACGCGCGAATGTTTAAAAAGCACGGCATTACCCATATTAGGAATTTTGATGCATTAAACGATGTCAGGAACCTCCAATACTCCGGCGAGTGCATTCATAATGCAGGTCTGCATCATCAGGTTGCCATTACCATGATGGAACTGCCGCCCGGTTGCACAGGCGCGCACGACGCCGATTTTTATATCAAGACCTTGAGAGATATTCTTGATTCTGGCCTGCCTTATGATTCAATATGTTTCAAGGACGCGTCAGGGACGTCAAATCCTCGAAAGTTTTATGACACGATAAAGGCGGCTCGAAAGCTTTTGGGCGATAAGGCCATCATATGGGTCCACAGCCATGAGACGGCAGGAGTGGGGATCTCCCAGTACCAGGCTGCCATAGAGGCCGGTTGTGACGGCATTGATCTGGCGCGTCCCCCCTTGTCCGGGGGAACTTGCCAATCCGACATATTCTCCATGTGGCACGCCTTAAAAGGCACGGAGTACACCCTTGACATAGATATTTACAAAATAATGGAGGCGAACAGGGCACTGCAGGAATGTCTCAAGGATTATTTTGTGCCGCCCGAGGCGCAGAAGGTCTCATCCGAAATCATTTTTTCTCCCATGCCGGGCGGTGCGTTGACGGCAAACACGATGATGATGCGGGACACCGGAACGCTTCACCTGTACCCAAAGGTTATCGAAGCCATGTCCGAATGCGTGGCCAGGGGCGGGTTCGGCACTTCCGTGACACCCGTATCGCAGTTCTATTTCCAGCAGGCGTACGCCAACGTGACTCAGGGGCCCTGGAAGAAGATGACGGATGGTTATGGCAAGATGGTCCTGGGATATTTCGGACGCACGCCTGTGGAACCTGACCCCGAAATTGTCAAGATCGCTGAAGAGCAGCTTAAAAAACCGGTATTCAAGGGTGATCCTCTGGATGTCCTTGAACCCGGTATCCCCAAGGCCAAGGCCATACTCGAACGTGAGAGATTGCCTGTCACCGATGAAAATATATTTATCCTAGGCGCCTTGGAGACCGCTGGAGGTAATAAGGGACTTGATTTTCTGCAGGGCGCATGCACTATTAATGTTCGCAAAGTGAGCACGGAATCCGAAACTGCGAAACCTGCCACTCCAACGCCGAAACCTCAAGCTGTCGCAAAGAGTGGCCCCGCTGATTATGTTATAACCGTAGAGGGCAAGACATACAAGGTCAGGGTTGAAACCACCGACGACAACTCCAGTCCCGCTATATCCACGGCTCCAGCTCCCGCCGCTCCCGCGGTCAAGGCTGAAGCTGAGATTGAAGTTAAGGCCCAGATACAGGGGTCCGTATATCAAATAAACGTGTCCGTTGGCGATCAGGTTAAAAAGGGCGACACGATAATGGTTCTGGAAGCAATGAAGATGGAAACACCTGTCGTAGCGCCCAGCGATGGAAAAGTGGCTACAATAGTGGTCGAGAAAAATCAGGTAGTCGTCCCGGATCAGCTTCTCGCTACGCTTTCATGATGCGGAGGGGCCAAAATGCTAAGAAGAAAATTATTAACCGGTTTTGCCCTTTTCCTGATACTGTTTGCATTCGCAGGACCGTTGACAGAGTGTCTGGCGGCCGGCGAATCAGCCAAAACAGAAATGGCGCCCTTGGGCAAGATGTTTGTGAAGTTCACTAAAAGCACAGGGCTTTACGGGTATCTTTTTCCTGATTCAGGGGATTGGACCGAAGGGATCGGCCGCATCATCATGGTCGGTATAGGCCTTATATTACTGTTTCTTGCGATTCACAAGAAATTTGAGCCTCTTCTCCTCGTGCCCATGGGGTTTGGTTGCATTATGGCTAATATTCCCATGTCGGGCATTACTGATCCGGGCGGAATTATTTACTATGTCTATGAAGTCGGCATAAAAACGGGTGTCTTTCCCTTGCTTATTTTTATGGGGATCGGGGCAATGACCGATTTCGGCCCCATGATAGCAAATCCAAAAACCGCCCTTTTAGGCGCCGCGGCCCAGATTGGCATCTTTTTAACGCTTATCGGCGCGCTGCTGCTATCGAAATTTGTCCCGGCGATAGATTTCGATATCTTCGACGCCGCCTCTATTGGCATTATCGGCGGGGCAGACGGGCCGACTTCGATTTTTTTAGCCAGCCAGCTCTCTCCGGATCTGCTTGGTCCTATCGCCGTGGCAGCCTATTCTTACATGGCCCTTGTCCCAATCATACAGCCGCCCATCATGCGGGCATTGACAACCTCCGAGGAACGCAGGATCAAGATGGAGCAGCTGCGCTATGTGGGAAAGCTCGAAAAAATATTTTTCCCGCTGGTAGTCTTCGGATTATGTATCTTCCTGCTGCCTTCGGCTGCCCCTCTCATAGGGTTTTTCATGTTCGGGAACCTGATGAAGGAATGCGGCGTGGTGGAACGTCTCTCAAACACAACCCAAAACGCCCTGATTAATATAGTGACCATTTTTCTCGGATTGGGAGTCGGCTCACGTATTTCAGCGCAGAATTTTCTGAACCTGGAGACCCTTGGCATACTGGTTCTGGGTGTTGTTGCATTCGGTTGTGGCACGGCCGGAGGAGTTTTGATGGCCAAAATAATGAACCTGTTTTCAAAAACAAAAATAAACCCGCTCATAGGCTCGGCCGGCGTATCGGCTGTTCCCATGGCGGCGAGGGTAAGTCAGAAATTGGGAGTTGAGGCTGATCCAACGAATATGCTTCTGATGCCGGCCATGGGACCGAATGTATCCGGTGTTATAGGATCAGCAGTGGCCGCCGGAATTTTACTGACATTGAAGACTATCTTCATCTGATTGGTCAATGGCCTTTTCAGGTTCTTCCTCCTCGGATTTGAGGGAAGAAGGACCTGTTTCTCTCTTCTCCTTATTCTGGAATAATTTTAATATAAGTGGAGGTATTATGGCTAAATACGTTTATTCGTTCGGAGCGAAAAAGACCGATGGCAAGGCTGATATGAAGAATCTGCTTGGAGGTAAAGGCGCAAACCTTGCAGAAATGAGCCGGCTTGGGATACCAGTCCCGGCCGGATTTACGATAACCACCGAATGCTGTAACGATTATTTTAAAAACAAATCCAATTTTCCCGCGGGCATGAAAGATGAAGTAAGAAAGGCACTGAAGATAGTGGAAGATGAGATGGGAATGAAGTTCGGCGATCCTGGAAATCCGCTTTTAGTCTCATCCCGTTCAGGTGCAAGGATGTCCATGCCCGGCATGATGGAGACTGTTTTGAATATTGGCCTCTGTTCCAAAACGATCCCCGGCCTTGTCGCAAAAACGAGGAATAGTCGTTTTGTATATGATTCCTACCGAAGACTTATCACGATGTATTCTGACGTGGTCATGGAAAAGGCCGAGGGCATTGAAGCGGAAGAAGGGAAGGGGATTCGAGTCAGGCTTGAAGAGATAATGGACAGGCTTAAGGAGGGAAAAAGATATAAATCCGACACGGATCTTACGGTAGAAGATTTGAAGTATCTTTGTAATGAATACAAAAAAACAGTCAAAAAAGTTCTGGGTAAGCCGTTTCCTGATGATCCCATGGAACAGCTTTGGGGAGGCATAGGCGCGGTATTTAAAAGTTGGAACGGGAAGAGGGCCGTCTCTTATCGAAGGATAGAAGCTATTCCTGATAACTGGGGAACCGCCACAAACGTTCAGGCGATGGTATTTGGAAATATGGGTGAAACTTCAGCAACCGGAGTGGCTTTTACGCGCAATCCCGCGACCGGCGAACATAAATTTTATGGCGAATGGCTGCCTAACGCGCAGGGGGAGGATGTGGTTGCCGGTATCAGGACGCCGAACCCCATAAACGAATCAACGAAAAACGAACAGAATATGCACCTGGATTCCCTTGAGAAAAAGATGCCGAACCTCTACAACCAACTGGATTCCATACAGAAAAAGCTTGAACGGCATTATCGTGATATGCAGGACATTGAGTTTACTATCCAGGAAGGCAGGCTGTACATGCTTCAAACCCGGGTGGGAAAGAGAACGGGAACAGCAGCGATGAATATGGCCATGGACATGCTTAAAGAGCGGCTTATTAACGGGAAGACAGCTATAATGAGGGTAAAGCCCGCGCAGCTGGACGAGTTGCTTCATCCTGTTGTAGATCCGCTGGCTGAGGCAAAGACGAGTCCCGTGGCAAAAGGGCTACCCGCCGGTCCGGGTGGAGCGTTTGGCCAGGTGGTTTTCACGGCGGATGATGCCGTCGAATGGCAAAAGAAAGGTAAAAAAGTGATCCTTGTGAGGGAGGAAACCAATCCTGAAGACGTGGCGGGGATGCGGGCCGCAGAGGGTATATTAACCTCCAGAGGTGGTATGACCAGTCATGCCGCTCTTGTAGCCAGGGGCTGGGGAAAATGTTGTATCGTTGGCGCCGGGACGGTTCGTGTAAGTTCCCGGGATAAAAAGATGATCATCAACGGCAAGGTCTATAATGAAGGGGAAATGTTTACACTCAATGGCACCAAGGGAAATGTCTATGAGGGGCAGCTTGGGATGATCGATGCCACGGAGAACCCCAATTTTAAGGCTTTTATGTCGTTAGTGGATAAACATCGCGTGCTCGGTGTCAGGGCGAACGCTGATACACCTGCCGATGCCCGAGTAGCAAAGGATTTCGGAGCGGAGGGGATCGGTCTTTTCAGAACCGAACATATGTTCTATGGCGAAAATAGCGATGAGCCGCTCTTTCTGCTTCGCCAGATGATATTAAGTGACGGGTTGGAGGAAAGAAGGGCTGCTGTAAATAGGCTTTTTAAACACGTCAAGACGGCCATAAAAGCCACTCTCAAAGCGATGGAAGGGATGCCTGTTACAATAAGGCTTCTTGACCCCCCGCTTCATGAGTTTATTCCCCAGAGTGCGGACAAACAGGATGAACTCGCGCGCAGTCTTGGGATAAGCGTTGATGATATAAAAAAGCGTGGTGAAGCTCTCCATGAAGTTAATCCTATGATGGGACATCGCGGTGTAAGGCTCGGTGTAACATACCCGGAAGTGACTGAAATGCAAGTCCGCGCAATTTTTGAAGCTGCCGCTGAACTGAACAAACTTAAAAAGAAAACTATGCCGGAGATAATGATCCCGGTTACATCTGAGGTGAGGGAGCTTGTCGATCAGAAGGAGATCGTGGACCGGGTTTATAAAGAGGTGTGCAAGAAGAAGAAAGTAAGAGGCATAGACTACCTGTTAGGCACGATGATTGAGATCCCCAGAGCATGCTTGCTTGCCAACGAGATGGCTGAGGTGGCGGATTTCTTTTCTTTTGGAACTAACGACCTTACGCAGATGGGATTCGGGTTCAGCCGTGACGATATCGGCGGGTTCATGGGTGAATATTTAGATAAAAAAATATTGAAGGCCGATCCATTCCAGACTATAGATCAGGATGGGATTGGTCAACTTGTAGATATGGGTGTCTCTAGAGGACGTTCGACGAAAAAGAACCTGAAGGTCGGTATCTGCGGTGAGCAGGGTGGTGATCCGGCATCGGTTGAATTCTGTTTCAGGGTTGGTATGAATTATGTCAGTTGCTCTCCATACCGAGTTCCTATTGCCAGACTTGCGGCGGCGCATGCAGCAATTAAAACAGATGATACGCAAAAGAAAATAAAGAAGAAAAGCAAATGAATCGCGCTTGATTGAAAAGAAAAAAGTTTCCCGGGTTCTTTTGTCAGCCTGACGGACTTTGTCCGGCAGGCTGCTGGAAAATGATTATAAGCTGAATTCTCCCCTACCTCACCGACTTATCTAATTGTTGAATTTGCTGGATATAATGAAGATAGGAGAAGAAGGCAGGGTCAGGGTATAATGATTCTATTCATTTGATACCCATTTTTTCAGATCGCCTTTTACGAACCGATATTTGTTCAGGATCTTTTTACAAGGTATCTTTCCTTCCTGGGCGAGCTTGTAAATAGACCTTTTCCCTAAACGGAGATATTCGGCGGCTTCCTCGATTGTCAAAATCTCATTATCATTGTTCATTTTGGTATCCCCCTTTCATATGATGCTGTATTATAACACATTATGAAAAATGATAAAAGAAATTCGATCCAAAAAATGCAAAATAATGGAATATTAAAAAGGCAGGGGTAAAAATTATAATTGAAAGGTGCGATTAAACAAACCCGATTTGGCAAGATAATACAGGAATATCTGACGATATGTTCAGCAAACTAAGCTGAATGCCGAATTCAGGGAGGCCAAATTATTGACTCAATCTGGAACTAAACACGCATGGCCCGCCGGGCCTCCACAATGCATGAAAATAGCGCCATATGGTCCCAGGCCACGGTCTTTAGAGATAACGTTGAATTATATGCCGACATTGTTAAACTTTATTTTCGTACTAAATCAACTATCTTTGATGCCTGCGCTGTATTCATCTCTCATAATCTGCAATTTTTGTTGCCTTTTCGTTTCTTGTTCAACCATCTGATGGAAAGTTCTTTGCATAGCCTCAGGGAAAAGATCCACGGCTTCCTCGAGGCTTTTTGCCTTTAGTGGAGCTTGTATAGGCACCGGACCTTCGGGCGACATTATCTGAATGTGTCCGAAAAAATCAGTTTTCCGTGTCTTATCCTCAGTTCCATCCATGTTAACCGGTGTTAACTTCCTGATAACACCAACTTTACGATCCGAGAAAGCTTCCTCTTTGTAAAGATTTTTTTTATCAAATGAAAAGTCTATCTCAATTTTACTGTCAGTTTTATTCACGAATTCCTCCTTATCTCATTGAGATCTGATAAATCCTTTTATCCAGTCTCCTGAGACCGAAAATTACCATATCAGAGAATCATGGATCCAACCTTCGTGCCCTTCGGAGTGTTTTACATTAATCCATTTTCCTTTTCTTTTTAACACAATGAAAGGAACCCCTCTCTGGGAGACAAATAGTATTTCATAATCTGTTCCAGGTCCGGATCTTATATTACATTTCTGACCAGTGGTGATTACGGACTCTATTTTGCTGACCAAGGATCTGTGAACCCATCCGAAATCCCCTTCAAAATCCTTTATCTTATACCAGTTTCCGGACTTATCAATAATCAGGAGGGGATAGTATTTTTCCGCCTGATATAATATATCGTATTTGGTCCCAGGTCCGGATCTTATATTTGCGATTTCTCCGGATGTGGCACAACGTTCGGCAGCCATTGCCATATCGCAAAATACGAAAGAAAAAAAGGTAACCAGGTATAACGACACAACATGAATGACGGCATTCCTGCAAATCATCTTCATTCCCTTTTTAATAATTATTGGATATCCTTATTGCTAAGCATATTATCAGACTTATACGAGAGATATGAAAAATATTCAAGGATTAAAGGAATTTCTTTATTCAGCCAATATTTTTGATAAAAGTTATTGACCTGAATCACCGCTTTTTTTACGATAACTTATGTGGAATAGAATCGTTATTAACTCTTTTCTCAGGATGTCAGACAACGCCCGACATCCTGCGGAGAACAGGTGACAAATTGCCTTCCAAGGCCCTAGAAGAAAATATTAGAACAAGTCGAGTGGTTGTTACGATCAGCGATAAGTATGAGATCCTTCGTGAGATTATGTCCAAATACTATGGCATTACCGAGGGGCTTAATGTGTTTCTCACGGAACTTTGCCACCCGTACAAAAACTGGGGATTTATAGTAAAAGAAGCAAGGGGATACGCCCTGGATTATTTTCATCTGTTAAACGGCCATCCAAAGGGAAGGGAAGCCGCAAACCTGTATATTGATATATTCCTTGATGCGATTGATAATTCCCAGAACTCTGACGTTCAGACTGATGCGACTGACAATCTCTTGGTTTTCATGCAAAAGATTATACGTGACTCAGGGAAGGGATTAAACAGATTATTATCTTCATTATGTTATGGTTTTGATAAGATACTGTCGCTTGGAGAAGAACGCTTTCTTTTATTTGTCCAAAGTTTTTACCAAATCAACAAACTTGCAATAATGCTACATGGAAAAAATCCCCCTCAAGAGATTTATTTATCCTTAAACTCCCTGCTGGCAAGGTATCTAAGGTGTTCCTATTCCTACTGGCTTGGTGAGATGGATCCATTCGAATGGTTCATGAGTGAGGTCAGTTATCACGGCGTAAGGTCTGAAGACTTTGAAAGGATATTTCACCCTGTCACCCATCATAGCCTGACGAATTGGCATAATGAATTGGAATCGGCCCTTAAAGCCAATGAACTCGATCCGATTGCCCTTCTGGAGGGATTAACGAAGCTGCCGGGATACAGACAAATTGTGGAAACATACAGAGAGATACCTCAGAAGCTTCTAAAGGCGGAAAGTGATACAGGGCAGGGCATGTACTGGAAACTTGTTTTTCTCTTCCGGATCATGAACTGCACGGGGTTATATTCAATCCACGAGGAAACCTTAAGAGATATCAACAGAACCCTGGCGTGGTTGATTAATAATACAAAGCCGGAGCATCTGGAGATATTGATACGGAAGACTTTCACCATCCTATATCAAACAGTGGGAAAGTATCCGGCTACGGCGCTCAGCTGTGTCGATAATATGGGTAAGGCCATTTATAAAACGGATGACAGTGATCTGGTTGTCTCTTTTATTGAGTCAGTTGTGAACCTGGGATTTCAAACTCCGGATTTAAAAGGGATTGGTGATGACTGGCAGATGCGGGTTAACTCGTCGCATATAAAGAATATTCGAACCTGGATGGAAATTATTGAGATAAATCCGAAATGGTCCAAAAAATTATTATCCTCACTTATTATCTATTTATCTCTAGGTGGTGTATATATAAAAGATACGGATCTTTTTCCACGCGATGTTACAGCATTGCTAAACAGCGATATAGCGCCGGTCTATAACCTTGTTAAGCAGCTTTCACGCCTTTTTCCCACTTTTTTTAATGATATCGGAGCGGAAGGGCAATTAAGGGACATTTCCACGAAGATAGATGAGATTTCTCACAGAAAAGACGTTCTCGTCCATTTTCTCAGAAAACAGAGCCATGTCGAGAGCAGCAACCAGATTATCAATCTGATGGAGGCCACTATTGAATTTTGGAGGACAAAGGATAAAAAGGTTTTAAAGCCTTTTGTCCCTTTGAGTATCTTTTCGCAAATAGAAACGGAAGGTCAATATATTGAAGGTGTCTATAAGATAATAAGCCGTTTATTCAGTAAAGATAAGATAAACAGGGTAAGTGACCTTTTAAAACTGGACAGAGAAGTTCTACCCGAAGTTATTTTTGAAGCGCCGGGTGTTTCAGAAGTTGACCGGGAACGCGTTGACCTGGCGATTACCTTTTACAGACTAATATATCAGAAATATAACCTCGGTCACCTTGAATTGAGAAATTATATTAAGCAGATTAAACCGATGGCTTTCCCGGAGATGGACAGGCTTCAACTGGTTCTGGATGAGACTGATGGGAGGCAAAAACTGATAAGGCTTCTTGCTTACCTTGAGAAGTTGAAAGAGATCATCCTTTCCCCGGAAAAATATGAAATACGTGAAGATATTTATCATAAAAGACATTTTACCGTTGATATCCCTTCCATGTACGGCAGTTATCACGAAATGAAATTTGACGCTCTGGGTCTCACTTTCCGAATTGAATCACTTGTGAATGTATTATTTGAAGAATTAGTTGAAGAGGTGGAGCTAGAGCTTATCACTAGGGATACCTTTTCACATATTTACGATAACCTCCAACTTTTTTATGAGGCACTGAAGCTGGACGGCATTCTATCGGCGGAGATGGAGAGCCAGATGGATCTTCTCGCTCGAGCCCTCGGGGTGAGAGATTTTTCTTTCACTCAATTTCTTGATGTTTTCAGGGGCATCTCAAATGCGGTAAGGAATATTGTCAATGACTATTTCAATAATATCCATGAACCGAACCTGATAAATATCCTTAATCTGATGGAACCCATGTCCCTGCTTCCTAAATACAGATCCGTTGAACCGGATATAGAGAAGGAGAAATTAATCCATAGAGTTACGGAGGTTTTTCTTAGAGACAGGATCTCAACATCACTTGGGCTTCAGCAACTTGATCTTTTTCTAAGCCGCGTCATGAAAACCCTTTTTCGGCAGTCGGATAAGCTTCCTTCGGAAGGTTTGAGACAGCTTCTGAACTATCATCCAAACAGGGCCATAACCCCTTTAAATCCGGTGAACAGCAGTGTTTCAGGTGTTATCTATCTTGGCAATAAGGGATTAAATCTGGTGAGGTTAAGCAGATACGGATTCCCTGTGCCTCCCGGCTTTATAATCACCACGGAGGTTTTCAGGTGCAAGGAGGTGATTGACAGATATAAACCGGCCGAAAAAAATCTTGAGGATCAAATTGCCTCGGAGATTTCTACCCTTGAAAGTATTACCGGCAAGTCTTTTGGAAAACCTGATAATCCTTTGCTTCTTTCGGTTAGAAGCGGATCGCCGATATCACAGCCTGGAATGATGGATACATTCCTGAATGTAGGCATCAATGAAGATATAGTAGAGGGAATAATTAAACTTACAGGGCAGGAATGGTTTGCGTGGGATTGTTTTAGAAGGTTTCTGCAATCATACGGAATGATTTTCGGCCTGACCAGGGATGATTTTGATGATATTATAGCACGCTTTAAGGCAAAGCTCGGGATTCCATATAAAAAGGATTTTAGCGGCAAACAGATGAAAAGAATAGCGCTTGCCTACAGGGATTTTATTCGCGAAAATGGGATAACAATTGAGGTGTCACCTCTTGATCAACTTTATATTACCATAAAGAAGGTGTTTGAATCCTGGAACACATCGAAGGCAAAGACTTATCGAAAGATTATGCAGATTTCAGATGACTGGGGTACCGCTGTTGCTGTCCAGGCGATGGTCTTCGGAAACCTCTCACAACAGTCGGGTTCGGGCGTCGTATTTACCCACAGTCCAAGGTGGTCCGGGGATATGGTTAATTTATGGGGAGATTTTACCTTGGAGAACCAGGGAGAGGATGTCGTATCCGGTCTGGTAAAGACTTTGCCTATTTCGAGAAAACAGGCTGAGGAAGAAAACAGGGAGGGAGAAACTACGCTTGAAGTTCATTTCCCTGAGCTGTATCAGTCCATTAGGAACTTGGCCAAAGATCTGATATATAACAGAAAATGGGGTCCACAGGAAATGGAATTCACCTTTGAATCACCCCAAAAAAAGGATCTCTATTTTCTCCAGACAAGGGACATGGCCATAAGGGAAAGGAAAAAAGTCCTTTCATTTGCCGCAACACCGGACTCGGAGTCAAGGAGGATCGCGCATGGGATCGGGGTGAGCGGCGGCGCAATGACAGGCAGGGTTGTTTTTAACCTCCAAGAATTGCAGAAATGGAGAAAGGAGGAGAAGGACACATCCCTTATACTTGTCCGCGGTGATACGGTCCCTGATGACATCAGGGAGATATATGGCGCTGACGGGTTATTAACCGCGAGGGGCGGTTCTACTTCACATGCCGCTATTGTCGCTCATAGGCTTGGAAAGACCTGTGTCGTGGGATGCGCTAATCTCATCTGTAATGAAAAAGAAAGCAGTTGCAGTTTGGATGGTGTTCGCCTGAATTCAGGTGACTGGGTTAGTATTGATGGAAGAGAAGGTTCTGTTTATCAAGGAAAAATGGATATTGAAGAATTTGCCAGGAGGTAAGACAAAATGGAAGAAATGCTTTTAAAAGGGAATGATGGTGATTTAAAGCTGGGCATAAATGGGCTTGGAAGAATAGGGAAGCTGTCCCTCTGGCATCACATATCACGTAAATACTTTAATGAGATTGTGATAAATGTGGGCAGAGAGGTGGGCAATTCGATTAATGATCTCGCGCATTATATTGAGAGAGATTCCACGTACGGAGCCCTGCACTACTATCTCTATGGTCATAAATCCGAAAGGGTTGTATTTGATCTTGATGAAAAAAACGGCACGATGAATATAGACGGCATTAATGTAAAGGTTTTAAGAAAGGTAAGAAATCCCTGCGATATCGATTGGGGCAATCATGGTGTAAAGATTGTCCTGGATACAACAGGAAAATTCCTGGACCCAACAATCCCCGCGGACTCGAAAGACGGGTCACTAAGAGGACATTTATATGCAGGGGCCAAGAAGGTCGTTGTCTCAGCGCCTTTTAAGATAAAGGACAAAAGCCTGAATATGCCTTCGGACGCAGTGACAACAGTTATGGGCATAAATGACAACAGTTACGATCCACGCACTCATAATATTATTTCAAACGCATCCTGTACAACATGTTGTTTAGCCCATATGATAAAACCGCTGATAGATTATTACGGGCCTAAGAAGATTCTTACTGCTTCAATGGCCACTGTCCATGCGGTCACATCTTCGCAGTATGTCCTCGACCGGCCAGCGAAGTCCGGAGCCACCGATTTGCGTAAAAACAGGAGTGTTTTCAATAATATTATTCTTACGACGACGGGCGCTGCCAATACCCTTGGGCTTGTTATCCCTGAGATGAAGCAGATTGGTTTTATAGCGGAATCTGTTAGAATTCCAACCACAACCGGTTCCCTTATAATACTTGTGGTAAATCTTCAGGAGGATCTTTCGGGGGAATCAATAAGGAGGGAAAGCATAAACCGGATATACCGCGAGGCCGCTGAGAATGATTTAAACGGTTACCTGCATTATACCGAGAAACAGAATGTATCTGACGATATAATTGGGATACCGAGAGCGGCCGCAATAATCGAGGCTCACGAGACTCACACTAGAACAGCGGATGTAGCCATTGACCTCAAAAAGGTCGCCGGTATTAAAAAGGAACTTCTGGATGAAGATGACCAGAGCGATGTCAAAATATCGGTCACTCAGGCTATGATCTATGGCTGGTATGATAATGAGCTGGGAGGTTATGTAAATTTGCTCGGGGACAGGACTGTGTCAGTGGCGGAGAATATGTAGGAGTATTGCTAATTTGTGCCTGCCTGCAAGTGGCATTTACCTTGGCAGAATGCATTGGCAAGGTTGACGGCTTAGCGGTCTTGCAGCAAATCAAATCCTGTTAGGCGTCGGCAGGCGGGCTCAGGCACTTTTTATCGGAGAATTTCCCCGATGCCTTTAAAAAAATCGGCGGTTTTTACCGAGTGTTTGGCCGGCGTATCATAATAAGCAAATTCCCCGTCATTGTATGATTCCCCGCTGATTGCTGCAGGGCGAGTTAATTTCACGAAGTTTCCTGCGATACCTTCTTTCCAGCCCCTGATCCACCATCAAGGCGCCATCTGCCATTCGACGGGCTCATGGCCCTGAACGAAGTCGAAGGGCTGCGTTGCCCGCAATCGCTCCTCTCGTTCGACCTGGAGGCTCTCGATAAGCTTGCGGCGTATAACTTATACGTCTCAGTCGTCGCTCCCTGGCGCCTTGCATCTGGCTCATCGCTGGTGACCAGGGTTACGCCAGAATCCAGAACTATTACTATATCGTCTTATATTTGATGGTGGATTTGGGGCAGCACAACTGTCTTGACTTTCTGTACCATTTGGTATTTACTTTCCACGTTTTTTCGCTGTGGGCGGATAATGTTAATTCATGGAGGGTTATGGGTAGAGATGAACTTCATTAAGATAATAGGGACCGGCTCATATGTTCCCAGTAAGGTGCTGACAAATAAAGATCTACAGGAAATGGGCCTCGATACCACTGATGAGTGGATCGTCAAACGCACCGGCATAAGTGAAAGGAGGGTCGCAGAGCCCGGTGTCGCGGCATCAGATCTTGCCGTAGAGGCCTCTAAAAAGGCGCTCGAAATGGCCGGAATGGGTGCAGAGGACCTTGACTTGATTATTATGGGCACAATCACGCCTGATACATGCTGTCCGGCCGGCGCAAATTGGCTTGAGGGAAAACTCGGAGCCCACAGGGCGATTTCATTCGATATCACTGCCGCATGTTCCGGCTTCGTGTTTGCAATGGACGTGGCAATAAAATATATGAATTGCGGCGCAGTCGAAAACGCACTCGTAGTTGGTTCTGAAATATTGACAAGGGTTCAGGACTGGACCGACAGGACTAACTGCGTATTATGGGGTGACGGGGCTGGCGCGGCGATTATCACAAAAGGTGGTGACGGGCACCAGGTCCTTTCCACACATATCCATACGGATGGTGCAAATGGGCAGGATTTGCTTGTCCCGGGCGGCGGTTCGGCGACAACCCCTATCAGCCATGAAAGTGTTGATAAAGGGCTGCATTCCCTGCGGCTTATAAATGCGAACGCATCATTCAGGGTGGCGGTAAGACGTTTTGTGGAATCTATTGAAGAAGCGGCGCGGACAAATAACATATCCGTTGATGATATTGACTGGTTTATACCTCACCAGGCCAACCAGAGGATGTTTAATTCCATGGCCAAAACGCTGAATATTCCCATGGAAAAATTTTATATCACTATAAACAAATATGGAAACATCTCTTCTGCCTCCTGTATCATAGCTTTTGATGAAGCTGTGCGAGACAGGAGCATAAAGGATGGCGATATTGTATGTCTTCCTGTCTTTGGAGGGGGGCTGACATGGGGAAGCGCCCTCATTAAATGGTGACAGATCCTTTATTAAGGATTCCTTGAATCCTGAACATGGCTTATAAGTCGCATGTGTCTGAGAACATCGCTCTTTTTTGCTAATCCTTCAATCCTCAATTGTCTCTCTTCGATGCCGTCTTTATTTATGAATATCAAAGTGGGGACCCCGATGACACCAAAATTCCCGAGCAATTCATCTTGGGATTGATTTCTCCTGGTGAGGTCAACTTTCAAGGCTGTCAGGTTTTGGGTCAGCGCTGCTATCTCAGGATCTCTGAAAATATTCCTTTCCATTTCTCTGCACGGCTCACACCAGTTGGCATAAAAGTCGATGATTAACGGCATTCTTC
Source organism: Deltaproteobacteria bacterium (assembly GCA_016932235.1). The sequence goes on along the minus strand of JAFGDF010000318.1, from coordinate 22,589 downwards.
GGTTATTAGCCTTTTCGACCATTTCGGGAGAATAAGGCACCCACTTAACACCATTTTCCCCAGACAGATTGAATGCCAGGTATATCAGACAGCATGAGATAATTACAGTGCCAGCGATCCTTTTGATCCTTTTGAAATTCTTTAGGTTATCTCCGTTCCTATCAAGCCAGCCCATGTGAGCACCTGCAAGGAGTATAACGATTATGAAAAGCAGATTCCTTCCTCCGTATCCGGATATGACAGGGCCAATCATATAGGATGCCATTATAAACATTATCCATCCCATGATCTTTTTTATCCAGAGCAACCAGCCTCCGGACAGTGGAAGACGGTCCATGAATCCTGTTATTATTGCGAGAACGGAAACAGGCAGACCCATACCTATACTTAGCGCGAAAAAGTTGATAAAACCTTTTAAGGGATCTCCTTCGCTTGCCACATATGTTAGAAGACCGATTAAAAATGGGCCTATACATGGAGCTGCGACTATCCCGAGAGTCAATCCCATAAAAAATGTTCCGAAATAACCTCGATACTTCCCGGACACAAGCCTGGCCGCCCCCATGGGAAGCCGGAATTCCCAGAGTCCGAAAAAGCTGGATCCCATGATAAGCAATACAGCAGCAACAAATATCAAGGTGAAGGGATTCTGGAGGGCTGACCCGATCATTTCTCCAGAAAGAGAGGCACTGATCCCAAGAAAGGAATTGGTCATTGCTATCCCAAGGATATATATTGTTCCATGTAATAGGGAACTACCTGCGATATCCCGGCTTTTTCCACCGAAATAGGATACCGTTATCGGAATAAGCGGGTAGATGCATGGTGTAAGGTTCAGACCCAGGCCCGCAAGGAAAAAAATCAGGATTGAGAGAAAAATGCCGCGACCGGCCAGTTTTTCCGCGTCAGGTCTTTCATTATCCTTACCGCTGATTATCCTGATATCCTGATTGTATTCGGATGCCCCTGTAACGGCATCCCCCGTAATGACCTGGAGTTTTATATCGAAAGAAATTGTTTTGGGAGGGAGGCATGATTTATCAGAGCATGCCTGATATGTTAAGGTGCCTCTAACCAAATGTTTTCCTAATTCAGCGTTTTCCTTAATAAGTAAGGTGGCTTTTATAAGAAACTCTCCTGCATAGACGTCCTGTATCTGTTTGGAGTAGTCAAATATCTTTTTCTCAGGTTCGGGAAACCTGACCTCCTTGATTTTTATCGCAGGTGTCTCTTTAAAAGACAGGGCAGTGGGGATAAGATAGTCGGATGCTTCGCCTGTTCCGTGTATGTACCATGATTCTGAAACCTTTACGCGGAAAGATACAGGGTAACTCTTTCCAGCCTGGTATGTGACCGGTGTTTCAAACAGATCTATCGTAACTGTGGCGTGAGAATCGTAAACCAGGATGAAAATACTGAGGAAATTGAGCAGTGCCCAGGTATATTTTTTTGACATTTTAGTGTGCTGAGTTGTGTGAATTAAATAATAGCCGTAATCTATACAATCATATCAGCAATATCTTCAGGATCGAATTGCAAATATGAGAAAAGTTTAACTTCGACTTCCCTGCATCGAATAAAATTTTGCTTAATAATATTTTCCAGTCCCTTTTGATTCATCGCGTAACGATCGATAAGATACTCGAGCCTTTTCTCAAGACTGACGATTTTATCATGATTTACTCTTTTATCCGCATAATACACTATCTCCTTTTCGGAGACCGGACTTCTCTTGTCATAGCTTTTAAGGGTTATATGCTCTTCAACGATATCAGCTATTTCATACAAACCATTTTGGATGCAGATCTCCATACCTTTTATCGCATGATCATGGGGAGAGTTAAAACACAAGGCCTTTCCAATATCATGCATAAGGGCGCCGGTTATTACTTTTTCAAGAGATACCTTTGCCCCATTTTTATTGATTCCGTCTGCTAATAATATTGCTACCTCTTTAACAACAATTGAATGAGCCCTGATATTATCAGGCATCCTGTATTTTTCCATAAGTGCGAAGCATTTTTCAATTGATGCAAGCATCCAGATATCCCATTCAAACCGGAAAAGATTGACATATTTAATACTTAATTTGGGCTATTTGTATGGTAAAATCAAAAAAGATCCTTACCCTGATCCACCATCAAGGCGCCATCTGCCATTCGACAGGATCATGGCCCTGAGCGAAGTCGAAGGGCTGCGTTGCCCGTGATCGCTTCTCTCGTTCGACCTGGAGGCTCTCGACAAGCTTGCGGCGTATTACTTATACGCCTCAGTCGTCGCTCCTTGGCGCCCTGCATCCGGTACGTCGCTGGTGGCCAGGGTTATGCCAAAATCCAGCACCATTACGATATTTTCTCAGATTTGATGGTGGATTTTGCCTTACAGCAGGGATATTTAAATTCAATAATTTGTGATATGATAAAAAATTATCTTGGGAACTCCCGGCAGCATGACGGATTTTATCCGAGGTGCTCCTGAAAAATGTTTGACGGATATTTTCTTCCCCTGATTATAAATATAACTAAAAAAGATTTGAGCTAATGGCAAGCTATATTTTTTCAATTCTGTCTTTTTCGAAAAATCCGGGTATTTACTTTAATTTTGTAAAGATATAATATATAAACATATAAAGATTTGGGATCATATCGCGAATAAGCGTAAGGTGGGTAAGATGAACCAGGAAGATAAAAGAAAAAATAAGAGGATAGACTCTCACAATCTTCTCGCTTTTTCCTGCCTGGACGAAAATGGCGAGGTTGTCACTCAGGGGATGGGCAGGACCCTTGATGTAAGCGAGGGTGGAATTCTGCTTGAAACTCATGCTCCCCTTGATCCTCGATATTCCGTATCTCTTTCCATAGGTATGGAAGAGGATGTCATGGATTTCATCGGAAAAGTCGCCTATACCCGTCAAAAAGAAAGTGGAGATTGCGAAGCTGGAATCCAGTTCCTTGATATGGACGCGGAGAAGGCCAGGGTTTTGCGGCAGTTCGCGGTCATTTTTAAGGATGAAATGGCTGAAAGTCTGTAGGATTTTGTCCGAAAGGCTCGCGGAAACTGATTTTACATAAGTCTGAAGGAAAGAAAGCGAAATCACGCTTATCCGAAAAACATAATCGCAAAATGACCACCATAATGAGAGATTAGAATGAGCGATAAGGAATATATTGAAACCACTATTAAAGAGGCTGAGCTTTACAGAAAACAGAGCCTGCTCAAGCAGGCCAAGCAGAAGTACGAGACCCTGCTGGAATTTATCGAGGGGCATGAACATTATTCTAAAGATAAAAAGCTTATAAATGGGATTAAGAGCAGGATAAAAGTAGTAAACGACAATATTACGGAGATCGATGAGGCCGATGAGAGGCCTGATCTGTCCCAGGAAGTACAGGATCTTATTAGTAATCTTTTTTCATTTTCCAGAAATAAGGATACGGCGGCCATAGAAAGTGCCGTGGCCCTGGCCAAATTCGGACAATATGATAAAGCGGTCAAGGAGCTGGAGAGATTGATCAAAGCCGGGCCTCTCCCGCTTATGGCAGCCATGAATCTGCTTCGGTGCGATCTTTCTCTTGCCTCAGAGGAAGTGGCTATCACCAGGTTGAAAAAATGGGTGGCACGGGATGAGCTTACCAAGGGAGATTTGAGATATCTCAGCAATTTTCTAAGGGATATCTTGGATAAGAAAGGCGTTAGTCATGATATTCCGGCAATGGATGAGACCGATGTCGAGAGTGAGAAAACGCCTGAGCAGGAAGATGAAGTGCTTCCTTTATCTTCTGTAAATATCGAGATTACTGACGGGCCTTTTAAGGGGAGGGAAATGGAATTGGAAGTTTCATTTCAGGCGGGAAACGCTGTAAGCTTGATTTTAGGGGCTGACAAGAAGGCCATGGGAGATTATTTCAAACCAGGACTGCAATTAGAAAAGATCCAGTGCTGTTCGCCCCTGGCTGTTTTTAACTCCAAAGGCATTGTTTCAGGTTTTGGGAAGATAGAGTCAGGACCGAAAAAGGGTCATTATTCGTTGGATTTAAAGATAATAGCGAACTAGATTATTAATGAATTTAGGGATGATTTATGGCTGTCTTCAATATTAAGGAAAGAGTGATTGAATGTAAACTGGTCTATTATGGCCCAGGGAGATGCGGTAAGACTACAAACCTGGAGACCATTTATAAAACCGGGAAAAAATATACTACCACTGAAATGGTTTCTATTAATACGAAGGGTGACCGAACTCTATTCTTTGATTTTCTTCCTATCGGTCTCGGTAAAATCAGGGGTTGTGATGTCAAGGTTCAGCTATACACGGTACCCGGGCAGGCAAAATATAGCTCCACGCGGAAACTGGTGTTAAAAAATGTGGATGGTTTGGTCTTTGTCGCGGATTCTCTTGAAGTGAGAAGAAAAGCAAATCTGCTGTCTCTTAAAGATCTTCAGGGTAATCTGGCGGAACAGAATTTGAGCATTTTCAAAATTCCACTGGTAATCCAGTTTAATAAACGGGATCTTGGAGATGAGGGTATTCCCATACTGCCGGTCGAGGTTATGGAAAAAGATTTGAACAGCAAACTCAAAGTTCCAACTTTTGAGGCAAGCGCAGTAAAAGGACCGGGTGTTGGAGTAACTCTGAAGAAAATCCTTCAGCTGACCTTGCAACATCTGCAAAAAGAACTTAAATGGTCACAATAGGGAATATCTTATGGAACAAAAATCAGTCTTTGCCGGAAATCTGAGTTTTATCGGCCTCGCGGATATTTTCCAGATACTGGGAGGAAATAGCAGCTCGGGGATACTTAAAATAACAAGCCAGTACGCTCCATCACCGGGACAGATATATTTTAAAAACGGCGATCCCATTAATGCGATTTGTAATGAGAAACGGGGGATAGAAGCCATCTATGCCCTTTTTGGGTGGACAGACGGAAAATTTGATTTTCTCGAAGAGGAAGTTAATATCGACCGCGTTGTCAAGCAGGGAAGAATGGAGATCGTACTGGACGCGCTCAGAATGCTTGATGACGGCATGCTTAAAAAGGTCGGGCCGCCATCATTTGATAAGGCCCTGGGAAAGGAAAAAGGGCAGGCGTTACCTGTCTTAAAGGGACCATTTCCCGATTACACTTATATAGTCAATGAAGAAGACTTTAAGGCCGGGGATAAGATTGTTAAGGAGGGCCGTTACGGCAAATGGATCTGGGTAATCCTGGAAGGTGTTGCAGAAGTTACGAGGGCAAAGGCAGGAGGTCCCATGACGATTTGTCGCCTGGGGACGGGTTGTTTTATAGGGACTTTTACCTCGCTGATATATGAAGAATATGCGCGTAACTCAACCGTTATGGCAGCGGAGGATTTATGGGTGGGGCTGATTGATACGGAGAGATTAGCAAGGGAATATACTCTGACATCACCGGATTTCCGGCGATTCCTTCTCAGTCTTGACCGAAGGTTCAAGAAGATTACTGACAGGGCTGTAGAGATTTGTGTTGAACCGAGGACTGCTTTTGAAGTTTCAAAAGAGAAGAAGGAGGTAATCAAAAAAGGGTCCGCGACAGAAGATTTATTCATGATCAGTGAAGGGAATGCGGATGTTGTCACCAGGACTGAAAAAGGGGATTTTCCGCTCGTTTCACTGGAAAAAGAGGATTTTTTTGGTAAGGTGCCTTTCTTTGATATGGGCCATGAACCCATGGGTGCTGGAGTGCTCGGTTCGGCCGATCTGAAGACCGAAAAGATCGATACGGATGGTTTTCAGAGAGAGTACGAGAAACTGTCAAATACATTCAGAAACCTTATTTTTAACGCAAGCAACGGAATAGCCGTAACTACCAGACTGGTATATAATCTTCTGGGCAGTAAAGGTAAGTCATCAGGTAAATAATTTCTGTAGATGAATAGAGAAGATTTAAAAAAAAAATTGATGAAACGAGATATTCCTACAGATTTGTTACAGTGGTAGCCATTTTTATTGCCTGTATCATTACCGCCAACATAATCGCTGTAAAACTTGTAAACATTTTTGGATTTATTCTTCCTGCCGCTGTACTCATATTTCCAATAAGTTATATTACAGGCGATATCCTGACCGAAGTTTACGGATACAGACAGGCCAGGAAAGTAATCTGGCTCGGATTTCTCTGTAATTTTTTTACTGTCCTTGCGATATGGCTTGGCCAGATTATTCCGGCAGCTCCATTCTGGGACGGGCAGGAGGCCTATGCAAGAATTCTTGGGTATGCTCCGCGTTTGCTGTTTGCCTCTTTTGTCGCTTATCTGGCCGGAGCATTCAGTAACTCATATCTCATGGCAAAGATTAAGATTGCAACCAGAGGTCGTTTTCTCTGGATTCGGACTATAGGCTCCACACTGGCGGGTCAGGGGCTGGATTCATTCATATTCATAATACTCGCATTTGCGGGGACGATGACATTTGTAACACTTGTGTCCACTGTTATAACTCAGTGGCTGGTTAAATGCGCCTACGAAATCGCGGTTACGCCCCTGACGTATGTCGTTGTCGGATATTTGAAAAAGAAAGAGGGGATTGATATTTACGATCATGACACCAGGTTTAATCCCCTGCTGATTTCGGATTAGATGGATGCAAAAGGCATTTTTAAAGGGAAGGGCTATCTTTTGAAATATTGCAGTAGATGTGGTTCCGAATTGAGTTATCGTGTCCCCGAAGGGGATGACCGTTCACGATTTATATGCGACTCCTGCGGGATAGTCCATTATGAGAACCCTAAAATGGTCGTTGGCTGTATTCCGGAAATTGATGACCAGGTGTTGTTTTGCAGACGCTCCATATTGCCCCAGTACGGAAAATGGACTATACCTGCCGGATATCTCGAAAAAGGGGAGACGGTTGAAGCGGGCGCAAAAAGGGAAACCTTTGAGGAGGCTGGTGCGAGGATTAAGTCCATTAAACCCTACGGGCTCTATAATTTGACCTTCATCAGCCAGGTTTATCTGATATTCAGGGGGCGTTTAGTTGACGGTAATTTTGGCGCCGGAGATGAAAGTCTTGAGGTTCGTCTCTTTAGGGAAGAAGAAGTCCCCTGGGCTGACCTGGCCTTCCCTGTGATCCGAGAAACCTTAAAATTCTATTTCAGAGACCGCCTCAATGGGGTTTTCCCCTTTCATATCGCTGAAATTAAATCCGTTTCCCAGACCGGATGAGATACTCAGGAATCCGGACATTGATTATCGGCAGAATCACTCATCGAGGTAGTTTCTTACTATATCCAGCATATTACTGGTCTTGAAGGGTTTGGCAAGCAGGGGATATCCATAAAGGGCCACATCCTCATCGAGTTGTTGTTTCAGCCGCCTGATTCCGAAAAATCCGCTGATATATATCACTTTTATATCCGGTTCTGTTTCCCTTATTTTCCTCACGAGATCAAGGCCGCTCATTTTAGGCATTACCACATCAGTGAAGACCAGATCAGGTTTAAACTTGACATAGACTTCATAGCCATTATCCCCGTCGATGGCCACCCTTACATCATATCCCTCCATCGTGAAGATATCTCTGAATATTTCCTGTAAACCAAATTCATCTTCAACCACGAGGAGCCGCTTTTTTCTCTTGTCAGGTTTTTTGTCGGGTTGTTCGAAAAGCTCAACAATCTCCTGATCCGTCATATTGCTGATAGCCTGGCTGACCCTGTTTAGCTTTTGCTGCGCAACCAATGCACTTTCAGTATTGGCTGGATTCAAATCCGGGTGGTAGACCTTACTTAGAAGACGGTGACTTGACTTAATATAGGACAACACCGCTTTTTCACCCAGTTCAAAACGGATCTCTTTCGCTTTCTCAAAAAGACCAAGAAATATGAGATCTTTTATCAGCGCGCTTTTATGATTCAATTGCTTTTTTCTCCCTTGAAAATAATATTTTCAAAAATCATAGCACTCAGGGTCCCCATTACGAAACCATTTCCCAGGACCGGCCTCAGAAAAACAGGCATTTGATTTATTATATCCGCTGGCATAAATGCTATTATTGTCCCAAGCAAGATAGAAAGACCGATGATTATCCCATTGTTCAGATCAAAGATTTCGTTGTTGGAACCTTTAAATGCCACAATGAGCCCTGCCGCCACCTGTGAAGCCAGGACATAAGCCAGTATGGCACCTGTAACCGAAGGAGGGACACTTCCCAGAAAGGAGGTAAAGTAAGGGCAAAAGGAAAGTATAAGCATTATTATGAAGGCCGGGACAAGCGTAAAGCGTGATGCGCATTTTGTTGACATGATCAGCCCCGGGCTCAGCGAGTAATTCACAGGTCCTATGACCCCGAAAAAACCTGACGCGATATTTGACAGGCCGGTAAACATCAAGCCTCTTCTTATGCGCTTATTTATTTCACTGACTTCAAGCAATTCTATAACCGATTTAATGGAACCAAGGTCATTTACGAATAACGCCAAGTAACATAAAAGAAATGATATAAGGACACCGGCTTTCAAGGAGGGATTATAGTTCATTTGCTGAAGGAATCCCCTTACCATGGGTATATCGGTGCCTTGAGCAATAAAAGAATAGGAAGGGAAGATGAGGTAATAAAATAAACTGCCCATTATGATACCCCAGACTATCATGGTTGCTTTCCATATGCCTTTCAGCAGCCTGTAAGCAATGAACATCATGAAGAGCAGGGAAAAAGAGAAACTCAGATTGTAAAGGGGCTTAATCCCCGCCCCGCTGTCGGTCATTAGTTCCTGGATGTTCGGCGCCAGCGTAAAAGTTATTAAAAGCAATACAACGGCGACCACATTGGAAGTGAAAAACCTTTGAAAATAGCTGAAGAGACCGGTTATGGACAGGACCGTATAAAACAGGCCCCCTATTGTTATGGAAGTATAAATAACTGAAGTATCATATCCCTGGCTTGAGATTATGCCTATAATAAGTATGGCGGCGGGTCCGGGCACCAATGGAAGCCTGTGCCCCCAGAAGATCTGGATTGAAAGTGTTACCGCGGAAAGAAAAAGAAGTTTCTGAAAGTAAAGGGCTTGGTCATGGATATTGATGAAATATATGTTTCCGATTACTTTACCAAGGATGACAATTGTGGAAATAATGATTGCCGCCCATTGGATCCCAAGGAGGAGAGATTTTAAAAAGGGTACTTTCTGATCAATATCATAGTCGAGCTTCATATATTTTCAGACAGGAATTAGGGGGTTTTAACCCTTTGATATTTTTTTAATATAACGTTCTGCAGAAGGTGCATAACTATTATGATATATCATTTATATCAGGCTTCTCGTCCCATTACAGATTCTATCACGTGATTCTTCTCAATACCGCGGCCCATCACCTGGCGCAAAACACCGGTGGCATCTAAACTGGCTGATCCGGGCATGAATCGAAGCTATCATACTCAGACAGAATAATAAAGCATGTTCCGCACAACTGTCCCCCTATGCCGGTTAATAATTTAGGGAAAATGCACAAAATATTATGTAACTATCTGTGTTTCGTCATTGATATGGCTCTATTCATATCAGTGTATTCAAGGATTTCGGATTTCATGGCATGCTTATTTCGAGCAAATTGAGTGTTGTTTTTATCTTGGTCATATGTTATATATTTCATCCTAAATTTCTATTTTTCGTAAGGAGAAAATCATTGGAAATCAAAATAACTAAAGTCAATTCAGGACAGATGAAGACAAGACCTGAAGATGAATCCAAGCTTGGATTTGGAGATATCATGACGGACCATATGTTTCTGGTTGATTATGAGGAGGGAAAAGGGTGGTTCGATCCCCGTATCATCCCATACCAAGACTTCAGCATCAATCCGGCTGCGATGTCAATACATTATGGGCAGTCCCTTTTTGAAGGACTGAAGGCGTACCGGGGAGAAGATGAAAGTATTTTTCTGTTTCGGCCGGAAGAAAATCTGAAAAGACTAAACCGATCAGCAGCGAGGATATGCATGCCCGGAGTGGATAAGGATCTTTTTATGGATGGGATGATAAAGCTGGTTCTGCTTGATAAGGATTGGATCCCACACAGCAAGGGCACATCTCTGTATATCAGACCCGCTATGTTTGCCACCGAACCTCATTTGGGGGTCAGACCTTCAAAAACATATACATTCTTTATTATATTAGGTCCTGTCGGCGCCTATTATAAGGAAGGACTTAACCCGATCAAGATTTATGTGGAAGATAAATACGTCCGCGCTGCAGCGGGAGGAACCGGCGAGGCAAAGGTTGCAGGGAACTATGCAGCAAGCCTTCTGGCGGCGGAAGAAGCAAAAACGAAAGGCTTTACCCAGGTATTATGGCTTGACGCGGCCCATCGCCAATACATTGAAGAAGTCGGAACGATGAATATGTTTTTTGTCATCGATGACGAAATAATAACAGCCCCGTTAAATGGCAGTATTTTACCGGGAATAACAAGGGCATCGGTAATAGATATCCTGAGAGACTGGGGATTGAAAGTCTCAGAGAGATCCATTGCAATAGACGATGTGATCAAAGCCGCGGAAAGCGGAAAGCTGAAAGAGGCCTTCGGAACCGGGACCGCCGCCGTAATATCCCCTGTCGGCCAGATAACATTTAAAAACAGGGACTATGTCGTCGCAGGCGGAAAGATGGGGGATCTTTCACAAAGACTATACAATGAAATAGTAGCGATACAATATGGTGAAAAAGAAGATCCCTATGGCTGGAGGATTAAGATAGGATAAAGGATTTTTAGATAGCCTCAATCCAGGAGTTTATTATGATCCCAACAATAAAATGGAAAGACAATAAAGTATGCATGATCGACCAGCGAAAACTCCCCCGGAAAGTGGAGTGGTATATATGCCGGGGTTATAAGGATGTTATTAAGGGCATCAGGGAAATGGTGATCAGGGGCGCACCGGCCATAGGTGTAGCTGCTGGAATGGGATTAGTATTAGGTTCCAACGTTATCCGATCCGGGTCATACGACATCTTTGCCAAGCAGTTTAAAAAGATGGCCGATGAGATGCTTTGCGCACGGCCTACCGCCGTTAACCTCAGGTGGGCAGTTGAGCGCATGCTGATGGTGCTGCGTGAAAATTCTTCCAAATCCGTTATTGAAATAAGAGAGGCGCTGAGAAAAGAATCCATAAGAATCCTTGAAGAAGACATTGAAATCAACAAACAAATGGGAAGATACGGGCAGAAGCTTGTTCCCCAAAAGGCTACAATCCTGACCCACTGCAACGCCGGTTCACTGGCAACCGGAGGGTATGGAACGGCATTAGGTGTTATAAGAGCCGCTTATGAAGCAGGGAAAAAAGTCGAGGTCATCGCCGATGAAACAAGACCCTGGCTCCAGGGCCTTCGTCTGACTTCATTTGAGCTGATGGAGGATAACATCCCGGTGAGCGTGATTGCTGATAATGCCGCCGGATCTTTTATGCGCAGAGGCAAAATAGATCTTGTCATCACAGGTGCGGACAGGATTGCCGCTAACGGGGATGTGGCAAATAAGATAGGGACATACCAGGTAGCCGTGCTGGCAAAAGAAAACCGTATACCTTTTTATGTAGCCGCTCCGCTTTCAACAATAGATTTGAGCATTGACAATGGTGATTCCATCCCGATTGAGGAGAGAGACCCGAATGAGATTAGCCGGATAGGAAACCGTCAAATAGGTCCGGAAGGCGTCAAGGCGCTTAATCCCGCCTTTGATGTCACTCCATCAAGATATGTTGCGGCCATTATTACTGAAAAAGGTGTAATAAAAGCACCTTACAAATCAGGGATTAGAAAAGCCTTTAACGCATGATGTCATTTCGAACCTTAAAATCTTCTTCGTATCAGCCGTGATCTTAAATCTATCATCAATCCTGTACCCGCAGACCCACGCTATACGATCTCCGGATATCAATAATGGCACTTTTGCCCTCTCGCTTAGTGGAAGCTTAAGGTCAATAAAAAAATCTTTCACCTTCCTGCGTCCCTTCATTCCCAGGGGAATAAACCGGTCTCCTTTTCTGAAATTGCGGATATTCAATGGAAATAATGCCTTATCCGCATCAAGGAAGGCAACATCACGGGTATCCTTTTTGAAGGAATCCATGTTTCCATCCTCTATGTCTATTTTGATAGCACATTGGATACGCTCCAGATTGAATACACCTTGATTGCTCAGGATATAATCGAATTCATGAGTCTCTTTTCCCATGTCCTTATAAAAGCATAGCCTGTCATATACTTTTTTTACAATAAGCTTATCAGGGAGATGAATTACTCCCTGAGGATTATCGCTCTCCGTGAGTACTGATATGGATCTGATATGTCTCGAATCGATCTTTCGAAGACCATCACACACCTTGCTAATTAGTATCCTTGCAACCCGGTTTCTTAATACCACAGGGAGATCTCTGCACCATAAGACAGGTACCGATATATGCCCGGCTGCGTCCAATCGGGCCTCCTTATCAACTAATTCCTCCGCCTTGCTTTCTATAAAAGAATCTTCCTTCTTTAAAAGATCTGATAATCGGCCTAGATGCTCTACAATCCTGGGCTGATACTCCTGTAAAACAGGAATCAGATCCATTCTTATCCTGTTACGGAGGAATTTTTTATCTCTATTTGAACTGTCAACCGCGAAAGGCAATCCCCTTTTAATCAGATAGAGCTCAATCTCCTCTCGGGTTATTTCGATTAAGGGACGCATGATCCTGTTCCGTACCGGAGGAATACCAGAAAGCCCTGAGATACCACAACCCCTTAAAAGCCTCATGATAACAGTTTCAGCCTGGTCATTGATATTATGGGCCATGGATATTTTATCCGCACCCGCATCCTTTCTCACCTTTTCCAGAAAATTATACCGGGCGTTCCTTGCCGTCTCTTCATTGACGATTGACATTCCATTTCCTGCATATTCGGATTTTCCTGATTTGAACGGCAATCCCATAGAATTCGCCATCATTTCCACAAGTCTGGTTTCGGAGTCATCTTCAGCCGGTCTTAGTCCGTGATTAAAATGGGCCACGAAAAGTCCTATTCCAAGCCTGCCGGATATTTCGTGAAGTATATCAAGCATGCAGATCGAATCCGGTCCCCCGGAGACTCCGACCACGACAAGATCACCATGCTCAATCATCTGTTTGCGCTGGATTGTGCATTCGACCTTGCGGATTATGTCTCTGATAGTATCCATGATAAAATAATCTATTTTAAAACCACAGGGAACACAAGTATAATAACCTCATTAAATCTTGAAAATTGGCAATGCCTTCGACAATATGATAAAAGGCCGAAGATACTACTAATATCGGGGGAATAATTATGGGTGATGTTCGGATAGTGATAATTGGCGGAGGTGTCGTCGGATGCGCTGTTGCCATGGAGCTTTCAAAAGGATATGACGGGATCTTCCTTTTTGAAAAAAACCCCGGGATCACCCAGGGAGAAAATCAATCAAGTCGCAATTCAGGGGTGATTCATTCAGGGATATATTATGATCAGGCGACAAGACCATTAAAGGCCGGATTATGCGTTGATGGGAATCGGTACCTTTATGAATTCTGCAGGACAAATCATGTCCCTTTTTTAAAATGCGGAAAACTCATCGTCGCCAGCAGCAATGAAGAGGACCGTTTACTGGATTTATATCTTAAAAGGGCCTCGGAAAACAAGGTTCCAGGGGTAAGAAAGATTACGGCTGAAAGGGTCAAAGAACTCGAACCTAATGTCCTGGCCCTGTCCGCCCTTGATGTGCCAGGCGCTGGGATTGTAGATTCCGCCTCTTTTGTGTACAGGCTCCATACGCTTGCCCAGAAGGGGGGGGTGAACTTTATTTCCGGAACGGAGGTTATCGGTATAAATGCCAGAGGTGGCTTATATGAACTGTTAATCAGGTACCCGGACGGGGCGACAGATCATGTTTCAACCGCAATGGTAATAAACTCTGCAGGTGTTAATGCCGATCTCGTGGCAAAGATGATAAATCCGCGGTCTCTTTATGAGATTGATCCGATACTGGGAGAAAGCTATAAATTCTACAGTCATAAACGCGAAGATATCCATTTAGGAGGACGAAATATCTATCCCACTCCGACAACAGTCCAGACAGACGGAGACCGCCATTTTACCGTAGGTATCCATCTTACTCCAACTCTCCATGATCTCAATCCCCCATTTCGCACAGGTTCGACCGTCACTGTCGGTCCCAGACTCAGGCCGCTCGATGACCGCAATGTAAGCCCCGAGGTCCTTACCCCGGCAGAGGTATTCCTGGAAAAGGTCAGCAGGTATTTCCCGGGACTGCTGGCAAAAGACCTTTCGATCCATCAGGCAGGGCATCAGGCAAGACTAAAGGGCTGCCGGGATTTTGTAATCGGGGAGGACCCCTTAAATCCTGGATTTGTAAATCTCCTTGGGATAGACAGCCCTGGATTAACATCTTCCATCTCAATAGCACATAGGGTCAGAAAGATAGTGGACACATTTATGGAAATTGATTAATGATTCTTAATGATTGACAAGGTCAGGAAGATTTATTATTTAGCTTTTCAAAAAAAAGTAAGAAAGGTGATTTATGGAATATTCTATCAGCCCCTCGGGTGAAAAATTCAGACTCCCGGATGAAGCGGAATATAATAGGGAATATGAAAGGCTGAAAAAGCTCGTGGATGAACAACAAAGAATGGGTCGTGAGATCGTCGTTGTCATGGGACTCGGTTTTGTTGGAGCCGTAATGGCAGGAGTTGTCGCTGACTCGGTTGATAATAAAACCGGCAAACCAAAAAAGTTCGTAATAGGAATGCAAAGACCAAGCACAAGAAGCTTCTGGAAAACCATTTTTTTCAATCGCGGGATCTCACCCGTCAAAGCGGAGGATCCCGAGGTGAATCCCATGATAGAGCGCTGTGTGATTGAAAAAAAGACATTGACCGCAACATTTACCTATGACGCGCTTTCCCTGGCGGATGTCCTCGTAGTTGACGTTCAATGTGATTTTCTTAAAGAGGAACTGGGGAATCTGAGGAGCGGAAATGCGGACATAAGCGCCATTGAAGAGAGTTTCAGGATTATCGGGGAGAAGATCAATCCCGGATGCCTTGTATTGATTGAAACAACCGTTCCGCCAGGGACTACTGAATACGTGGCTTATCCCATCATTAAAAAGGCCTTTAAGAAGAGGGGTATCGCTGATGAACCATTACTGGCTCACAGTTATGAAAGGGTTATGCCGGGCAGGGACTATGTAAAATCCGTGAGGGATTTCTGGAGAGTCTGCAGCGGTATCAACGACGAAAGCCGCAATAGGGTAACGGCGTTTCTTTCGGATGTCCTGAATGTCGATCAGTACCCGTTAACGGTCCTCGACAAACCTATTGAAAGTGAAACATGTAAAATAATAGAAAACAGTTATCGTTCTACTATCCTTGCTTTTCTCCATGAATGGAGTCTTTTTTCCGAGACGAACGGAGTTGACCTTATAAAGGTAATTAACGCCATCAAAGTTCGCCCGACACATAATAACATCCTGTTTCCCGGACCGGGAATTGGAGGTTACTGCCTGCCTAAAGACGGAGGTCTGGGTTTATGGGCATATAAACATCTGCTGGGTTTTGAAAATGATATCTTCAAAATCACGCCTGAGGCCATAAACATAAATGATACGAGGGCCCTGCATGCCGCGCAGCTTGTGCGCGACGCGCTAAGAAACATGGGACGGATGGTTGCAGCGTCAGTGATCGCAATTCTTGGGGCATCCTACAGGGAAGACGTGGCAGATACAAGATACAGCGGCTCTGAGATCATCGTAAGGAAATTAACGGAAATGGGTGCGGAGGTTAGGGCGCATGATCCCTATGTTGAGCACTGGTGGGAGCTTGAAAAACAAAAGAGCTACCCTGCTTCAGGAAGAAGCTGGTCGAGGTTTTTCCGCAATCAGGATCATCTCGATGAATTTCGCATGATTCCTGACCTTGCGGATGCGCTAAAAGGCGCTGACGGAGTGGTCCTGGCGGTGCGACACAAGCAATATCTTAAACTGGACCCCGATGAAGTGGTGAGGTTGGCCGGTGGACCTATGGCTGTTATAGATTGCTTCGGTATTCTGGATGACACAAGCATAGAGAGGTATTTCATGCTCGGTTGTGAAGTCAAGGGGCTTGGTCGCGGGCATATCAATCGCATAAAGGAGAGGGTTAGAAAAAAAAGATGACCGGTGAGTAAATATTAGTCCACCAGAAAATCTTTCAGCTTTTCACCCAGGGAAAGCGGCAATTCTTCCTCATAAATAAATATATTTAATTCTTCCCTGGAAAGCAATTCCACTACCTCCTTGGGAAATCTTCTCAGAAGAATCAGTCTCTCTTCAATCGGTTTTCGATTCTTACTCCTGCAACTATTCATTATTTCCCCCCACTTATAAAAGAACTTGCCTGCAGATATTTCTCAGTCGACCGATCCCTTCAATTTCAACAATGACCTCATCATTGTCCTTCATATATACTGAAGGTTCCCTGAAAGCTCCAACCCCATGAGGGGTGCCCGTCATTATAATATCACCCGGGTTGAGCGTGAAATACCTGGATAAAAAGCTGATCAGCTGAGGCAGCCTGAAGATCATCATGCCGGTATTGCTTTTCTGCATAGTTTCCCCGTTTAGCAGACATCGGATATCCAATGAATTGGGATCGTCTATTTCATCTGCTGATACGATCCATGGCCCGAGCGGACAGAAGGTATCAAGGGATTTCCCCCTCACCCACTGCCCGTCTCCGAATTGCAGATCCCTTGCGCTTACATCATTTCCACATGTATATCCAAAAACTGCCGTCATGGCCTCTTTATCGGTGCAATTGTGAATCGTCTTCCCGATAATCACAGCCAACTCGGCTTCGAAATCGACCTTCTTCACTAGCGAGGGATCCCATATAATTGATTTATTGTGCCCGGTAAGGCTGTTTGGAAACTTTGCAAATACAAGGGGGACATCAGGCATTTCCCCTTTGCTTTCCTTTATATGGTCCTTGTAATTCAGCCCGATGGCCATGATTTTGGTCGGACGGCTAACCGGCGCTGCGAACTCCACGTTCTCAATGGGGACAGATATTCCCGATGTATTATAATCCCGTTTTCCGTTTAAAAAATCAATCATGTCTCCATCAAAATCAGTGGGATACAAGTTTCCATTATCTATCTGACCCAGCCTTATCCTGCTGCCTTCATAGTATTGAGCGATTTTCATCGGAGAAACCTTTAACTGGTTAAGATATTGCCGGGAGCCTGCCAGCCTTTATCTGAAAGGCTTCCGGACCGTGTTAAAAAATAAAAAACTAGAGCGATAATAATACACCAGAAACATAGTAAAAAACTGGTGTGATATTCCACAAGACCCGGTTCATCGGATCCGCTCATGCGATCAATGAACCAGCCCATTATTTGCATAAAAAACGCGCCGCCAAGCATTGTATATAGATTTATACCAGTAAGGGCCATCCCGGACATCTCAACCGGCATCCTTTCCTTTATGTGCGCATACATGACATTCCCGTAAGCGCTGGAAATGCCTATTAATAGGAAGATTCCCCCCAAAATCACAGGGAAATCCCCTCCACAACCCCTAGAGAGTGCGAACAGGCTTACGGCATTAATAATAAAGCCCGTTATGACAACCTTTTTAGGGGAGTGCATAACCCTGTCGGATAACCATCCTGATAATATAGAACCTATAATATACCCGAACCCAAGCATTATTAAAACATTTCCTGCAGTAAAAGACGATAATCCAATACCATTAAGCAGATAAGGCCCTGCCCAAAGGCCCTGTATTGCTACAAAAACACCATAACGGCAGAAAGTTCCTAGAGAAATTATCCAGTAATCTCGGGATGCTACCAGAATACTTAAATATTCGACAGAAAAAAGGCCAGCCAGCTTTTCCTCGCGATGGTCCTTTTCCTTTCCCGGCTGATTTCTGACCAGAATAAAAAAAAGGAGTGAAAATAGTACCGTCAGCCCTCCTATTATCAAAAAAGAGCGCCTCCATCCAAAATATTCCATCATCAATGCGAGAGGTGTCGCTGCAACCATATTCCCCATCGTTCCCAAACTCATTAAAATACCCGTCGTGGTGGCAAATTTTTCCTGGGAAAACCATGAGACAAATAGTTTCATGGACCCCACAAGATTTCCTGCCATGCCTAACCCAAGCAGGACACGCCCAAAAACCGCCACGCTTAAAGTGCTGGAACAGGCGAATATCAGGGCGCCCAGAGATCCGATCAGAGATAAAAAGGTCATGGAAATCCTAGGACCGATAATGTCAAGCCATATAGCAAGAGGAATCTGGGTCAATGCGAAAGAATAAAAAAAAGCAGCACTCAAAATCCCCAGTGCCTCAGCGGATGTCCCGAACTCCATTTGGAGCTCCGTTGAAATTATTGTGTTTGAAACGCGGTAGAACTGGGAAAGAATAAACAGCAGGGAACATAGGACCAGCACTCTCCAGCGTTCGTGCCATTTTATTTCATTATCTGCCATAGGTCCTCTGGCACGTTCTGCCGGACTTCGTCACCGGCCCCCGGTTTATGGTTATTTGAAATATAGATTTGTTCATGATATTAAGTCCGTCACTAAATCATTATTTACCCGTGTGTTCTTTATCCGATAAACAGACATTGCTAAATGAAAAAAGAAAAACCTGATATATATACATACCTTCTGCCCGGTGGATGGGAAATACTCGCAGGAAAAACAGACTCTGACAACGATATGTTAAGCTTTAAGGTCGCCGGGCCAAATGATTACTGGTTTCATGTACGAGGGATGCCCGGAAGCCATGTTATCCTGGTTGCGGATAAAAAAGAAGATCCGGGTAAAGAGATTCTGGAAAGTGCGGCAGCAATAGCGGCTTATCACAGCAAGGCCAGAAAAGGGGGAGTTGTTCCCGTGACATGCACGAGGGCCCGGTATGTCACTAAACCCCGTGGAGCAAAACCGGGCTCAGTCCATGTACGCAGGGAGAAGTTGATAAAAATTAGACCTGGCCTACCCGAACCCCATCAATAATCCTTAAGGATCTTATATAAAGGATTGAGTTATTATTCTTCCTCTTCCTCAATGTCAGTACCGCTTCCAAGCAACTCCAGATATGTCTTTTCAAGTTTTTTCATCTCTTCAAGAATATGTCGCGCATGACGCATGCCCACTTTTGCCGCTTTTGCTGAATCTCTTTCCGTAAATGCCTCCAGTATCTCATCATGATCGCTTTCATTGTGTATGATTGTTGTCACCGGTTTTATGGTCCTGATAAATCCTTCCGTGAAATCCATTATGCTCTCCATTAAAATGGAATAGATGGGATTTCCGCAGGCTCGCCCCACCAGCCTGTGAAACATACTATACATTATATCCAGCTTATCTCTTCCCTTAATCAATTCATAAGAATCAAGGAGTTGCCTCATTTCAACCAGATCCTGCTCCGTGGCATTCTTCGCGGCCAGACGACATATTTCCGGTTCGAGTAAAAGTCTCGCCTTTGACAGATGATCAACCTTAATTCTTCGAAATCTTATCAAATCCGCGAAATCTTCCATAAAAGGAAGCTGATAGAGTTCCCTCACAAAAGCACCTCCCTTTGTGCCTCGACGGATCTCTAGAAAACCGCGTGACTGTAAAGCCCGAAGGGCCTCTCTGATAACGGGCCGGCTTACACCGAACTGCTTAGCAAGTTCTGTTTCGCTGGGAAGAGTTTCTCCTGTACCATACACCCCCGAAAGAATCGCCTTCTTTATCTCTCCGACGACATCCTCGTATAAATTTGTAGCTCTTCTAATTTTTTTAAAATCTGGCAAAATATTCTGCTCCTTAAAAGTAATGAATATCAAACAGGTATCTGACCAATATTTCGCCTTCTTCTCCTGTTCCCGGAAAAGGAGGCATAAACCCTTTGTCCTGACCCATCTCTCCAATTATTGCCAGTAGATCGTCATATCCCATATCCCGGATCCGTTCCATAATATTGTTCCGGTAGCCGCCCATTGAATGGCATGGAAGACAGAGCAGGTTAAATATTTCCTTGCCAGAATCCGTCGGGTCAGGTGACTCAAGGTACCTGCTTCGGGCCCAGGTAGCCGATTTTAATACCCCCTTCTCCTGTACGGATGCAAGTGACGAACATAGAATACTATTAGAATACATGTGGTTATAGATAATAAATGGTCTTCTGCCCGCCTCCCTCACCATTTCAAAGGAACCAAGGAACAAAAAGGCAATGATCAATAACCCGAATGCAACTAGCTTCTGGATACCTGCCCCCAATCTTGTGGTGATAAATAAACCGGCGAGGATCAGTATGATTGTCAACCAGATCAGAGCACTTCTGTAGAGGCCTGTTTCAGGTGAATCTCCCAGAATAAGATCTTTTGCCTGTTCCGGAATTACTTGAAGATACCAGAATCCGGAAGGCAGTAGGATAATAAACGGCAAAATAAGCCATAGAACACAATAACGCACCATTTTCTGTCTGAGATCGGCTTCCTTTATGCTGGTCGAAGTGATCAGGCCGTATACTCCGGCCAGTATCAAAGCGATTGCCGTCCGAAAAATAAGAGATGGCATGAAAGACGGGTTAAGTAAAGCAGCCCAGAAGGTCCCAGTTTCCGGCCATTTCCCCGATGTAAGCATAAAGGAGATTATCCCGTCAATAACGAAGAGTGACAGCCATGCTGCGATGAAATATATCCAGCCGACAATAATGTGATTTCTCGGGGCCATGTTCCTGAAGGTATAATAGTAAACCAGGAGTGCCACTATCTCCACGATAAAAAAGACCCATTCTGTCGCCCAGCCAAACACAAAGAGATGTATCATCACCGATGTCGCTGAAGGATTCAGGACTGAAATAACAAGCCATATACCCACTCCAGTCAGCGCTCCGAGCACCATGGTAATAAGCAGAAAAAACCTTGTATGCCTCCTGACATAATCCAGCATAGGGTTGTCTTTTTCACGCCGTGCTTTGGTCTCAGTCATAACCAAGAAAAGACCACCCCCAACGGCGAAATGAGAAATATAGACATGAACTGTCGCGATAAGTGCGACAAGGAGTCCCCCGCCGAATATCGGGATGTCCCAAACCGGGTAATTCATACACTGGCCTCCTGTCCGGCATGCATAGCGAGCCTTATCAAAAACGCAATCAGCAAGATCCCGATTGCAAAAATGATAAAAAATATAATTGCCGGTCCCAGCTGGGTAACCACCTCAGGTCGATTTTGATTGAAATACTGCGTCAGGTGGGCTTCGCGGATGGAATATCTGAAAAGAATCATGAAAAAAATGGTTAATAAAAAGGTTATAGCAGTATGCAATGGCATTTTGCTTAAACTGAATAAGATTGAACCAAGGCCGGTCACGATTGACACGAGGAATACCGGAAACGCGAGATGGCTCTCAAATACCACTGCAGAAAGGACTTCCGGCGGAATTGTCCCCAGATACCATGCCCCTATAAAAAACTGAAAACCTGTGATGATCCCATAAAAAACCAGACCGTTGCCATATATCGTTTCAACAACCGGATATCCTTTCCTCTCCATCCACCAGCCCTTCAAGCCAATTAGAAGGCCGGCTGTAGCAAGTGACGCGAGAATAAAATGCAGATATCTTGGTATCAATGTTGAGCCGAAAAGGTGAATAATTTTGCCGTCCGGCCTTGTGAAATAATCTGTCCAGGAGGCGGGATCAATCATCAGTACGAGGCTGTTAGAAAAGAAAAATCCCACAATAATTAGAAAGATCAGGGTCGTTCCCATTATCCATACTCTTGCGCGGGCCAGCGCATTGTATTTGTAAACGAAAAGATAGATACCGTAATAAGCGAATATGATCAGTAAAAAGATCGAAAGCCAATAAACCGCCATCAGAACCGAGCTCACGTAAAAAAATTGCCCGTAAATCACCTGAAGGAAAAGAAGGGGAGCCACACCCATGTTGATAGTTAACGCCATGACAAAGGGAAGCTTTTTTGAATCCTCCAGGGGACATCTTTCTGCTGTAATGGCGTCGGGTTTTGTTAGACTCTGCCGCAGGGCTAGAAAGGTGCCGCCTAAAAGAATATTTGCCAGTAACAGGTGAATTGTGAATGTTACGATCAGAAGGATGTTAAACAGTCCCCAAGGGGCGGGGAGTATATCCGGAATGGGTATAAGCTGGGTTGGATCCAATTGGCCTCCGCATCCATATTAGCGGGGTGCTAATCAGATTGTTAGACTTTGTCCTGCAATCTGCTAAAAAACGATTATATTATTAACAGTTCTTTCCCCTAGTTTCCCGGTTTCAGCGATCAGGCTCAAACGAAAATATCGTTAAAAAATAATTTGATTTATATCAAAATCAATATATCCTAAAGCATAGCATAATAAAGATTTGTGTCAACAAATTACTATGACCGAAATCCACCGTCAAGTTTCCTCGTAAGCGATATAAATAGTAGATTTAGTACGAAAATAAAGTTTAACAATGCCGGTATATAATTCAACGTTATCTCTAAAGACCGTGGCCTGGGGAGCACTTTTTACGAGCGAACTCGTTCCTGGCCAGTTTTACGCAT
>JAFGDF010000317.1 GCA_016932235.1 Deltaproteobacteria bacterium | reverse complement strand
GGCAAACCATCTCAGTCGTCGTCAGGGCCAGATTAAGGTTGAACAACCGAGGAGGATTCCGCCCGCCTGGCATGCACCTTACGCTATAAATTTGCTACCCGGGTCTTCGCCGTTAAAAGGGCTCCCCATACCGCGATCCTGCGACCATAGGTTGTTATTTTCATGCATCGTTGTGGCCCAAAGGGCCATGAGTGTTTAGTACAGGATAAATAACCCGCCGAACAAGGTCCGATAGACTCCTAGTCCTTGGCATCCATAATGAAGACGGACGTTACAACCGCCACTATTGTTGCGGCGTATGCGGAAAAGGTGAACATGATACCAAAACCGTAATGATCGATAATTTTCCCCATAACAGGCGCAAATATAGCTCCTGTATAATGCATGGTGGTATAATATATACCATAAATCATGGAGCGGTTATGGGCCGGCGACTGACTCATGATAAATACTTCCGTCACAGGAAATCGAACAGCCTGAATGAGCCCTATGATCCACATGACAATCCATAACCCGAACCCCAGCGGCACTTCTTTAAGGACAAATATCATCAATCCCATAAGGATATTCGTAACAATTATCACCCTGGTACTTCCCACCCTGTCGGATATGTAGCCGCCAATAGGACCTGCCCATACTCCAGAGGAAAATATTATCGAAAGCGACATGGCAGCAATTTCATTGGAAGCGCCCAGCTCATTGACCAGGTACAGAGGTAGAAAAGCATTTATTGAAGCGAGCATTCCACCTCCAAAGACCATCATAATTAAAAACGCGAAGAGCCGGCGCCTGTACCCTGGTTGCGGAGGTCTTTCTTCAAACTTCTTACGTCTCATTTCTTCGACATGGGCCTTTCCGTAATGGCGGCTCAGATAGATGTAAAAGAAAATGCCTAGAATGGCGGTTGGGGTTGCCAAACCAAGGTACACTCCACGCCAACCCCAGGCAGCGGCTACGGTTCCTGCAATTATCGGCGCAAGGAAAAAGCTCGATGTACCTCCGACAAGGTGGAGCCCCAGCGCCCGGCCCCTCTGTTTGACGGGAACTGAAAGAGAGATCAACGGTGTCGCGGCCGGGTGATAGCCCCCTGCCATCAGCCCCATGAACACCATGAATGCTATCAGCATGGCATAGCTCTGAGAGAGCCCGATAAACAGACCTCCCACGGCAACGCCGAGAATACCTATGGTTATCAGAATTGTCGGACCGATTCTGTCGGCCAGCCAGCCCGCCGGCAACTGCGCTGCGCCGTTGGAAAGCGCAAAGGCCGATGTGATGGCTGCTGACTTTGTGTAATTCAGGCTGAATTCCTGCTGGACATGGGGAAGCAGCGGTTGCGGCAGTGCCGTTAATAAATGATGTGTAGCGTGTGCCAGGATAAAAACAGGCAGTGCTGTAAGAAAAAAAGAGCGCTGCTTCGATGGATAACCGGTGAAATCAGGACTGGGCGGTTTTTCGGATGCGACAGCGCCTGCGTTTGGTCTGTTTTCATTATATTTTCTTGATGTATCAGTTTCCATTAAATATCACCAAAACCAGCTTTTGAGACTGTCCAAAGACCTCCCTTTCGGAGGCTGTTTGACAATGCCCAGATGCAAGGCTTCCGAAACCGGGAACCCGCCCCGCAGGGGTGCGAACTGAGCGCCCTTTGGGAGCGAAGAAATCCCGGGGAATGAGGCGTACATGGAAGTACGCCGCAATGACGAGGGATGAGGGTAACGCAGCAGATGGGCGTTGTCAGACAGCCTCTTTTATGGGAATCTTTAGCGCTGTGATACAGTTATGCATCCGAACGTCCGAATTGAAACATCTTCATTCACAGTGAGCCTCAAGACTGCTATATAATATGTGATTAACGGCCGATTAATCAAGTCATTTTGCAGAAATTGAATATTCAATGAAATGATTTAATATTAGTTTTGTTTTCCCATGAATATGATATATGCTTCAAAATCACAGAGAGATTATTTTGTCTTACGACTGCTTTGCAAGAAAAGGATAATTTTATTCAATTGTTCAAATTCCTTAAAATAAAAATATATTACGGATGGATAATAGTTGTCCTCAGTGTCATTATTACCCTGATCATTGCAGGCACGCGATTTTCGTTCGGCGTTTTTTTTAAGCCAATGGCCAATGAATTCAATCTTATGCGCGCCGAAACCGCCAGCATATACTCTATGTATATGATCCTATGCATATTCTTTACTATTCTCGGCGGCTGGGCTTTAGATAAATACGGCCCGAAAATAGTGTTTTTCCTGATGGGATTATTTACGGGGCTGAGCTACCTATTAACCGGCATGGTAAATTCCCTGTTTAATATCTATTTAACCTACAGCCTGCTGTTTGCCATCGGCACAGCGTCTTTCTATCCCGTTATGGCAGCCAACATTTCAAAATGGTTCGATAAAAAAAGAGGGCTCGCACTCGGAATTACAGCGTCGGGTGGAAGATCGGGACAAGCTGTTTTCGCGCCATTTTCAGCATTTCTTATCGCCAGCTACGGCTGGCGTATGTCTTTTCTGATAATAGGCTTTGTTGCCTGGCTGATTATTATCCCTGCATCCATGCTGATGAAAAAAGGTCCGCGGGAAGTGGGATCATTACCAGACGGTGGGGAAGCCGCAACGCCACTGCGGGAGGATACATGGAAAAAACCAATCCCCGCCAAGGAAAGCTTATCGTTTTCTCAGGCGATAAGGACCAGGGATTACTGGTTTTCAGCGCCTACATGGCTGATGACGGGTTTTAGTGGCCTGTTAATATATACCCACATTGTGCCTTACGCCACTGACATGAATATTTCTCCCATGCAAGCAGCAACCATTATTACCGTGATAGGCGGGTCAGCCCTCCTGTCCGGAATAGTAATCGGCAGGATCACGGATACTGTCGGAACAAGAATTCCGATAACGACGCTATCCTTACTTATGAGCTTATCATTAATAATGCTTATATGGTCACGGGAATTATGGCATTTCTACTCGGTAGCCGTACTTTTCGGTTTCTGCATGGGTGGTATAGCCGTTATTATTGCATTAATCAGCGCTGATATATTCGGGAACCGAAGTCTTGGTCTCATTATGGCGTCTTTGGACGCTGTTTTCTCAATTGGCGCATCTATCGGTCCTTTCATCGGAGGATTGATCTACGATATCTACGGCAGTTACGACTATGCTTTCTTTATGGGGGCGGTTGGTTTTCTGATTTCGTGCTTCCTGGTATCATTGATTAAACCCGGTCACATCCGATGAGCACGATCATCGCGTTGGGGAAAAATCTGTATCCGGTTTTGAAACATATAAATACAGAGCCTTAGGGCACAATTTTCATTTTATTAAATCCGGGTTGTATCGGTGATGTCCTTTCCGGATTTTTCCGATATATTCAGAATGTCCACCGCAGCGCTCTTTTAAACGTCGACAGGATAAGGAGCACTGAAAGAGCCTAATATTCGGGAGGCATCCTTTTTAACTGCGCCAGAGAAAAGACCGGACCGTCTTTGCATACGTATTTATCGCCTATATTGCATCTCCCGCATATTCCGATACCGCATTTCATGCGCATCTCAAGGGAAAGTATTATATTTTCAGGAGAAAATCCCAGCTTCTCCAGGACAGGCTGGGTGAATCTTATCATTACCGGAGGCCCGCATACAAGCGCGACCGCGTTCTCCGCGCTTGTTATCTTCTGCTCGGTGACAGCGGGGACAAATCCTTTGTTGTATTTCCACTCAGGGTCATCCGTGGCATCCACTGTTATATGCATGTTGATATCATCCCTCTTCTCCCACGCGGCGAGTTCATCCTTATACAGCAGCATCCCAGGAGTTCTCGCGCCTATTACCACAGAAATATCCTGGAATTTTTCCCTGTTGTCCGTATGGAGCATATAAATGATGCTGGACCGCAAGGTGGTGAAGGCGAAGCCGCCGCCAATTATGACAATATTCTTACCCTCCATATATTCCCACGGATAGCAATTGCCCAGGGGACCTCGAATACCCATAACATCGCCTTCTTTCATGTTATGGAGATAGCTCGACACAAGCCCTACCTTGTTAACCGTAAATTTTACGAACCCCTTCTCAGTGGGAGAAGAGGCTATTCCAATGGGGATCTCACCCTTGCCAGCGATGGAAAGTTCGGCGAACTGACCCGGAGTGTAAGCAAATTTTTCCTCGTCCTCGGGGCCTATAAAAACGAATTTAAAGGTCTTCAGATTTTTATCTTCGGTCTCCGTTATAACCTCGTCTATTCGAACGGGATAGGGAAGGTATGGATTTTCCAATTGATTACTCCCTTTGTGGTTTATTATCTTTAATTTTTAATAAAATCGCAGAACGCTTTTACATATCATTCATCCGTGCAGCGATTTCCCTTATGTCTATATTTGCAGGACAGTAACGAACACAGCGGCCACAACCTGAGCACTGGACACCGCTGTCGTATTTGTCCACGTAATATTTCAGTTTGTGCATGAACCTCTGGCGTACACGTTGATATTTGTTATTCCTCGGATTATGCCCGGAGCCGTGAAGGGTAAAAAGCGGAAACATGCATGAATCCCAGTTCCTGATCCTGTCCCCGTCATTCCCGAGTAATTCATCCTGGATATCAAAACACCAGCAGGTGGGACAGAGATAGGTGCATGTGCCGCAGTTGATGCATCCGAACGCGATATCTTCCCAGATAGGAGCATTAAACAGTTCTGTTACATCCTTTTCCTTCAGCCTGCCCGTGGGTACTTTCGAGACTATCTTTTCAGCGGCCGATGCTGCAAGGGCCGCAACTTCTTTTAAGTCCGAGTCCTTAGCGGGTTCACCACCCTCGGCCTTCTCAATCAGTTCATCACCTTTTTCAGTCAAGCCCTTTAGGATGTATCTGTCACCCAGATCATAAACTATGGCGTCCAGGCCTTCTTCATTAAAAGGCCCGCCGCCCACGGAAGTGCAGAAGCATGTTGAGCAGGGTTCATTACAGGCAAAGCCGATAAAAACCGTTGATTCATATCTTTTTGTCCAGAAAGGATCCCTGTATTCAGGGTTATCGAAATTTGGTTTAACTATCCGGAAGGCATGGGCATCGCATGGTCTTATTCCCACTATCACCTGCTGAGAGTAGTCTTTTGGCGTCTCTCTCAGGATATGGGCATCCTCAACCTCTGGATCGATGCTGAAGTCAAACATCCGCTCCGATTGAGGATACACAACAGCCTTTGGGGATAGCATGCTATTCCGCATATTAAAATCCGGCTCCTGATCATTCTCTAATCGCCTGAAATTAAAAAAATCACCTTCCTTGACCGGAGCATAAATATTATAAAAATCACTCAGGCCTTTTAAGGTCTTACCCCATATATCTTTCGTAAATGCTTTTGTTGTCATAAGTTCTATCCTGCTCAGTTTTAGCTGATTGTTCTGTTATCAATTCGTCATGGGAATCGAACCCCTCAAGCAGTCTGTCGGTCTTTGTAAGACAGGCTCCTAGCGAATAAAATCGTTATAGTCGTCAACTCTGTAAACATCAAGAGGCGGTCTCTGATCCTCAGTCAACCCTGCTTCCCATTTGAAGAGATTCTCAGTGTCTTTGTTAAGCTTCTTTGTAAACTGCCTCACGGGAATACCCATTGGGCAGGCCCTTTCGCATGCTCCGCAATCAGTGCATCTGCCAGCGCAGTGATAGGCCCTCAATATATGGAATGTCATTGTATCCGTTGGATCGATGCTCTTTCCAACCCATTGCGGTTTTGATTCATCAACAAAACACGTGGGACAGTAGCAGAGAGGGCACGCGTTCCTGCATGCGTAGCACCTGATACAGGAAGATATCAGCCCGGAAAAAAATCTCCATTTCTCATCACTCTCCATCTTTTCTATCTTTTCAACATCAGCATATTTATCAGTGTTTCCGGTTTCCTCCACCGGTTCAGCAACTATTTCATCATATATTACGGGATTGTGATGGGTACAGGTCCTGCAATTCGTCTGAAGAAATTCTGTCTTATTAAAAGTCTCTTCAAAGTCTTTTCCCCTGACAAGGAATTCACCGTCTTTCTCTTCCACACCGAGTATCTCTCTGCCGTTCACTGCCCTTTGAATCGCACGGTGGTCGATCATGCCTGTACAGGGGATGCCGACAATATAAAGATGCTCTCTCTTGATCTGGTTTTCGGTAATATGGGTGACAATGTTCCTTGAGTTGCACCCGTTCGCAATAATGCCTATCTTGTCGGTTCGTCCGGTAAGATAGTTGCACAGGTTCAGGCCGCAGTTGCTGTCCCAGTAAAGGATATCCGCTTTTTCCTTGTCTGACACAAGAACCGGTTCGTTCATCATGGGCACTGAACCCTTTTTATATCCGATAAAGACATCCACCTTTCCTTCTTCAAGTAACCTGGCGGCGGTCTCCCTGATCTTTTCAATATATTTAATCATCACGCCACCTCAGCCTTTCTTTTAATGAGATATCTGGCTGGTCCAGCCTCTCGAACCGATCCGATTACTTCCTTTGCAACCTCCACAAACTTTGTGGCCTCGGCAGAGGATATCCATGAGAAATGCAGTCTGTTGGGCTCGATCCCTATATGCTGCAGGAGACCTTTCAGTAATGCGAATTTTCTTCTTGCGTAGTAATTACCTTCCAGGTAATGGCAGTCTCCGGGGTGTCAGCCGGATACCCAGACACCGTCCGCGCCGTGACGAAAGGCTGCCAGGATAAATTTCGGGCTTACACGTCCGGAACATGGAACCCTGATAATCCTGATATTCGGCGGGTATTGTAGACGACTTACACCAGCAAGATCCGCCGCCCCGTAACTGCACCAGTTGCAGAGGAAGGCCGTGATTTTCGGTTGCCAGTCATTCATTTGATTCTCCTGCAAAAATAAGGTTTGAACTATCTGTATAATATTTTATCATTTACGATATCAGATCAGATCTCATTTACCATGGCCATGATCTGGCCTGTTTCAAAACCCCTGAGGTTAAGGGCCCCTGACCTGCATGATGCGACACAGAGTCCGCACCCCTTGCAAAGAACAGGATTCACTTCCGCCTTCCCCGCAAAAGGCCCTTCTTTGATAAACGAAGGCGCTGAATAGGGGCATACGTCTATGCAGATGCCGCAACCGCTGCAGACGACAGGATTGGTATATGCCACTGTCCCGCTTACGGATACCTTCTTTCTCGCAAGAAGGGTTATTGCCCTCGAGGCGGCTGCCTTGGCCTGAGCTATGGACTCACCAATAGGTTTCGGATAATGGGCCATGCCGCAGAGAAACACACCGTCAGTGGCAAATTCTGAAGGACCCAGCTTTGCATGCGCTTCAATGAAAAAACCGTCTTCATTCGTGGGGACTTTGAAAAATTGAGCCAATTCTTCGTCTTTGTTTGGAACGATGGCGGTGGCAAGAGTAAGAAGATCTGATTTTATGACGATCTGGCGTCGAAGGACGTGGTCCTTAACCTGGATTTCCAGGTTACTCTTCCCTGCCCTTACAACGGGTTTTTCATCAACAGAATACCTGATAAATATGATTCCTGCTTCCCTCGCCTTTTTATAAAGCAGTTCGCGTTCACCATAGGTCCTCATATCCCTGTAAAGGATATAAATTCTCATGTCAGGGTTCAACTCTTTGAGGTGTAACGCGCTTTCAACGGAGTGAGTACAGCATACCCTGGAGCAGTAAGGTCTTTCCGGTTCCCTGGAACCGACGCACTGGATAAAAACCGCCGTATTCATCTCTCTAATCGACGGATCCCTGTCGATAAACTTCCTGTCCAGTTCCTGCTGGGTCATTACCCTGGGATCATGGCCATAAAGATATTCATCCGGTCTATAGCCTGCAGCACCCGTAGCGATCACGGCTATTCCATGCTCCACGGTCTTCTCTTTTCCGTTCGATACGATCCTGGATCTAAAATTACCCACAAAACCTTCCACGCCTGTCAGTTTTGCGCCCAGATGTACGCGGATATTTTTATCCCTTTGGATATCATCAATCATGGCTTTGAGGTTTTCCTGAATATCTTCATTTTTCCAGGTCCTGAACAGGTTCAACGCCTGCCCTCCCAGCATGGGTTCCTTTTCTATAATATCAACCGGATACCCCTGCTCGCTCAGGCTCTTTGCGGCCGCCATCCCTGAAATGCCGCCTCCGATGACAAGAGCATTCTGATTTACTTCAAGCTCCGTCTCCCTGAGTGGTTCCATAAGGGCTACCTTGGCCACAGCCATTCTAACAAGATCCTTTGCCTTGTCAGTGGCAATAACCGGATTGTCCTTGTGCACCCATGAATCCTGGTTCCGAATGTTGGTCATCTCGAACAGATATTTGTTAAGACCGGAATTGACCAGTGTTTCCTGGAAAAGCGGCTCATGGGTCTTGGGGGTACAGGCCGCTACCACGATCCTGTTGAGATTCTCCTCCCGAATAACCTGGGATATTGTTTCCTGAGTATCCTGAGAACAAGTGTAAAGGTTATCCGCCACATATTCCACGTAAGGAAGACTCCTCGCATAATCCCTTACGGCAGGAACATCCACCACTCCACCTATGTTTATTCCACAATGACAGACAAACACACCGATGCGGGGTCGATCTCCCGTTACAACCCTTTCTTCTGGAATCTCCTTCGTCTTTGTCATGCTGTGTCTTGCAGGGCTCAATAGCGCCCCCGCGTCCGCGGCGCTTGAACTGGCTTCAATCACCGATTGAGGGATATCCTTCGGCCCCTGGAAAACACCGCAAACAAAGATGCCCTCCCTGGAGGTGCTTACAGGGTGAAAGGTGTCGGTTTTACAAAACCTCTCATCCGTTAGCTCAACTCCCAGTTTTTCAGCCAGTGCAACAACCTCCGGCGAGGTCTCCATCCCAACCGAAAGAATGATCAAATCAAAATTTTCCTTTTTTACCTCGCCATCATCACTAAAATAATTTATGAGCAAATCTCCTGTTTCATTAGTGGTATCAATGGAATGTATCCTGGACCTGATAAACCGGACACCGCTGTTAATGGCATTGTTATAATATCTTTCAAAATCCTTTCCATGTGTGCGCATGTCGATAAAAAAGATAGCGCAGTCCAGATCCTCCCCCGCATGCTCCTTTGCAATAACTGCCTCCTTAATGGCATACATACAGCAAACCGAAGAGCAGTAAGCATTATCACAACGGTTGATATCCCGGGATCCGACACACTGAAGCCAAGCTATTTTTTTGGGGATAGCTAAGTCAGAAGGACGTTGCACGTGCCCCATAAAAGGCCCTGAGGCGCTCAGTATCCGCTCAAATTCCAAGCTGGTTAATACGTCGGGAGACTTGTCATATCCGTAAAGATCCAGGCCAGAAGGATCAAATGCCTGGCTGCCTGGAGCTAAAACAATAGCTCCGGCCGTCAAAGTAAATTCATTCCGGCTATCCTTGTAATCAATGGCTTCAGCCAGGCAAATTTTTTCACACAGTCCACATCCGATGCAAAGATTCGGATCTATAGAGTAAGATAAAGGCACGGATTGTGGATATTGAATATAGATCGCCGCTTTTTGGGACAAGCCCTGGTTGAAGCCGTCTCTCCCTGTGACAGGGCAAACCTGTCTGCATTGACCGCAGCCGGTACATTTCACAGCGTCGATGAACCGTGGCTGAGTGGCCAATTTTACTCTAAAATTACCTGGTACGCCGTCCACATTTTGGACTTCTGTATTGCTGATGATGTTGATATTATTATGCCGGCCGACCTCGACCAGTTTGGGTGATATAATTCACATTGAGCAGTCGTTAGTCGGAAAGGTCTTGTCCAGCTGGGCCATCATTCCACCCACTGTGGGCGAAAAATCTACCAAATGAACGTAATAACCCGAGTCTGCAAGGTCCAACGATGTCTGCATACCGGCTATACCGGCACCGACCACCACCACGCTGCCTATTATTTCTTTCGTACTAGCCATATTAAACCTATGTATTCACCTATTAATAATCCGTTTTCATCACCAATAAATGATGCGTGTTCGTATATCGGCCTATCATTAAGGTTACAAGTTTCAGATGGACAAATCATTCACATAGCCGAATCAATTTTGGATGCCGATCCTCATAGCACTCTACGCCAGCCAGTCCTTCTCTCTCCAAATCCATCAGGCAGGTCGCTACCTTGGGCACCGCCAGTCCGGTGGCGTCGGCGATCTGCCCCACCAGCCTGCCATCCTTTCTGGTTAGTGTTTCCAGTACCAAGGCTTTTTCATACTCTTCGCGCATGGCCCGGTTCAACAAAGGCCGAAATCGCTCCGGCGTTATCTTCTCACCGTAGACATTGCCATCTTCCTCCAGATGACGTTCCATCCCCATCAGCCAGCGTATGCGTGTGGCGGACAGTATCCTCCGGATCGCAGCCAGGGGTAGACGCCATTTATCTTTATCAAAGGGGCCTATAAGTTCTATGGCACGGCTGATTTGTTCGGCGTACTCGGCAAAAAGTTTCCCTTCAGCCGAACTCACCCACTTTATATAAATCCGCTCGCGGCCGATGCCGGATATATCCAGAAGTGTGGACAATGCTGCCATCTTTTTCTCCGCATAAAGATTACCATCCTGGTAATGACATTCACCAGGATGTCAACCGGCGACAAATACGCCGTCAAAACCTTTTTCAAACGCCTCTACCACAAACAGCGGGTCAACCCGGCCGCTGCACATGACCCGGATCGGACGGATGGTGGCCGGATACTGGAATCGGGATACCCCGGCCAGATCCGCCCCTGCGTATGCGCACCAGTTGCATAAAAATCCGACTATCTTCAGTTGACCGTTATACATGTTACTTCTCCTTCAACTACATGCCGGCCGCCACGACCGCTTTAATTTGTTGATCCCGAAAATGTTTCATATCGATGGCCTTCTGCGGGCAGCTGGCGGCGCAGGTGCCGCACCCCTTGCATAATGCCGAGATGGTTTCCGCCCTGTAACCCAAACCTTCCAGCCGTTTTAAACGTATGGCACCGAAAGGGCAAAGATTCTCGCAAAGGCCGCATCCGATACACCGGGCCTCGTCCACTTCCGATACGATCGACTCGATGGCGATGCGGTCGCATGACAGGACCGTGGCAGCCCGGGCCGCTACGGCCTGGGCTTGTGCCAGTGATTCGTCTAAAAATTTGGGATAATGGGCCAGCCCACAGATAAATACCCCATCTGTAGCGCAGTCCACAGGCCTCAGCTTGGCGTGGGCCTCGGCCAGAAAATTTTCGGCGTTTACAGAGACCTTAAACATCCGGGTCAGCTCATTATTTTCCGCCGGTTCAATGGCTGTGGCCAGGTTGACCAGATCCGCCTCAATCGTCAGGTCCTTATTCAGGACCGGATCATAGGCCGTTACGATAAGGCCATCACCGGCCCGGCTCACCCGGGGCCGTCGCTCCGGGGTGTAACGAATAAATAAGACCCCCATCTTCCGGGCTTCTTGGTACAGACGCTCCCGGTCGCCATATGTCCGAATATCCCTATAGATTATATAGATCCGGCGCTCCGGCTTTTCTTTCTTTAACCGGATGGCATTTTCAATGGAAGCAGTGCAGCATATCCTGGAGCAATATGGCCGGTTTTCGTCCCGGGACCCTACGCACTGGATAAAAACAATGCTTTTGGCCTCAGATAAAGAGGGGTGATCCCAAAGGTCATGCCAGCGGGTCACCCGGTCGCTTTGATGATACATATATTCATCCGTGTCGGCCGGGACCCCGCCTGTAGCCAGTACGGTAACGCCATGAGAAAGGATCTGCTCTCCTTTGGGAGTGCGGATCGTGGTTTCAAAACTGCCGATAAATCCGGAGACATGGGTGATCTCAGCCGAGGTGAAAATACGAATGTCATCGCGGCCCTTCGCTTCCTCTGCCAGAGCGCTTATATAGTCTCTGGCCTGATCGTTTTTGACATAATTATGGACCGCACCTCCTAACGTTTCGGATTTCTCCACCACTGCCGCCGGGAAGCCTTGGTCGGCAAGGCTCAGGGCTGCTGTCAGACCGGCCGCACCGCCGCCAACCACCAGCACGGATCGCTCTATATCCACCATGGCCGGTGTCAGCGGCTCCAGCAGGGACGCCCGGGCCACAGCCATGGCCACCAGGTCCTTGGCCTTGGCGGTTGCGATTTCCTTATTATGGGAATGTACCCAGGTACACTGGTTGCGGATGTTGGCCATTTCAAATAAATAGGGGTTCAAACCGGCGTTTCGCAGGGTCTCCTGGAAAAGCGATTCATGGGTACGTGGAGTACAGGCCGCGACCACTACCCGGTTTAATTCATGCTCCGCAATCATCCCGGTCATCTTATCCTGGGTATCCTGGCTGCAGGTAAACAGGTTTTCTTCCACATAGACTACGCCTGGCAGAGTTCGGGCGTATTCCGCGATTTGGGGCACGTCTGCGATCCCGCCGATGTTGGACCCGCAGTTACATACAAACACGCCGATCCTCGGGGTTTGACCGTAAACGTCTCGCTCCGGTGGAAACTCTCGAACCCTGACTTTCTGCCCCCTGGCCTTCGCCAGTAAACGTGATGCACTTGCCGCGGCCGCGCTGGCCTCCATCACGGAATCGGGAATATCCTTACATCCCCGGGCGACACCTGCCGCAAATATACCCGGCCGACTGGTATCCACCGGAGTTAGATCGCCGGTGGCAATAAATCGCGAGAGATTAAGATCGATCCCCAGGATATCGGCCAGAACGGCTGTTTGCGGGGATGGTTCCATGCCTACAGAGAGCACCATCATGTCAAAAGAGTCTTCAATGATTTGGCCTCCTTCGTCTACATAGCGGGTAATCAGAGTACCGTCCGGAGCTTCTGTTACGGTATGGACCCGTGAACGGACAAAGCGGACCCCTTCGTCCTTGGCTCGTTCGTAATATTTTTCAAAATCCTTGCCATACGTGCGCATATCCATCATGAATATAGTGGGAGTCATCTCGCCGGATACATGCTCCTTGGTCATCATGGCCTCTTTCAAGGCGTACATGCAGCAGACCGTGGAGCAATAGGGATTATCGCAACGATTTAAATCTCTGGATCCAACGCACTGAAGCCAAGCGATCTTCTCCGGCACTCGGCCATCTGAAGGCCGCTTCAATTTCCCGCCCATAGGACCGCCCGATGATAAAAGCCGTTCATATTCCAAGCTAGTGACTACGTTGGGAAGCTTGCTATATTGGTAAACGTCCATCAGTGAGGGATCAAAGGTTTGCAATCCGGTGGTCACGATGATCGCTCCCACCGAAAGGGTCAGGGTTTTTTCAGTATCCTCGAAATTAATGGCCCCGGCCGGGCAGAATTTTTCGCAGGCCCTGCACTTCCCATTTTTAAAATAGATACAGTGGTCCGCATCAATGACATACTTCAGCGGCACTGCCTGGGGATAGGGGACGTAAACAGCCTTGCGCGCAGTCATCCCCTCTTCGTACTCGTCGTCTACCTTGCGGGGACACTTCTCAGCGCAAAGCCCGCAGGCAATGCACCTTTCCATATCCACATATCGCGGCTTCTGCCGGACCGTTGCAGTAAAATTGCCCGCCTCGCCCGTCAAACCTGTAACTTCTGACAATGTTAATAACTCGATGTTTAAATGCCGGCCAACCTCGACCAGTTTGGGTGAGATAATTCACATGGAACAGTCATTTGTAGGAAAAGTCTTGTCGAGCTGCGCCATCACACCGCCAATAGCTGGCGATGACTCCACCAAGTATACATAGAAACCCGCGTTCGCCAGATCCAGGGCAGCCTGCATGCCCGCGATACCACCGCCTATCACCGCGACTGAGCCTTGGATATTATTGGGATTCTCTCCATTCATTATTAGCTCCTGATATAGTGGAAACTAAATTTTATTGCATGAAAAATATATTAAATAAGATTGTGAAAAAATCCACAAGCTTGATTTATATATAATGAATTCCTTGATTGTCAAGCATCATTTCATTCATGAAAAAAGATTTGCTTGAATTTTCTTGAGATAATAATAAGATCATCACGATCAAAGATTTCGATTGGGCTTATTAAACTACCCTCGTCCACAAAACGAAAGGTTTCAAAGTAGGTTGATTGAAATCAACTGTTTGTCATCCTGCGACTCGATCGCAGTATCCATTATAATTCAAACTAAACGTGTGGCTTCTAATGTCTAACCTTAGGCTTTTCGGATTGATTCTTGGTATCTCAGGGATAATCATAACCTTTTTAATCTATCGCGGACCTAAATGGAAAAAGTCAAATTTCATCCTGTATTCACTTTTCAATATATTACTGATACTGGTTTCGATTAATCCCGATCTCCTGAACGTGGTACGTGATATGCTTTCCCTGCACAATGCGCAAAGGGGAAGGATCCTCGCACTTTTGGTAATCTCAAACTTATTTTTTCTTTTTCTCCTATTATACTTCAAAGCAGTATTGGAGAACCTCAGGTCCCAGTTTGACAAACTCGTTCGCTACCTGGGAAGAGACGAAATCCTCAGGAAAATAGAAATAAAAGATAAAATCAAACCCATCATGATCCTGATCCCGGCCTATAACGAGGCGGATAATCTCAAGGAACTATTGCCACTGATTCCTGAAAGGATAAATGGAACTGAAGTTGGCACTCTGATCATTGATGATGGAAGTGATGATGAAACGTATTATATTGCAGGCAGTTTTAAAAACGTTTTTCCGGTAAAAAATCCTATCAACCGGGGCGGAGGCGCCGCATTAAGACTCGGGTATGATATTCTTAATCATTCCAACGCCCTATTATGTGTTACCATGGACGCGGATGGGCAGCATCGTCCCCAGGATATTGAAAAACTGGTCAGGCCATTGCTCAATGATCAATATGATCTCGTAATTGGCTCACGAATACTTGGAAGCAGAGAAAAGGATAGTGTCATAAGATATGTGGGAGTCCGTTTTTTCAGTATCCTGATCAGTTTCCTTCTAGGAAAAAAGATTACCGACCCTTCAAGCGGTTTCAGGGCCTTCAAGATAAAAGTCATTAGTAATTTAAACCTTTATGAAGATCAGTATCATACGAGTGAACTTTTGATTGACGCCGTTAAAAAGGGAATGAAAATCAAGGAAGAACCCATCACAATTCTGAAAAGAAAATACGGTAAAACAAAAAAGGGAACCGAACTGAAATATGGTCTTCAGTTCGCGAAGACAATCCTGAAAGCGTGGTGGAGATGACCGAAAATAACGGCTCTTTTGTATTTATTTTAGGATCACCCAGATCAGGCACAACCATACTGGGTGAAATACTTGACAACCACAGGGAAATATCTCAATGGTATGAACCTTATTTTGTGTGGGATCGATTTTTTCGGAATTGGCCGCATGATGAAAGGACCTTCGAGGATGCCGGACCTTTAATTCAGAATCAGATATTTTCCGATTTTTCAGAATACAGAAAGAAATCAAAAGGAAGAATCATCATAGACAAGTCCCCCAGAAACAGTCTCAAAGTCCCCTTTATAAAAAGGATTTTCCCGCAAGCTCGTTTTATTCATATCCTCCGAGACGGCAGGGACGCCACCCTTTCAATAAACAAGGAATGGCTCGCCAGGGAAAAAATTGTGAACGATCCTTCTTCAGGGAACGCCTTTAATTATAGAAAGGCTTTTGGCGTTATCCGTGAGTGGCTGGGAAGGCAGCCCTTTATCAGACATAAAATAAGGGCGCTATGGTTTGAGACACACGGTCATGTTTTTAATAAATCGCGCCACCTGAACAGAATACGCTGGAACGGGCAGGTCGGATGGGGTCCCAGATTCAAAGGATGGGAAAGCATGCTTTCCAAACATAGTCTGCTTCAATTTAACGCTTATCAATGGCTGAGTTGTGTCAAAAAAATAATAGATTACTGGCAAGAAATACCTGAAAAAGATAGGATAATGATACGATATGAAAATCTGATTCGGGAAGGAAAAGAAACTATTGATATGATCCTTGAATTTCTGAAGCTCGATCAATATGATGAATTTTATTCCTTAATGCCTGTATTAAAACAAGACAATTTCAATAAATGGCAAAAAGAGTTCACTAGAGAACAGATTAATGAGATAAAACCTATCCTTGCTCCTATCTTGATAGAGCTTGGTTATGAAACAAACAACACATGGCCTTCTGATCAGTAGAAATCCAAATGTCTTTTAAAACCCTTATGAAAATCGCTTTTTCTATCGCCTTCCTTGTTTATATATCTTTTAAAATAGACATTAAGAGCCTTTATTCTGCATACCTCGAAATCGAACCCGGGTATTATCTGCTGGCGCTTTGTTTCATGTTTCTAAATTGCCTTATTTACGCTTTTAAGTTAAAAATAATACTTAATCTATCTGAAATAATCCATACTTTTCAAAACTTAGTCAAAATAAATCTTCTTTGTCGATTCTATTCAACTTTCCTGACCGCTGCGATTGGTCAGAGCTTTATCAGGTGGCATTACACAACAAAAAATAATAAAGGCGTCATAGAATTTATCGCTGTCATACTTTATGAGCGCTCGACATTCCTGTTCGCACTTCTTATTATCTCGGGCCCTGCGCTCTTTTTTTCTCCCTATCCCCATATTACTGATATCGCTCTTCGAGCAACACCATTTATCCTTATATGCCTTTTTTCCCTTCTTCTCTTTTTCATATATCTGAATTATCCGCCATTGTTCCATTCATTCAGTATTATTTTAAAACGTTTTAAATCCGCAATGGAACAGGGTATCATTGAAAAGGTGTTTCGTATCCTTGATACCTTTTCCGTATATAAAGATCAAAGGAGAGTACTGTTCTACAGCCTCCTGCTTGCTTTTATCTGGCAATTTCTTTTTTTAATCAGAGTCTATCTTCTGGTTGTTTCCATAAACGCTCCACTTGATTTCTTGCAGGTCTGCTGGATGGCTTCACTGGTTTTGCTTATACAGGTATTACCGATTTCCTTAAACGGCATTGGGCTAAGGGAAACAGCATACGCATTTCTTTTTGGACTGCATGGTATTCCCCCTGAAAAGGGCGTTCTTCTTGGATTGCTTTTACTGACTCAGGTATTACTGATGGCCGCCATCGGCGGAGTCATACATATCATTTCAAAGGACTGATTGTATAGAATATAAGATTTTCTCAAATCCGCCTTAAATAAACTTAAGCGATGAACTACAGAAAGATCAGACGTGTCTCCATTATAATATTATTCATTGTCCTGGGATTCGGGATATACTCCAATACGCTTAACTCACCCTTTTTTTTTGATGACATAATAAGAATAAGAGAAAATCCCGACATCAGGTTGAAAGAGTTTTCTTTGGATGGTCTCGCAAAAGCGGCTCTTGGGAAGGATTCCGCAAAAAGCCGTCCCATAGGCAATATAACCTTTGCCCTCAATTATTACTTTCACGGGTATGATTTAAAGGGTTATCATCTCATAAATATCATTATTCATCTCTTGAATGCCATTCTGCTTTATATCTTCTTCAATCTGACCCTGGCAAATGAATCCAGAAGGCGTTCTTTAAACACATCAGACAATAAAAACTTGGAATCCATTCAGCCTGTGGCATATCAATCAAAAAACAAGATCTATATTTGCGTGTTTGCAGCCATGATATGGCTTGTTCATCCCCTGCATACACAATCGGTCACCTATATTGTCCAGAGATTAAACAGCATGGCTGCTCTTTTTTTTCTGCTTTCATTCATACTCTTTATAAAAGGCCGGCTTTCCTTTGAAGGCCTGCCAGCCAGTGAGGGAATTGTTGGTGAAAACTCAATGCCGGATACATCTGATAATCAGGAAAGAAGAAAAAGGAAAGGGAGAAAAAAGAAAAAAAACAGATCAAAACGGAATGATTTAAATGTTACGGCCCTCTCATATCCATCAAATCGATCATATTTTATCTGGTATTCACTGGCCGCCATCAGCTGGTTCATCGCCCTGGGAACCAAACAGATTGCCGCCACGCTTCCGTTCTTTATATTTCTGTATGAATATTATTTTTTCCGTGATCTCGATCGAAGATGGCTTCTGAATAATCTGAAATGGCTGATCGGACTGATCATTCTTTCATGCCTGATCGCCTTTATCTTTCTCGGCCCCGATCCTCTGGAAAGACTGATGTCCGGAAGAGATTTTGATAATGATGAATTCTCCTATTCTGAAAGAGTCTTGACACAGTTTCGTGTCGTGATCTATTACCTTAGTCTGATATTCTTTCCTCACCCTTCAAGGCTAAGGCTGGATTACGATTTCAATCTTTCCAATTCCCTGATTTCACCTGTTTCGACGATCCTGTGCCTTGGGCTGATTGCGGCGATATTATGTTCGGCGATTGTAATAGCCAGGAAAGAAAGGCTGCTCTCTTTCTGTATCTTATGGTTCTTTGGAAATCTGGTAATAGAATCTTCCGTAGTCCCTCTGGCGATCATTTACGAACATCGTACATACCTCCCTTCCATGCTTGTAGTTCTTTTTACAACTACTCTAATCTACGGGTTCATCAGGCCGAAATGGATTAAAATCACTTTACTGATTGCTGTTATTTCGGTCTTTTCCCTTTGGACTTATGAAAGAAATAAGGTCTGGAAAGATGACGTATCGTTATGGTCCGACGTCGCAGATAAAAGCCCTTCTAATTATACCGCTCACACGAACCTGGGAATAGCGCTGGACAGAAGAGGCCGGACCGATGAGGCTATTCCCCATTATCTGGCGGCGATTAAATTAAAGCCTGACTATGCGGAGGCCCATAATAATCTGGGAATAGCGCTGGAAAAAAAAGGCAGCCTTGAAGAAGCCTTTTATCACTATTCAGAGGCGTTAAAGCTTGATCCCAGGGATGAAAATGCACAGAACAACCTTGGCCTTTTCCTCCTTCGACAAAAAAGATACGAGAAGGCTGTGGGTTACTTTCATGAAGCCCTTAGATTACGGTACCATTTTCCTGCCGCTCATTATAACCTTGGGATCGCACTCCTGAATCTGAAAAGACTGGAGGAAGCGCTCGTTCATTTTCAGAAAGCGGAAGAACTTATTCAAGACAACCCCGGCGTATATTATTATCTAGGCCTCACGCTCGGTATGATAGGCCGGTACAGTGAATCCGCCGATTATCTCCGCCGGTCATTGCAGCTCGCCCCCGGAAACAGTGAAGTGCAAAAAAGGCTTGAATCCGTTCTTGATATGAAAAAAAAACAGGATGAATAAATACCTAATAAATACCTTGACACTGTATTTTGTTTTTGCGTATATTTATGCTGCAAAAAAACAAAACTAATCTAATTATTTGAGGGATTTCCCATCTTTCTTTGATGGATCAAATAGGACAATGCGGAACAACTTGAAACCTGACGGAACCAACCGTGAAATTGAGAGGATTTCTTCGCCCCCTTTATGCAGAAAGAGGCTCAAAATGGTGAAGATAAAAGCGCATCAAAGGATAAAATGATATGTGCCGAAAAGTCTCACCTCCATTGTTCCTTTTACCTATCATCTATCCCTGCCTGCGGAATTTTTAAATTAGTTTTTGTTAAAATGCCGTACATAGTAGTAGATCTCTTGGACTTGTCCCAAGAATATGTCTAATAGTTCAAATAACTTCTGATAAGGCAATCTGGCATATGATTTGTGATTGAGGAGGTAAAAACAATGGATGTTGAATTAAATGATCTGCTGAAGGAATTTACAGCGGAACAGATAAAGGAACTGGATGGGATCATAGAGAAAAGAAAAAGGGAACCAGGTGCATTGATCCCTGTTCTGGAAGAAGCGCAAAGGATATTGGGGTACCTTCCGTTTTCCGTCCAGAAAAGAATAGCAAGAGGCCTGAACCTGCCGTTTAACCGCG
The DNA here is from genome assembly GCA_016932235.1 of Deltaproteobacteria bacterium. The sequence goes on along the minus strand of JAFGDF010000317.1, from coordinate 15,497 downwards.
TGTACGGTGTTGTCACGTTTTATTCGTTCTTTACCATGACCCCGCGGGGAAAGCATACGCTTCGGGTCTGCCTAGGCACGGCATGCTATGTCAGGGGAGGCAAGCGTATCGCTGAAATTGTCAGAAAAGAGCTGGGTGTTAATGAAGGAGAAACGACCGAAGACAGGATGTTTACTTTTGAGACTGTTCGCTGCCTTGGCGCGTGTGGCCTGGGGCCCGTCGTCGTGGTGGATGATGACATCCACGGGAAAGTTAAACCTGCAAAGTTCAAGGAAATTCTTACAAAATATAGCAGCATCTCAGACTAGGAAATATATGCCGCCAATATTAATCAACTGTCCAGGCATTTATCACTTCTATTACTTCCCCCCGATCCCTCAAACCTTTTTATCCGGGGTGGGGAGGTAAACATAGCCTTTTGCAGTCTAAACAATGGAGAACACCGATCATGGCAAAACTCAAGATTAAAGATTTAAAGAAAATAAAAGAAAGCCTTTGTGAGGAAATGGCCTTGAGGGCCGGAACTTTACCAGGAAAAAAGTTTCATGAACGGATGCACGTAATGGTTTGCGGGGGAACAGGGTGCCATGCTACCAAGAGTCTGGAGGTTAAGAAAAATTTGTTGGAGGAACTGGACAGGAATGGCCTTTCAGATGAAATCAAGGTCGTTGAGACAGGTTGTAATGGCTTTTGCGCAATGGGACCCCTCGTGGTCGTTCACCCGGAAGGGATTGTCTACATGCTTGTCTCGCCCGAAGATATTCCAGAACTGGTTGAAGAGCATTTCATAAAGGGGAATCCCGTGAGCCGGCTTTTATATAAGGATCCGACTTCGGGAAAAACCATACCGACAATGCGTGATATACCGTTTTTTGCCCTCCAGGAGTTGCGGGTATTAAAAAACAGGGGAATGATTAATCCTGAAAAAATTGAAGACTACATCGCAAGGGATGGTTATGCCGGCATGGCGAAGGCCCTGACGGAAATGACGCCTGAAAAAATAGTTCAGGAAGTTATAGACTCAGGCCTCAGGGGAAGAGGGGGGGCAGGTTTCCCTACGGGCTTAAAATGGAAATTTGCCGCGGGGTCGCAAGGCGATGTAAAATACGTCCTTTGTAACGCAGATGAAGGAGATCCCGGGGCATTCATGGACCGAAGCGTTCTTGAAGCAGATCCGCACGCCGTGCTTGAAGGGATGGCCATTGCCGCCAGGGCTATAGGTTCCCGGCAGGGGTATATCTATTGCAGGGCGGAATACCCGCTGGCGCTGAAAAGGTTGGAGATAGCCATAGCTCAGGCCATGGAGAAAGGTCTTCTCGGAAAGGGCATCCTGGGTACGGACTTTGATTTTGACATCAGGGTATATCAGGGGGCCGGGGCATTTGTATGTGGTGAGGAAACAGCACTTATGACCTCTATCGAGGGCAAAAGGGGTATTCCCAGACCCAGGCCGCCTTTTCCAGCCCAGTCAGGCCTCTGGCAGAAACCGAGTGTTTTAAATAACGTGGAAACCCTCGCCAATGTGGCGCAGATCATTTTGAAGGGCAGCCAGTGGTTTTCACAAATTGGAACAGAGGGGAACAGAGGAACAAAGGTGTTTGCGCTGACAGGCGATGTAAATAACGTCGGACTGGTGGAGGTGCCTATGGGAGTTACCCTGGGCCATATCATCTACGATATCGGAGGCGGTATCCCGGGCGGAAAAAAATTCAAGGCAGCACAGCTTGGCGGGCCATCAGGCGGCTGCATCCCCGTTCAGCACCTCAATGCTTCGGTTGACTACGAAACCCTTTCCAAGCTGGGCGCTATTATGGGTTCCGGCGGCCTGATCGTCATGAACGAAGATAAATGCGCCGTGGACATGGCCCGTTTTTTTATGGAGTTCTGCCAGGATGAATCCTGCGGTAATTGCGTGCCCTGCCGTGAGGGCACAAGAAGGATGCTGGAGATACTCACTGCTATATGCGAGGGGAGAGGGAAAGAAGGCGATATCGAAATGCTGGAAGAGATGGGTGCCATCATCAAAGACTCCTCCCTGTGCGGGCTGGGTCAGACGGCGCCGAACCCTGTTTTAAGCACCATCCGTTATTTCAGGGACGAATATGAAGCGCATATAAGGGACAAGCGATGTCCTGCGGTCGTCTGTTCGGCCCTTTTTAAATCACCCTGTCAGCATGCATGCCCGATTGGCATGGATATACCATCATATATCGCGTTGGTAAGGGCCGAGAGATTTGTTGATGCCTATAAGGTGCTGCTGAAAACCAATCCCTTCCCGTCTGTGTGCGGGAGGGTCTGCGACCACAAGTGTCAGTCGAAATGCCGGAGAGGAACGCTTGACGAGGCGCTGGCAATCAAATTCCTCAAGAGATTCATCACTGATAACGCAAGGCGGCCCGAGATCACGCCTGCGCCTGTAAACAGAAAAGAAAAAATCGGAGTTATCGGGGCAGGTCCCTCGGGTTTGACAGCGGCAAGAGACCTGGCCTTGAGGGGTTATAAAACCGTCGTCTTCGAAGATCTTCCTGAACCCGGAGGGATGCTTCGGTGGGGCATACCATCCTACAGGCTTCCCCGGGATATCCTCGCAAAGGAAATCGAGGATGTTGAAAAATTGGGGGTTGAAATCAGATGCAATACCAGGGTAGGGAGAGAAATTTCCTTTGAAGACATGGTTGCGGATTTTGATTATGTATATCTTGCCTGCGGTGCGCAGGCAAGCATGAGACTGAATATTGAAGGGGAGAAGCTCCAGGGAGTATATGGCGGTGTAGAGTTCCTCAGGGATTTTAACATGAATGAGGCTGAATGGATAGCCGGAACAAAGACACTCGGCACCCGGGTGGCTGTAATAGGCGGCGGCAATTCCGCGATCGATGCCGCGCGTTCAGCTGTACGGATGGGCGCCGAGGTGACTATCCTCTACCGCCGCACCAGAAAAGACATGCCCGCAGATGAAGAAGAGATTATCGCGGCCGAAGAAGAAGGTATTAAAATTGAGTATCTCGTTACTCCTGTACGGATCAAGGGGTCAAACGGGAAAATTACGGAGATCTCCTGCCACAGGATGAAACTCGGTGATTTCGATGCCAGCGGAAGGCGAAGCTCCCATCCTATAGAAGGCTCGGAATTTACCCTGAGTGTGGATTCGGTGATCGCCGCCGTGGGTCAGCGGCCGGATATGTCGTTTATACCTAAGGACAGCGGCATCTCCATAAACCGCTGGTCATGTTTTGATCTGGCAAAGGGAAGCAAATCACAGACTACCCATGCCAGGTTTTTTGCCGGAGGCGACGCCGCAAGCGGCCCTGAAACAGTGGTCAAGGCCATTGCCGCGGGGCACCAGGCCGCCGAGGATATCGATAAACATATAAGGGGCGTAAATGGGGAGCCGGCATACGAAATGCCTGCGGAAGAAAAAATCGATATCCCCCTGATAATAGATGAGGAGACGCAGGAATGCCCTCAGGCAAAAATGCCTTTACTGGATGCCTCTCAAAGGAGAGCGAATTTTAATGAGGTGGAACTGGGTTTTAAAAGAGCGGAAGCCATTAAAGAGGCCTCACGATGCCTGCGGTGCGATGTGGAGATTTAATGGGATAATTTCAGGAACGTGTGAAATAATCAATAATAATCTTTAATTTTTGAGTGTTTATTTAAAGATACTATAGAGGAGAGAAACATGGGCGGTGAGATCCTATTAACCATAGATGGAAGAGAAGTGAAGGCAAAACAGGGGCAGACCATCCTGGAGGTGGCAAAGGCAAACCACATAAATATCCCCACCCTCTGTTATTATCCGGAAACCAGAAAAGTGGGGGCATGCCGGGTTTGTGTTGTTGAAGTGGAGGGCGCGAAAAGCCTGGTCGCCTCGTGCGCGGCGCCGGCGGCCCAAGGGATGATCGTAAAGACCTCCACCAAGAGGGTCATGGATGCCCGAAGGCTGGCCGTCGAGCTTATATGGTCCTCCGGAGATCACAACTGTCTCGTGTGTGAAAAAAATGGAAACTGCGAGCTTCAGGATCTGATTTACCAACTGGAAATTGAGAAACCTAGATTCCCCATCACACCTCCCCGTTATGAGATCGAAGACACAAACAGCATGATTCGTATAGACCGGAACAAATGTATACTTTGCGGCCGGTGTGTAAGGGTCTGTAATGAAATTCAGGTCCACGAGGTTCTGGAAATATCCATGCGCGGATCCCATGCCAAAGTGGGGCCTGCATTTAATACGGATCTTAAAGACTCACCATGTGTATTCTGCGGTGCGTGCGTCGATGCCTGTCCCGTCGGCGCTCTTACCTTCAAGCAGGCCAGGTTCGGCGGGCGTCCATGGGAGATTGAAAAGGTGCGAACAACCTGCACATACTGCGGTGTGGGCTGCCAGATGGATCTTAATGTTCATGATGGGAAAATCGTAAAGGTCACTGGAAATCCTTCCTATGGCACTCCGAATCAGGGATCCCTCTGTATCAAGGGGAGATTCGGAATGGACTTTGTAAGTCATTCGGAGAGGTTAAAAACCCCTTTGATCAAGGAAAACGGCCGGCTTAGAGAGGCAAGCTGGGATGAGGTATATGATTTTTTAAGTGAAAAATTTTTTTCGATAAAGAAAAAACATGGGGCTGACAGTCTGGCGGGACTATCATCCGCCCGCTGCACCAACGAAGAAAATTATCTCTTCCAGAAATTTATGAGAGCGGTAATCGGGACAAACAATGTCGATCACTGTGCCCGCCTCTGACACTCTGTTACGGTAGCCGGTCTGGCTGCCGCATTCGGAAGTGGTTCAATGACAAACTCCATTGATGAGATAGAATTCTCCAATCTTATTCTTGCAATGGGAACCAACACAACTGAAAATCATCCGGTTATAGGGAGCAAGGTCAAACGTGCTGTTCGGAACCACGGTGCCAAACTTATCGTTATTGATCCCAGGCTGATTGATCTAGTTCGATTCGCAGATCTGTGGCTTTGCCAAAGGCCCGGCACGGACGTTGCCGTGATTAATGGATTAATGAACGTGATCGTGAGTGAAGGACTCCATGCGAAAAGCTATATTGAAGAGCGGACCGAAGGTTTTGACTCTTTGATTAGGTCGATAAAAAAATATAGCCCGGAATATGTAGAGGAGATCTCCGGAATACCCGCGGAAGATCTCAGGACCGCAGCCAGGATGTATGCAACGGCAAATAAGGCCTCCATCCTTTATGCTATGGGAATTACACAGCATACCACCGGTACCGATAATGTTAAATCTTTGGCAAACCTTTCCATGTTATGCGGGAACATAGGCATCGAAGGAGGCGGCCTCAATCCTTTAAGAGGCCAGAATAACGTGCAGGGAGCCTGTGATATGGGCGCTCTTCCCAATGTTTACACCGGCTACCAGCAGGTTGCTGCAGAAAAAGCGAGGTCCAGATTTGAGAAGTCCTGGCAGGTCTCTCTTCCCGCTGAACCGGGAAAAACCATCGGCGAAATGCTGGAAGGAGCATATAGAGGAGATATAAAGGCTCTTTATATTATGGGTGAAAACCCCATGTTAAGCGATCCGGATCTCAGTCATGTCGAAAAGGCCCTGAAAAACCTCGAAATCCTGGTTGTACAGGATATATTCCTCAGCGAAACGGCAGCAATGGCTGATGTAGTGCTTCCCTCCGCATGTTTTGCTGAAAAAGAAGGGACCTTTACAAATACGGAACGGAGAGTCCAGCGGGTCAGAAAAGCTGTTTCTCCCCCTGGAGAGGCAAAACCCGATTGGGAAATTATCTCCGAACTTTCAACTCGGATGGGATATCCTATGGAATACAATGATCCCAGGCAGATTATGGATGAGATTGGTCAGGTCACCGATTCCTATGCTGGTATTACCTATGAAAGAATTGAATCCGAGGGACTTCAATGGCCGTGTACTGATTTGGATCACCCAGGCACAAAATATTTGCATAAGGATCGCTTTAGCAGGGGTTTGGGATTATTTCACGCTATCGATTACATACCCGCGGCCGAGCTGCCCGATAATGAATATCCATTCTATCTTTCAACAGGCCGGGTACTTTTTCATTATCATACAGGAACAATGACTCGCCGTGCGAAAGGACCGGTTGAGAAATATCCGGAAAGTTTGGTAGAGATCAATCAGAAGGATGCGGAAAAGTATGAAATTGAAGAAGGTGAAATCATAAAAGTATCTACCAGGAGAGGAACTATCGAGGCCAAAACCAGAATTACATCACGCTCACCTGTGGGAACTATATTTATGAATTTCCATTTCAGGGAAGCTGCTGTTAATCTTCTTACGAATCCAGCGCTGGATCCCATCGGAAAAATTCCGGAATACAAGGTGTGCGCGGCAAAAGTGGAGAAAAAATAACTGGGTAACATCTCTAATGTCTGGTTAGAAAATTCCATATAGGAAAAACCTTTTTATATCTTCCTTATTTCTTCTTTGCGAGGACGATCCTGTACCTGCGGCTGTAATCCTTTATTCTTTTTTTCTCCCGATAGCCGCCTGTCCCTTCAATCGTCTCAAAAGCCATTGGTGTCTGCTCAGGGTCCATCTCTATCAGCAGCCATCCGGCATGATCTAAAAACTCCTGACCCTGGGTGATAATCTCTCTTATAAAAAACATGCCTTTTTCATTACCGTCAAGGGCAAGCCTGGGTTCATAGTCACGGACCTCAGGCTGAAGGGACGGATAATCTTCCGACGGGATATACGGGGGATTTGATATAATAATATCAAATTTCTGGGATAAATCCCTGAACGGCTGAAAAAGATCTCCCTGTAAAAACCGGATCCTGTCGATCATTCCATGCTTTTTGGCGTTTCCAATGGCTACATCGAGTGCGCTGTTAGATATATCGCTAGCCCATATGCGGGCATTTTTGATCTCCTGGGCGATTGAAATCGCGATTGCGCCGCTACCGGTGCCCATATCAAGAATTCTCGGTGACTGTTCCTCAAAGGATCCCGTTTTCCCGCATAGAGCTATCACCTGTTCTACAAGCAATTCGCTTTCAGGTCTCGGAATTAGAACCCTTTTATCCACATCAAATTCCATTGACCAGAATTCCTGTTTTCCGGTGATGTACTGTATAGGTTCCCTGGCAACACAACGCATTACCAGGCTGCGGTATTCATTTATTTCCGCTTCATTCAGGGGCTGATCAAAGGACAGGTATAGAGCTACTCTGCTCTTTTTCAATAGGTGCGCCAATAATAATTCAGCACTAAGACGCGGGTTGTTTATAGCTTTCTTTTTTAAATACTCAGACGTGACTTCTAATATATTTTTTATGTTCCAGTCACTGGAGCTCATTTCGCCCCTTTTAGAACCTCTGCCTGAAAATAAGTAATCAAGGGGTCTATAAGTATATCGAGTTCTCCCTGCAGAATCGCATCCAGCTTATATATCGTCAGCCCGATCCTGTGGTCTGTTACCCTTCCCTGAGGGAAATTATAGGTCCTGATCCTCTCGCTCCTGTCTCCGGATCCCACCATGTTCCTGCGTTCTTCAGAGATCTTTTCCTTCTGTTCGGATTGTTGTTTATCCAGCAACCTGGATCTTAGCACTTTCATCGCCTTGGCTTTGTTTTTATGCTGTGATTTTTCATCCTGGCAGCTCACGACGAGACCGGTCGGCAGATGTGTTATTCGAACGGCAGAGTCAGTAACATTAACATGTTGTCCTCCGTGACCTGAAGAACGGAAGGTATCAATTCTTAGATCATCCTGATTTATTTCCACATCCACTTCCTCTGCCTCAGGAAGCACTGCGACTGTTACTGCGGATGTGTGTACCCTTCCCTGCGCCTCGGTTTCCGGAACCCTTTGCACCCGGTGTACTCCGCTTTCATGTTTAAGGCGGCTATAAACATTCTCCCCTTCCATGAGCACAACAACCTCTTTAAATCCTCCTTTTCCGGTTATATTTCTGCTTAAAATTTCAGTTCGCCATCTACGCAACTCAGAATATTTGAGATATAATCTTAAGAGAACGGCCGCAAAAAGAGCTGCTTCCTCACCGCCTGTGCCGGCCCTGATCTCAAGTATTATGTTCTTTGCATCATTGGGATCTTTGGGTAGTAAAAGCAGTTTCAATTCATCTTCAAGCAGAAAAAGATCCGATCTGAGGACTTCAGCCTCTTCCCGTGCGAGTTTTCTTATTTCCTGATCATGATCATCCATTAGAAAGTCATTGTTCTTGATCTCCTCCTGGAGGGCGATATACCTGCGGTATGTATTGATTATTGGAAACAGATCACTATGCTCTTTGGAATATCTCCTGTAAAGATCCTTATCATTTAAAATATCAGACCGGCTCAGTTCATTTTCAAGCTTTTCAAAGCGGTCCTCAATCTCCCTTATCTTAGTAAACATTTAAGGTCCCGGTAAAAAATGATCATCCTTCATTGGATCCGGACTTATCTTCATAGGCAGCGTATTTCTTCTTGAATCTCTCCACCCTTCCGGCTGTATCGACCAGCTTCTGCTTGCCCGTAAAAAATGGATGACACTTGGAACATATTTCCACCTTGATCTCTTTCTTTGTTGATCCGGTCTCAAATTCATTTCCACAGGCACAGTGTACAAGGGCCTTATGATATTCAGGATGTATATCCTTTTTCATTGTTACTCCTCCCTTCATTGACTCATTGACTCTAAAAATTCCACATTATTCTTAGTACCTTTAATTTTATCCAGTAAAAATTCCATACTATCCACCTGCGTCAGGGGAGCCAGAAGTTTTCGCAGTATCCATATCCTGTTGAGATCAGCTTCATCAATAAGCAATTCCTCTTTCCTGGTTCCTGACCTGTTAATATCTATAGAGGGGAACACCCTCCTGTCAGTAAGTTTTCTATCCAGATGAATCTCCATATTACCCGTTCCCTTAAACTCTTCAAATATTACTTCATCCATCCTGCTCCCGGTATCTACCAGCGCCGTGGCTATGATGGTAAGACTTCCACCCTCTTCAATGTTACGAGCGGCCCCAAAAAACCGTTTGGGTTTATGCAGCGCATTTGAATCAAGTCCGCCTGATAATATTTTTCCACTGGGTGGTACCGTGGCATTATAGGCTCTCGCCAGCCTTGTTATACTATCCAGCAATATCAATACGTCTCTCTTATGCTCCACGAGCCTCTTAGCCTTTTCAATAACCATCTCCGCCACCTGGACATGCCGCTGCAACGGTTCATCAAAGGTGGAACTGATTACTTCGGCATCAACAGAACGCTGCATGTCGGTGACTTCTTCGGGTCTTTCATCAATGAGAAGGACTATTTTATGAATCTCTTTGTCATTCTGTGTGACACTGTTAGCGATGTTCTGTAGAAGCATTGTTTTTCCGGTCCTTGGAGGTGCTACGATCAGTCCCCGCTGACCCTTCCCGATGGGAGTCATAAGATCCATAATGCGGGAAGAGTAATTGTCGGGTTCTGTCTCAAGGTTAATCCTTTCCTCAGGATACAAAGGTGTAAGATTATCGAAAAGTATCTTTTCTCTCGATATCTCCGGATCTTCGTGGTTGACCAGCTCAACCTTAAGCAGTGCGAAATATCTTTCAGAATCCTTGGGGGGTCTTATTCTTCCCGAGACAGTGTCTCCTGTCCTCAGGTTAAACCGCCTGATCTGAGAGGGGGAGATATAGATATCATCAGGACCCGGCAGATAGTTGGCATCCGGGGCCCTCAGGAAACCAAAACCATCCGGCAATGTTTCCAGGACTCCTTCACCATAAATGAGCCCGTTCTGTTCCGAATGTGCCTGTAGCAATGAGAATATCAGCTCCTGCTTCGGCATCCCCGTGGCCCCTTCTATGTTAAAATCCTTGGCCAGGGTTGTTAGTTCACTTATTCGCTTTTTCTTAAGCTCTACAAGATTCATAATATTATCTCCATTCTTATTATCTCTTTTAAGCCCAATTGATTATCCGGATAAAAATATCTTCAATCGCCCGATAAAGATTTAATCTGACTCATTGAAAATCGGTTACACCGCACCGGGAAAATATCATATCAAGTCCAGGAATCCTTTTAGTTGAATTAAATGAGATTTTGCAGCAGATTACCTGTGAAGTTATTTCGATATTCGGTCTTTACCGAACCCTCCATTAGGCGGGAAATTAGATAAAAAGTTTATAAAAACAATTTAATAATGTCAAGACTTTTCAACCATTTTATGACTAAGATATAGTGTTTTGAGACTTTCTATTATTTTAACCATGTCATCAGGTAAGGGCACACTAAATTCGCAATATTCCCCCGAATCCGGATGAATAAATCCGAGTGTCTCAGAATGAAGCATCTGTCTGTTAATATTCGAAACAAGATTCATAGCCACAGGAAAGTTTTTTTTCCACCAGCCTTCCTTATATCCATATACGGTATCTCCAACAATCGGATACCCCCAATGGGCCAAATGGATCCTTATCTGATGAGTTCTCCCTGTCTTCAAGGTGACTGAAAGCAATGAAAATCTCTCCGCCAGCACCTCTATTTTATTCCACAAGGTAATCGCTTTTTTACCTCCTGAAGACCTTACGGACATCTCCTTTCTTTTAATGGGATGTCTCGCAACGGGCAGATCGATCTTGCCTTTCTCCCCGCTGACCAGCCCATGAACAAGAGCAATATATCTTTTTTTAATTGATCTTGATTTGAACTGATCGGACAGAGACGTATGTGCTTTATCATTCTTGGCGATAACCATAAGGCCGGAAGTATCTTTGTCCAGACGATGAACGATTCCCGGTCTCATAATCCCGCCGATTCCTGATAAATCTTTGCAATAATAAAGAAGACCATGAACAAGAGTTCCGTTTGAATGCCCGGGAGCAGGATGAATAACCAGTCCTGGAGGTTTATTTATCACGATCAATGATGAATCTTCATAGACAAGCGAGAATTTAACTTTCTCGGGCTCTAAAACATAAGGAATAACCGGAGGGATTGTAAGGGTCAGGCGATCACCGGACTTTAATTTATAACTAGTCTTCGTCAGGTCACTATTAATCCTTACCAAACCTTCCTTTATAAGTCCCTGGACCCTGGATCTTGTTAAATCTTTTACGTTCCCTGTTAAAAAGATATCTATCCTTTTACCAGCATTCCTTTCATCAATTAAGAAAAGATCTGTTCTTTCCCTGTCTCGCGCAACATCAAAGAATCTATTTTGATGGTTTTCCTGAAGTTCTCGTGCCATTAATTGGACCGGAAGGATTAGATTTTTTATTAGAATTGAAATCCGGCAGGATCGAAATGGGTGAAAAAAATATTACAGGCTCTATGGCATCACATATTTGTATGTGAAAACATCTTATCCAGGTCCTTTTCTATCTGCGTCTCAGCCACCTTTTTAGCGAGAGAAATCTCTTTGACAAGCAGACTTCGTGCTGTATCAAGCATTTTCCTTTCCCCAAATGAAAGGTCCTTTTCCTCTTTTAGAATTAGAAGATCACGATATACCTCAGCAACCTCAAAGACCGATCCTGTCTTTATCTTGTCCATATACTCCCTATAACGCCTATTCCATGTCTGATTATCGACTATAACATCTCTTTTTTTCAAAATTGAATAAAGTTTAGGGACCTCTTTCTGCCCTATTAACTCTCTCAATCCCACGTTATCTGCATTTTGTGTGGGTACCATTATTTTCATATTGTTTTCAAGTATTCTTATTATATAAAAATCTTGTCTAAAACCGGATATTTCTTGGCTTTCAATTGTTTCAATGACCCCAACTCCATGTGCCGGATAGACGGTTAAATCACCTTTTTTAAACATCTATTACTCCCGTAAATAACAGCAGAACCATGATTCAGTAAATCCTTAAAATAAAAAATTATATCATAGATAATTATTTTTGTAAAATCCCATCATTATATTCTTCTGAAAACAACTATAATCCCGGCACCCTCCCGATAAGGGTGCCGGGATCCATAAGTAACTGCCTTACATTCCCAGGAACAGCCCAATAGCAGGCAGCTTTGGTGCTATCACAAGAGATACAACCGACATCAACTTGATTAAAATGTTCATAGCGGGACCTGAAGTGTCCTTAAAGGGATCTCCCACAGTATCACCGACAACAGCCGCTTTATGATTGTCAGATCCTTTGCCGCCGAGATTCCCCTCTTCAATATACTTCTTCGCGTTATCCCACGCACCTCCGCCGTTGGCCATGAAAAGAGCGAGAAACGCGCCCATAACCGTTGCGCCAAGCAGCATGCCGCCAAGAGTCTCCTTGCCAAGAAGAAATCCCACAGCCACCGGTGTGAGGATTGCGACCAAACCTGGTGTAACCATCTCCCTGAGAGCCGAACTGGTAGCTATCGTGACACAGCTCTTTGGGTCGGGCTTAGCGCCCTCTTTCCCTTCAAGCAGTCCTGGGATCTCACGGAATTGCCGCCTGATCTCTTCAACTATGCTGAAGGCGGCCTTGCCCACAGAAGTCATCGTAAGTGCGGCGCAAAGCATGGGAACCATGGCGCCTATAAATGTCCCTATCACAACAAGGGGATTTTTTATGTCGATAATCTCAAGACCCGCTGCCTGAGTAAACGCCACAAATAATGCCAGAGCCGTGAGAGCTGCGGAACCGATCGCAAATCCTTTGCCGATTGCTGCCGTTGTGTTCCCAAGCGCATCCAGTCCATCCGTGATCTTTCTGGTTTCCGGTCCCAGACCGGACATCTCTGAAATACCCCCCGCGTTATCGGCTATAGGTCCATAAGCGTCAACTGTCATTGTAGCCCCCACAGTGGCCAACATGCCAACTGCTGAGAGGCCTATTCCATAAATTCCTGCTGTCTGATATCCGACAAAAGTAGCAACGCATATGCCGAGAATGGGAAGATAGGTCGACTGCATACCTACTGCCAGCCCGGCGATAATTACAGTCGCAGGACCGGTCTTTGATTGTTCCGCAATGCGGCGAATAGGAGGACCCGATGTGTAGTACTCAGCAAGCAAACCAATGACAATCCCACAGAGTAGCCCAGAAAAGACCGCCCAGAATGCCCCCCATGGCATCCCCAGGGAACTGTTTATGATTGCCGTGAGGATTATCAGGATTATGGCTGCCACGAAGGTTGTGTACCTCAGTGCCCCGGCGGGATTACCTGCCTGAAAAATCTTGATAGAAAATACTCCTATGAACGAGCTTATCAGTCCTGCCATAACCACAAGTATCGGCATTGCCATGTACATAAGTTTGATATTTTTAGGCTCGATACCTTTCAAAACAGGAAATTTCTCGATGAATTCGGGTGTAATTGTAAGGGTGGCAGCTATTGCTATTGTGGCTATGACCGAACCTACAAATGATTCAAATATATCGGCCCCCATCCCGGCAATATCGCCGACATTATCGCCGACATTATCTGCGATTACACCTGGATTTCGCGGATCATCTTCCGGAATTCCGGCCTCAACCTTGCCCACAAGGTCTGCTCCTACATCGGCAGCCTTTGTATATATGCCGCCGCCAACACGCGCAAACAATGCAATTGAACTTGCACCCATTGCAAAACCATTAATATATTTGGCGGTGTCAGGATCACCGCCATAATACCAGAACCAGAACCCCAAACCCAGCAATCCGAGTCCGGCAACAGCCAGTCCCATAACCGATCCGGAAAAATATGAAACATTAAGAGCTTTCGCCTGCCCTGACTTGTTCGCTGCTTCGGCGGTACGCGAATTACCCCTTGTAGCGGCTGTCATCCCTGAAAAACCCGCCGCCATGGAACATAAAGCTCCGGTCAGAAATGCCACTGAAGTTTTCCATTCACCAAGCAAAAAGCCCAGGATCAGAAAGACAAGTACAATGAAAATTACCAGAATGGAATATTCCTTTTTTAAGAACGCCATGGCTCCTTCATGGATCATTCCTTCAAGTTCCTGCATAAGAGGTGATCCATTAGGCTGCTTTTTCACATAGATATAGATCAACCAGGCGATAATAAGACTTAGGATACCCAAAAACGGCGCATAAACAGTTAATCCCTGCATCAGTTTTTTACCTCCTTAAATCCTAGATTTTGATGATTGATTTGATTCATTGCAAATTCAACTCCAAAACAAACAACGAGTCGACACGCTTGAACCGCCATACCCGTTACTTCAAAAATAATATCCTTTTCATCGTCATAAAAGGGATTAAGCACATACTGTTCAATAGTTTCCCCACATTGCGGACGGCCTATGCCGATCTTTATCCTGGCAAAATCTTTTCTGCCAAGATAATCAATGATTGACTGTATTCCCCTATGTCCTGCGGCGCCGCCCTGTTTGACGACTTTGACTCTGCCAACAGGCAGATCCAGATCATCGTGAATGATAAGGATTCTTTCCATATCCAGATTGAAATAATCCACACATTTTTTTATGGCTCTTCCACTGAGGTTCATAAAAATCATCGGACATAATAATATACATTCATGGCCGTGTATTTTCCCCAGACCGTTCCTCGATCGAAATCGACGACTATCTAAGGTGATCCCTGACTGGCGGGCTATAAGCCTTATGACTCTTCGGCCGATATTATGCCTGGTCTCTTTATATTCTCGCCCGGGATTGCCTAGACCCGCAATCAGATATAATTCCAACGATTCCCTTTCCCACCACCCCCTTTCTTTAAATCCAAAAAAGAGGCCATTGTGATTAAACCATTATTTGAACTAAGGTTTGAAAATTACTCTTCCGCTTTAGTGGCTTCAGCTCCTGGCTTAGATCTTTCAACCTCTGTTTCTTCAACAGTTTCGGCTTCTTCCTCTATTTCTTTAACGGTCGGAGCCATAACTGTCGCAACAGTCAAATTTCCCTCCTGAACACTTTTCATCCCCTCTGGAAATTTAATATCCTCAATATGTAGGGTCTCTCCTATATCAAGTCCTGCCACATCAACCTCAATAAAATCAACCAGCTTGTTTGGTAAACAGGATATCGCAATTTCTCTTCTTACATGCTGCAGTATACCGCCATTATCAGAAACACCCCGGGGAGTGTTTACAAGACGAACAGGGATGTCAAGAGTGATCTCCTTATCCAGGGAGACTTCCATAAAATCAACATGCAAAAATCTGTCTTTTATCGGATCAGACTGAAGCTCTTTCAGCATGACCAGTCTGGAATCGATTCCCTGTTCTGATTCTATCTGTAGCCCCAAGATAATATTGTCTCCTGCGGTCTTCTTCAGTATCTTTTTTAATTGTGAATTGTCCACAGTTAGCTTAATAGGATCCGTTTCAGGCCCATAAAAAACAGATGGGACCCTGTTGGATTTTCGTATTTTCTTGGCCGCTTCCTTGCCTGTCTTTTCTCTTATTTGGGCGGATAACTCATATCGGGCCATTTTTACCTCCTGGTTTTATGTTCTTTGAAAAATGTGTAAAATCTCAGCTTTGTCCGGTTAGGAAATTGCATTATTCAGTTGTCGGAATCGCGGCATGGGGAGCTCTTTTTATCGGCGAAAACCTTAGAAG
>JAFGDF010000316.1 GCA_016932235.1 Deltaproteobacteria bacterium | reverse complement strand
TGCTTTCTTTTGCCATGATATCACTAACCGGGTTGGAACCAAGTGAATAAAACGATTCAATGGCGTGGCTCAGGGCATCGATCCCGGTTTCAGCGATCACTGTGGATGGCAGGGTGGTCAATAAGACAGGATCCAAAATGGCTGTCCTGGGAGGGATAAAGGGGCTGACAATGCCGGCCTTGCTCTTTTTTTTACGATCGGAAAGTACAGCCACACGTGTGACCTCACTGCCTGATCCGGCGGTGGTGGGGACAACCAGGAGCGGAAGAGGGGGCTTTTTTACCAGGTCGACACCCAGGTATTCTGCAACCTTTCCTTTGTTCGTGCCCAGCACGGAGAGAGCTTTTGCCAGATCCATAGCACTGCCGCCTCCGATGCCGAGGAGACAGTCGGTTTGTTCGCTTTTCAGAAATTCGGCCCCCTGTTCAGCAATTTCAGTGTCCGGCTCCTTTTTCAGCCTGTTGAAGACCCTGCAGCGTATCCCGGCATCTGAAATTCGATCGATGATCTTACGGAAAACGGGTATGCGGGAAAAGCCCTCATCCGTTACGACCAGCATGTTCGCAAAACCCATTTCCAAGGCGATCTCCCCTATCCTTTCCGAGGCGTTGCGGCCGAAGATGATACGCGTAGGAAGAAAAAACATAAAGTCTCTGATCATTTTTCATACTCCTTTCCAGATCACCACCCCCATGGACAACTGTCTCACAGAAAAATGATCACCAGATCACCGTTCAATTGTCGCGCCGTGGTTCGCTTCTTACACACGGATCATCCATATATCAGGTTTACGAACCACAGAGAAAGCCCGGGGAAAAAGCCGACAATAAAACAAACCACGAATCCGACCCCTACGAAATAAAAGCCGTATGGGACGGCTTTGTGGGGTGATATTTTCGCTACAGCAGACGCAGTGTACAGGCCAATTGCCATGGGCGGTGTCGCCATGCCCATGAGAGACGCCATGCAAAGGAACACTCCGAAATGGACCGGATCGAATCCCAGGGCCGAGGCGGTGGTGAACAGCATTATGGCCAGGATATAGAGTGTCGGCACAGCGTCCAGGAAGGTTCCCAGTATGGCGGAAACGAACACGAATAGAACGATAAAGGCGGAGAGACTTCCCGCCTCTTTGGCTATATTCGCGATCCTGGTGGGAAAGCCGGTATATTGAAATATGGTCACGATAGCGCCGATACCGGCCAGAAGCAGGTAGATCATGGCTGTACTGGTCACTGTCTGCCTGACCGCCGTTAGGAAATTGGGCCATTTCAATCCCCGGTAGAAGAAAAGATCAATGACAATGATGTAGAAGGCGGCCATGGCGCCGGCCTCAACCGCCGTCAGAATTCCGGCGAAAATGGTGCCCAGTATGAGTGCAGGCATGCCCAGAACGGGCAATGCCTTGATTGTGGCCGTCATAAGCCTTTTCCGGTTGAATCTGCCCGTTGTAATCCTGCCCTCAGGCAGGATGACACTGGCGAGGACCAGCGCAAACAGCAGCAACAGACCGGGTACCAGTCCTGCGGCAAAGACCTGCCCCACTGATGTTTCGGTAACTGCGCAATATAGTATAAAGAAATTGCTGGGGGGAATAATGTCGATAGAGGCTACCGACAACAGCGCTGCGGAAAAGGCGGGCGAGTACCCTGCCGCTTTCATCCTGGGAAGCATGATGCTTCCGATTGCCACGATCGCTGCCAGGGTAGACCCGGAGAAAGCAGAAAAAAACCCGACACTGACGATCAGGGCCAGTGCGAGTCCGCCGCGCAGGTGTCCAAGGAGAGCTTCAAAAAAATCCACCAGACAGCCTGCCGAACCCGATTCGGTCATTAAAAATCCGGCCAGCAGAAACATAGGAAGCGCCAGTAAGATATAGGAGTTCACCATGGACACCATCTGGCTTACAACAACCTCGGGGGGGATGTGGAAAACGGAAATCCCGGCCAGCAGGCTGATACCAATAAAGACCGCGAATATGGGAACACCGATCGTTAGCAGTATTACAAGCAGGGTCAGATTGATCCCGAGCATTTATCGACTCCTTATGTTTTTTAAATAATCACAAAGGGCCAGGATATCTTTGACTATGCAATACAGAGTAGGCGGAACGGCAAGGGCCATTCCCAGGCATACAGCGAGAAAAGTCGGCCATTGAGGTATGGCTATCTCAGCCGTATAGGTTACGCCGGTCTCGAAGGTCAGCATCGTGACCTTGAATCCGTATATGGAGGTAATGGTACATATGACAAGTAAAAAAAAGTTTGTTAACAGCCTCAGGATTGAAAGCTGCACCCCCTTCAGTTTTTCGGGCAGGAGGTTGATCTGGATGTGATTGTTCTCCAGGATCAGGTTTCCGTTAAGCAGAAAGCATGCCCATATGACTAAAATTATAATTATTTTATCTATTGCCGAAATCGGAGAATGCAGTACCGCACGACTGAAAACAGTTTGAAGCATGGCCAGGGCGACCAGAACCATAATAAACGATGAAATCCATTCGATCCCCCTGATATAGATACGACTGATGGTGATGAGGATATGTTTTACTGACTGCATGGCCGGCTCCTTCCCTGGTATGCTGTTTAACAAAGATGATACACAGCGCAAATCCATATTTTGCTGCCGGGAAAAGGCGGCGGCATCATCCTTGTAAGGTTCAAGGCTCAGGAGACAAGGCACGACCAATTTCTGAGCAGTTCTCAGTCGCGCGCAGGTTAATTTTTGTTTAGCAGGGTATATCGCATAGCTGCATCAAAGAAATCGGAACCCACCTGTTTTCTTATGGCCGGCCAGACCTTTTCTTCTGCAGTTCTGACAATGTTGTCCCAATCATTCAGTGTGAAGTACTGTATCTTCCATTTTTCTTCCAGGGCTTTTACATAGCCGGTTTCCGAATCTGCAAATGTATTCAGCGCCCAATCCGTTATCTCTCTCGATGTCTCCTCAAAGGCATCCTGTACATCCTTGGGCAGTGACTCCCACCAGTCTTTATTTACCAGGAACCAGTTGATATTGATGCTCCAGGGCTGTTTTCCAAAATACCTGAGGAATTCAGCCCAGCCGAATCCCAGGGATGTGGCCGCAGTACCAATAGCACCGTCATACATGCCTTGCTGCAGAGCGGTATAGATCTCGTAGACGGGCAATGTGCCTCCGCTGCCGCCCAAGGCCTTGATGATGTCTATCATTTCGAAATTGCCGGATTCAAGCCTAAAGCCCTTAAAGTCCGCCGTGGAACTTAGAGGCTTTGACGAGAGGAGGTGCAGGTTTCCGACAGGGTGAAAACCAAAGGGAATGGAATTCGATACCTTGAGGAGTTTTTTCCATGCAGGAGCGAAATCAGAGGAAGATGTGTACCTTCTCAGGGTATCGACGTCCCATGCCCCGGTCAGGATTGTCGGTTTGAACTCGGGCGCCCATTCAAAAAGAGTAAAGCTCGTCAGGGAAATGATTTCAACGGCACCCGTCCTCAGAGGCATCTGGACTTCCTGGTACTTGTAGAGTGTCCCTCCCTGAAATAGTTCTACCTGCAACTTGTCCCCGACCTTTCGATGAAGACTATCGAAAAAACGTTTTTCAACCTGCCCTACAAAACTCGGCGGGGGTGCCCATCCTGAATATCTGGCTTTTATGGTTTTTGCTTCGCTGTATAACGGAATGCATATGAAGGTAATGAGGATAATAAATGAGATGATGAATGACTTCAAAAAAACTCGGGGTTGATTTTTATATAAATCCATGGTCAATTCCTCCTTCCATTTGATGGTTTAAACGGATAACGAGAAATTCTTTTTCCAGAGTGTAAATAAATTCTCCCTTAGTGTCAAATCAATAAAAGGTCCTCACCCAACTTTGTGGTTTTTTATGAATTTAGATAAAAAAATGGGCATATTTTCATAACCCTTCTTGCATATCATTCCCTGCATACTATCCCCGGAATATTTTTTAATACATCGACAAGCAAAGGCTGGGCGGCTCCTGGTCAATCATGATTGATACAATCAATAAATTCGTTCAACCTGCCAAAATTCTTTTTATCGAAATCCAGCACAAGTCGGGGCAGGTCTATAATCTCGGTTTCATCCATTTCTTCTGGAAGGGGCCTTGATAGATTTATTTCTCCTTGTGGTCGCAGAATGTGTGAAAAATGGCTCCTCAGCTCCTCTAATCT
>JAFGDF010000315.1 GCA_016932235.1 Deltaproteobacteria bacterium | reverse complement strand
TTGCTTCCTTTGACCAATCTTAATGCCACTCCGAACCGTCCGCTGAACTGGGCGGAAACAATATCCGGAGTTTCCACGATGGCACCAACGGCTCCTACCTCCCTTGGCCTCTGTTCCACTATTATCTCAGCAACATTGTCTGGTTCAATAGCATGCTCTTTAGATATCTTGTCAGTAGCATCAATTACGGTATGTTGGGCTGCACAACAGCAATATGGTTTGTTCCCTGTCAGCATAATCTTGTAATCTTTTCCTAGCCCTGTCGTAATTTCATCAACCTCATTTACACCAGCAAATGCCTGACAGAATCCTCTTTTGCCTTCAATAGCGGTTAGCGGTCCTGATATTCCATACTGCGCCAGTAAAGCTGCTTTAATCCCGGCTTGCGCGGGGAATCCTGCATGCAGGCGTTTAACCGATCCACCTGCATTGCTAAACTCTGAAGTGCCGCAAGATAGATCAGCTGCAATTGCCAGAGCGTTGAGCATTATATCGGGGTTGAATTTCAGTATCTTTCCCACCGCTGCGGTTGCACCAAAGGTCCCATTTGTGGGTGTGGTATCAAAACCCCGGCTCATCATAATTCTGGAGGCTAATCCGATCCTTAGCATGATATCATATCCGGCAATAATAGCTGTAATAAAATCCTTACCCGATATGGTCTGTTGCTCGCCTATTGCTAAAGCGGGAGGAATTACCACTACTCCAGGGTGGCTGGCTGTAAGTGATTCTGCATCATCCATTTCAAATCCGTGACCAAAAGTGGCATTGGCAAAAGCTGCGTCTTCCGCGGATGTTTTGAGACCATAATAGGTAACTGTCGATTCTCCTCCTACATACTTTTTGCTGCAAACATACTGGTAGATTCCTTTACTCCAGGGCATATTAGCAAACGCTAGCTGGCAACCCAATTGGTCCAGGATCAGGCCTTTAGCTTTTTCAATAACCTCATTGTTAAAATCGTTATAGCGAATCTCGGTAATATATTGGGCAAGCTGTCTCGTCACATTCATAGTCACCATTTCTCCATGAGCTGTATTTATTCCTTTCTGATTTATATTGTTCTCCTAAGTTCGAAAAATCCATGCTTTTGTCAAGCTACTTTATTTATAATCCCACTTTTGTTCAATGGTTTCCAGTTATACCCTTTCTTATCCTTTATAAATAGCCCAAACCCGGAAAAGGAAAATGACTGCCGAAGACCAGGGCATTATGCGTTAATATTCGGGAGATAATATCATCTCTCGTAGCTTTGGCTTCCTCTGCCGATATATTGGAATTCTCAAATAAATCAGGATTTTTAAATTCTAATGGGCTATGTAACATATCAAAAATACAAAAAAGTTGTTCATTACTTGATGTTACCTGAAGTACGATATGACCAGGTGTATGGCCAGGTGAATTAATTATTCTTATTCCGGGTACAATTTCTATCTCATTTTCCAACAGATAAAATTGTTCTCGAAAAGGTATCAGACCAAGTTTAATGGCTTTTAATGTCGTTTGTTTTAAGCTTCTATTAACATTAGAGAGATCAGGATTGGATATCCAGAAATCCCAATCAGTTGATAAGAATTCCCTTTTTGAGGAATGAAGTATAAGGAGTTCGGCGTTGTATGTCAATAATAAATCACCCCACCATATTGTAGTGCTATTGAACTTACAAAAAATGGCAAATGAGTGAGATGAAGATGATGGAGTCAGACATGGTAATGCGGGGATAAATTAGCTTAAATTGATGAAATCCGGACAGACCTGTCCAATAAATCCTATTGTCTTTTTTAAAAAATCAGGAAGAATAGACTTCAGGGTATTCAGGGTCTGTATAAAGCCATTTTTCAGATTCAGGATGTACTTGTGAGGAAGAATAGTCGATACTGCATACAAATGTTTTTTCCGGTGACGCTGCTTTGGGAGGAGGCCTTGCTTTACGCTCCCACAGTCCAAGATGCTTAAGGATCTTCTTTATTACCTCTTTATCCTCAATCACGCTTATGACTTTCATTATCCCGGAACATTTAGGGCATGAAAGAGGGTCAACTTCATATATCTTTTGAATAAGACGAGCCCAGTTTTTCCGGCATTCTTTGGATGATCCTTCTGTTTCCAGGATCGAAGGAATCAGCTCATCCTCCTCTGCCTTTTTCCGTTTTCCGCGAGCCACATTGGAATAGTAACCATAATACCGGACCATTTGTTCGCCCTTGTTGGGCACATGAGAAGTCATGGCTGCAAGCCACTCAAGTGCATCAAAAACCTTTTCAGATTTCCCATCCTTTGACTGGTATATAACCTTTGACTCTTCCCTGATATAGGTCATCCTCTCCTGTGAAAAGGAGGCTCTTACAATATACCATGCCAGGTTCTCCATGGCCTTTTCATCTCCGGGCTGGATTCTTTCACCATAAAAACAGCCGTCCGAGCAGAGAATATGCAGATGAGGATTAAATCCTAAAAAATCACCAAAAGACTGAATGGCGACAACAGCGCCTGGAACGGCACCCTCCTCAGTGAATGCCTCCTGAAAGGATATCAGGGAACACACCTATGACGCATACGAATGCCATATAAGGCGAAACCTCAAGCCTTTCTTTGGGAGTACGAAGATTACAAGGATTAACTACCCTTCCATTGCAAAATTTGTCTCCTGTGAAACCAATAAAGGCACTTCTATTCCTCATATAAAAAAATCTTTGGTCATGCTAAATGGAATTATGAAATATGCTGTGAGGCAGAGATTTGTTGATTACAATCCTGTTCAAGATGTCGAAAAGCCAAAAGGCCATTCAAGATACAACGAATCTGATCAAATGGATATCTTCAGACCGGATGAAATCAGGCAGTTTCTTAAAAATGCTGATGGGTTAAAAAATAAGACTCTTTTTATGCTTGCGGTTATGTCAGGAGCGCGACAGGGGGAATTATTAGGACTCAAATGGTCAGATATTGACTGGTACAATTCCCAGTTAATAATAAAAAGAACTTTTCAGCATGGCAGATTTTACGATCCCAAGAGCACAACATCTAAACGAAAAATAGATCTTGGACCTACTGTAATGGCACAACTGAAACAATGGAAGTTAGCCTGCAAACCGAATGAACTTGACCTTGTATTCCCGAACGAAGAAGGAAAACCAATTGACAAAAATAACCTTATAAGACGCCACTATGAACCAGCATTAAGGCGTGCGGGGCTCCGGAGGATTAGATTTCATGATCTAAGGCATACCTTCGCAAGCCTCTTAATTGCTCAAGGCGAACACCCAAAATACATTCAGAACCAGATGGGGCACTCTTCGATAAATGTCACAATGGATGTGTATGGGCATCTTATGAACACCGTCAATCAGGAGTCAGCAAAACGTCTTGATACGGTAATTTTCAAAGAAAGTGGTAGCAATTTGGTAGCAGATTCAGAAATGGCAAAAAGTGAAATCATGTAAGTTACTGATATCACTGGAGCCACCGCGCGGAATCGAACCGCGGACATCCTCATTACGAGTGAGGTGCTCTACCGACTGAGCTACGGTGGCTTACCACGATTTCAACCTGTAACAAGGCTGGAATTTTACAGAATCGCTATTTGTGATATTTTTTGACATATCAGTTTTGGAGGGAGTGGTCAATCCATTTAATTCAATGATGGATTTCGACGACAGTATCCGCCTTGACACTGATTCCAGGATCTCCTATAATTTTACCTTCATGGGCTTTTTAAAGGTAACAGTTCAATAAAATTAGAAAAGGATAACTTGCCGTGGAAAAGAGAATTTTAGTCGCTGTAGACGGGTCCGGCCATGCAGAGCAGGCGCTGGAATACGCAGTCGGAATGGGTTCAATCATAAAAAATCTTGATTATGTGGTTCTTAATGTTCATCCAAAGATATCAGAGTTTCTTCTTGAAGATGCAAGGAGAGACTCCAAGGCCAGGAAGGCCCTTAAAATCGTAATAGAAAAGAATCATGATAACTCGCTCCGCATATTGGATGACTCCAAGAAAGCAATGCTGCGAATGGGAGTTGCTGAAGATCGAATTGAAACAGTAAGTGAAACCCAATCGGAAGGAATCGCAAAGACCATCCTGGATTACGCCAAACAATCAATGTGTGATGCCATTGTCCTGGGCAAAAGGGGTATCACGCCTCTTGAGGAAAGCTTTATAGGAAGTATCACCAACAGCGTGTTGGAACACACCAAGATTACGCCAATATGGGCCGTAGGCGGAGACTCACCCCCTGCTTCAAAGATCATGCTGGCCATTGATGGATCTCAAAGCTCCTTACGGGCCGTTGACCATGTCAGCTACATGGTTGGGGGAAATGAGGAGTGTGAAATCACATGTCTGCACGTCATCCCGAAGCTCCGAGATTATTGTAGCATAGACTTTGACAGTGAAACTGATACTTTTGATGGAGTCATTGCCGAGGGAGATAAGCATTGCATCGACAATTTTTATATTCATGCCAGAAAGATCCTCGAGGAAGCCGGCATAAAGGAAAGTCAAATCAATATCAAGGAAGTAAAGAGCCTTATTAATATAGCGAAAACTATCGTTGAGGAAGCAAAGAAAGATAATGTCCGCACTTTGGTTGTAGGAACAAAAGGAATAGGCGGAACCCTTTTTGTAGGAAGTGTTGCGAAGAAAGTCCTTCTAGATGCAAAGGATTGTGCGGTATGGCTTGTTCCGTAATCTTCATATGATACTGACGCGATAATGGCGTATATTCTGTCCGGACCCTATAGAGCTGTTGCAGTATCCGATTTTAAAAAGAAAATCTGCCGCGCAGTGTTTTCACCTGATATAAAAATGACACCTTGCCTTGAACCTTACCGTCAATCTCATCACCGCTTTCTTCTTCCTCCAGATCCCAGCACATGGCCCTGTCACCCTTCTGCAGGTTGATAGTCTTCGTAAAAGTCAGGTCATCAAAAGTACGGCCGTCAGATTTCACCTTCCGGTACATATCCCGGAATTCCGTCTGCTTAAGAGGTTCCACAAACTGATCCATTCCGTAACACTCGGTCCCAGCGAACTGCCATAGCACAAGGGGAAAAGTGTTTCCAACGACATAAGGAAAGGATGGTGCCGGTACCGGATAGCCGCTGTATTGAATGGAACAGGACTGCCCATTAAAATCATATGACTTGCTGCTCATATCGAATTTGATGGAAACAGCCGGATTCTGATAATTTTTCTGTAAAAAATATAATCCCTCGGTCGGTAAAGTCCTGGCGGCACTGTCAGGTGCGGGGATGTAGTGAAAGTAACAAACATCCAGATCAAAGCGGGCCTGGTTGACATCAATAAAGTGATCCATGCTGTAAGGGATAAAATCATAATTCATTACCCCGCAGTCAGAGTCCCTAAACTGTCCCCTGCGTTGATGGATTTCGCTCGACGGATGAGGGTTGGTAACCGTTAATCGCGCGTTTCTTGCCGTCCCCCTGTAAATAAGAACCTCTCCTTTAAATCCGTGAGCGGAGTCAATATGCGGTTGTGTGTATCTTTGATCAAACTTCACTGTAAACTCGAGCATCAGCGTTTCGTCGGCGTTGTATTGTTTATGAACATGATCAAAACCGTCATCATCAATGCTCCTGATATCCCGATACCAGTCAATCCTGTGGTCAGAACGGACCAGCGCTTCAATCTCGGGTAAAATCTCGACCCGGAATGCCTGGATCGCTGATTTCTCCTCCGGTGTCCCCCTGCAGATGGTTCCCGTGACGCTGGCGACTTCTCCCTCCCCGGCATTTGAAGCCGCAGTGAAGGTCAGTGTGCCGGTCATTCCGCCTGAATCCGTTCGTGCGATATCCTGGTTTAGATTCCCGAGATGTACCGGACTTACACCTGCTTCAACCGGAAGGTCCGCAATGACCTTATCCTTGTATCCGCTGACTCTAAAAGGCACAGGCAAGGTCTCTCCGGGTGCAATGGGCTGGACTGCGACAGCCTTTATATCGGGATTACACGTTACCGGCAGATTCTTTTCCGGGGTTAAAAAATGGCTGGTTAATGCCTGATTGAAAGCCTTGGTCAGCTTGATCCTAAATTTTGTCTCCGGCCGTTCACATCTATACCTGTCAGTTTTCAAACACTCATCGCATAACTCCTGGGTATCATATGTCATTTTATAGGGCTCGGCTGGCGGCCTGTCTCCGGCTTTGGGGTTCCAGTCCTGTTCGGTGAAGATTGCGCCGGGCTTCATATGACCCTTTTCCGGCACCACCTCAAAACAGTAATATGCGTCACCCCCGGGCTCGGTCGCAACCAGGCCGTGCCTGGTGAAGATCTTTTCGATCCTGACCTCCGCATCCACCGGATTATCAGCCTTAACAAGTTTCGGATCAAAATCGAAACTCACTTTGTCTGGCAGCATGCTGGCCGCGAGGACAGCGGGCATTTCATTGAACACCGTCTTAATATGAGGCAGCAGTTTCTGTTTTTCATGCCGTCCGGCGACCTTGTAATGTCTGTCTATCAGATCAATCCTTCGATCTTCAACAACGGTCCAAAGGCGAACAGTCATTTGGAGGGAAATATCTTTATCGTCGGCGAGCCACCGCTCCCTGTGGAAAAGAAACTCCAGGTGAAAAGTCCTCATGATATTTTCACCGCGGTAGCCGTTTATGTAGATGATTCCATTCACTTCCTTATCACCGCTTTCGACATCGGGAAGATTTTCCTTGGCCCAGAACATTACCTCATAATCAACAGGGTCATAACCTTCAAGCGCATTTTTAAAAAACGTGCCACCCAGGGGAATCTTTGCCCTGCCGCAGTCGGAGCTGCCCATGGTCTGCTGGCCCCAGGAAAGGAAAGCAATAAAAAGAATGAAAATGAAACAACCTCGCATTTCTACCTCCATATCCGGCAGGCTCCTGGATGATCACAAACATCTTTCAAAAATCAGCAATTCATGAGGGCCAGGGCCTTTCTCCCGACAGGATTGAATGATGAGTGAAGAATGAAGACTTTCTGTGTTTTCATTTTATTTGAGAGGGTGAACGCCTGAATATATTTAAAATATAGACTCTTTCAAATTTAATGTCTATAATTTTATGGAAGAAGCAGCGTCAATGGAGCGATCGCGTTGGAAATCTTACCATCCCGGTATGTTTTCAGGAATGGAACCGGAAACAAATCCGTTACAGGTGCAATATGAGAAGACCACATGATTTCATTATCTTTCCCCTGGATGTCCCTGACTTTGATCTTGCCATGAAATACGTGAAAAAGCTTAAAGAACACGTGGGGCTTTTCAAGGTGGGGCTGGAACTCTTTATAAGACAGGGGCCCGATATCCTAAAAGCTATCCATGAAATTGCAGGATCAAAGATATTCCTTGACCTGAAATTTCATGATATTCCGGCTACTGTCACCAGGGCTTTTATCGCTGCTGCTTCTTTTTCGCCTGAATTTATTACTGTCCATTGTGACTCCGGAGAAAACGCCCTGCGGTCAGCCGCGGAGAAATATAACGGAAGGACAAAATTACTGGCGGTAACCCTTCTTACAAGCATGAACAGGGACAGCCTTTCACGTCTTGGATACCGGGAAGAATATCTTCACAATATTCCCGCCCTTGTCTTATCCCGTGCCGAGATGGCTAAGGATGCCGGATGCCAGGGAGTCGTCTGTTCCGGGCATGAGGTTTCTTTCATTAAAGCAAGGCTTGGCAATTCAATTATCGCGGTTACGCCTGGTATCAGGCCTTCCTGGTCCCTGGTAAATGGCGATGATCAGAAGAGGGTCATTACCCCGCAAACGGCTGTAAAAAACGGTGCCGATTACATTGTCATAGGCCGCCCCATAAGGGACGCGAGGGATCCCGTTGACGCCGCGAACAGAGTCGCTGAAGAGATCGAATCAGGCCTGAGAGAAAAGACCTCATAACCGATGGCAGGCCTTGAATCTTGATTACGACATGTAGCCTGGGTGTTGCCCTGGCCGTATTACTCGTGGATATTTAACACGGAAATAAGTTTTAATATATATCTGCATGAAATTCAGCGTTATGTCTAAAGATCGCGGTATGGGGAGCCCTTTTACGAGCGAACTCGTT
>JAFGDF010000314.1 GCA_016932235.1 Deltaproteobacteria bacterium | reverse complement strand
TAGATAGTCACCCCTCCTTAGTGGTTAGTCTGCTGGAAGCCCTCCGCCCGCCTTTGCTACGAGTTATGCAAAATACGGGGCACTGTACTTCTTCACTTCTATAAAAAAGGGAAACTCCCATGGGACATTATAACCATATCAAATACATAAATTAACCAAGTATATCACATCCTTTCACCCCAGGAGGCAGATCATGAAAACCCTTTTTCTGGTAAGACATGCAAAATCAAGCTGGAAATATCCCGAGCTGGAGGATTTTGAGAGACCTTTAAACAGGCGCGGCCGGGCTGGTCTTGAATCAATGGGTGAATTTCTTAAAGAGGTAAAGGCTGCGCCTGACCTGATAATATCCAGCCCTGCAACAAGGGCTGCCACAACAGCAAGGATTATCGCCGATAGGATCCATTACCCCCTTGAAAAAATCATGTACAGCGAGAATATCTATCTGTCCGATGCGGATGTCCTGCTCAATTTCATTCAAGATATAGATGATGACGTGAAGGAGGCGATGATAATCGGCCATAACCCGGCATTGACTGATTTGGCAAATTATATAAGCAGTCAACAGATAGGCAATATCCCAACCTGCGGCATATTCTGCGTGGAATTTAATATCTCCTCATGGAGAAAGATCGGTGAGCGGTGCGGCACATTGAAATTCTTTGAGTTTCCCGGGAGACAGATGTCATGATTCCGGCTGCATTCAATTCAGCTTCCTTCCCTCTCTGAACATCTTCACATATATATCGGGGAGTTTATGGTCCTTCAGCCCCTTAACTGTCTCTTCCACGGGATAGGAAAGCCTGAAATGTTCCACGGTTATGTCGTCGGAAGAAAGCTCAAGCACGGCGAAAGACGCCCGTGGATCTCCATCAAACATACGCCCAGCGCTGCCCGGATTGATGAAATGAACCCCATCAACGATCTTATGATAGGGCACATGGGAATTCCCCATGATTTGAATCTCACAGGGAGACGCCTTTGCCAGTTGATGGAAACGTGCTTCGGGTGAAGAAGGGAAAAGCGCCTCGTCCGGGTCATCAATTGTCCCGTGAAACACACCTATGCTGATATTGCCTGCAAAAAAACTGGTTTGTTCCGGTAAGGATTTAAGGAATGATCTGTTCTCCGGCAGCAATATTTCTGATGTCCAAAAATACATCACCCGCTTTTCTTCTTTTTTTGGTCTCTTTAATCTCTTGCCCTTTAAAATCCTTAGGACCTTCTGGTCCGTGTTTCCGAGTATAGAGATGCCCTTTTCCCTGTCACGAAACCACTGTATGGTCTCGTTGGGGAAAGGGCCGTAAACAGTCAAATCCCCCGTGTTAATAATACAATCAAAGCCGGCAGGATTGATGTACTTCTCTATCGCTTTTAAGGCAGGATAATTGGCGTGAACATCGCCCAGCAAAAGTATCTTCTTCACCACTTTTCAGTAGCCGGTTTTTTTAAGCATTTTCGAAAACGACCGGAGTTTACGGGATAATTTTTTGTATTTCCGTTTTTTGGGCCTCTTCCCTGTGTCTTTCAACATTGCGTTCAGGGCATCGGCCTTTTTAATGATATTTTTCATGGCCTTTTTGGAGAGGGGTATATCTTTTTGATTCAAACCTTCAAGCCGTTTCATGAGGGTCTTGAATCTCTTTTTGCCCGAGGACCTTAATGCCTCATTCGCCCGTTTCAAACAATTTTTAAGGGTACTGATCTGCTTTATTAAATCCTGTTTGACCCCGACAATCCTGTTATCCTCCACTGATGTGGTCTCCTCCGGGGCTGTTTTTTCAGGTACTTCCCCAAAAGATTCCTTTACGGCATCCTTGATCAATCTCGCGTAATATGCGCCGATGGTCTCAATCCGGGCCAGTGTATCCACCGGCGTCTCATAAAGCTGCTGGATGGTGGTGATCCCCACATCGTTAAGCGATTTCTTACGGGAAGCACCGATATATTTCACCTGAGCAAGATCGTCCTTCTTCATAATTACCTCCTTGTGTAATGGCTAAATCCATTAATAGACTATAATGCT
The DNA here is from genome assembly GCA_016932235.1 of Deltaproteobacteria bacterium. Next base: position 1,624 of record JAFGDF010000314.1, on the reverse strand, counting down.
GCCTCAATGGTATCACATATGGTCTTCAGGACCTTAATGCGCGCATAGTATTTGCTGTTGCCTTCCACTATCGTCCATGGAGCGATATCTGTGCTCGTGCGATCCACCATGTCACAGACTGCCTGTTCATAGGCATCCCATTTTTCGCGGTTACGCCAGTCTTCATCGGTGATCTTAAAACGCTTAAACCCTATCTTCTCACGCTCTTTGAACCGCCTAAGCTGCTCATCCTTGGATATAGCCAGCCAGAATTTGACTATCAGTATGTTATTCCTTATCAGTTGTTCCTCAAAGTCGTTTATTTCGTTGTACGCGCGTATCCAGTCCGCTTCAGAGCAGAATCCTTCCACCCTTTCCACAAGTACGCGGCCGTACCATGTGCGATCGAAGATGGTCACCATCCCTTTGCCAGGCACATGGCGCCAGAAGCGCCATAGATATGGCTGGACCTTCTCCTCATCAGTGGGGGCAGCAACCGGGATAATCCTGTAATATCTTGCGTCGAGGGCGGCGGTGACCCTGCGTATGTTTCCTCCCTTACCGCCCGCATCGGAGCCCTCATAGGCCACGATGAGCGAGAACTTTTTCTTGAATTCAGGGCGCCTTGTTAGCATGTTCAGCCGCCCCTGATATTTTTCCAGCTGGCCCCTGTAGTCCGCCTTTGTAAACGTCATGGACATATCCAGAGACTTGAGCCTATTGAGCTTGTCTATTCGGGGAGCTATAGGCGCCGCCACTGCCGCCGGTGCAGGCTTCTTATGCTCCAGTCGTTTGCGCAGTGCCTCCAGCAGTATCTTGCCCACGGTCAGGCTGCGATAACGGGCATCGGCCCCTTCCACCACTATCCAGGGAGATACATCTGTGCTTGTCTCGCGCAGGGTATACTCTGACCACTTGCGGAACCTGTCGTATATCTTGAAACGCTCCCAGTCGGTATCTGTAACCCGCCATCGTGTCTTTGGATCCTTTTCCAGTGCCTTAAGGCGTTTCTCCTGTGCCTTTTTTGAGAGGTGAAACCAGAACTTGATGATCAAAGCCCCTTCATCTGCAAGCATCTTTTCAAAACGGTTTATCTCTTCAATCCTCAGGTCAAGCTCCTCTGTCTTGGACTTGCCCATAACACGATTTACTATAGGATCAGTATACCAGGAGCCAAAAAAGATCCCTATTTTACCCCTGGGAGGCAGGGCGCGCCAGAAACGCCACATGGGAGGCCGCTCCTTTTCCTCCTGTGTAGGCTCCCCCATGGCGTGGACCTGGATACTTCGCGGATCCATCCATTCATTAAGGAGGTTCACAGTCTCCCCCTTGCCTGCCCCGTCCACGCCACCCACCAAGATGATAACAGGGAAGCTGCGGGCCTCAGTAAGATCGAACTGGGCATTGAGCAACGATTCCCTCAGTTCAGGAACTTCCTTTTCATATGTTTCTTTGTCGATCTTGTGTCCAAGTTCCGCTGACTCAAACATATTAACCTCCTCGCTCTTGAATTGTTTGAAATTAATAACAATGATTAACGTTTGTCAAATATCAGAAAATTGTATGTTTGTAAATAAAATATTCTGTCATATTTTTACCATAATTAACCCATTTCCTTATAACATATTTAAATATTAATAATATT
>JAFGDF010000313.1 GCA_016932235.1 Deltaproteobacteria bacterium | reverse complement strand
TCTTGGCTCCCCGGGACAGACTCGAACTGCCGACCAAGTGGTTAACAGCCACCCGCTCTACCTGCTGAGCTACCGGGGAATATTTTTAATCGCTTTGCGATCGTAATTGTATCTCAAAAAGAAGTTATGTGTCTAACAAAATCATCGGGCGGCGTCAATAAAAAAAACTCCCCTGCTCCTCTTTAAAAAGAGGGGCTTCCAATCAGGGGAGAGGGGGGTTATCAGACAGCCTCACGGGAGGAATCTCAAGCGAAGGTCCATGCCCTGCCCACCGAAATGGAGGCTGAAAAGCCTGCCTTTTCGTCCCCGCACGCGGACAGGTCGTGGCCGAAAAATCGGACGCGATGGAACGAGTCTTTCCATATGGGCTATGGAATATACTTAATTTTACTGAGATTTTTTATGAGCGGGCCTGCGTTTGGCAAAAGGGTTCGGACAGCCCCCGAAGAATGAAACTCTTTCATCCGCAAGGGCCGCATACGGGCCGCTCAAGGATGTGGATTCCGCGGTCGATCCGCGGAATCACAGGGTATTATTCTTTCCGATTCTTGGGGATACTAGGGATCGTTTAAGCCTGACGCCGAAATAGATGACCGAAAACAGGTATGAAGGGAGATAAAGCTCCCAGAAAAATGATTCCGGGATTCCGGTCCTCTGGATTCCGTCCTTAAGCTGAATGATGTTTTTCCAGTCCCAGCAGAAGGCGATAATCATCAGCAGACCGCATCCCAGCACTATAACCCAGTCATACCACCGGAACATTATCCTGTAACCCTTTTCGTCAAAATATATGATCATGGTCCCTGCCGCCGTCATGGCCATCGCTATCAGGACAGGAGTAATCACAGGCCCAACCCAGGGGAGGGGAATAAGAAACAGGAGGTCCCAGGTCATGAGACTTTCCGGCCAGGAGACCATTACTCTGAGCCATATATAATAAAATATATCCCATACACCGAAGGCTATCATAAAAAAACTGAACTTCTGCCATTTGTTCTTACCCGTTGAGAGACCGATCGCAGCAAGCATCACAATGGTTGCAAGCTCTCTTCCCAGCTCTATGTTCATGAGATTATCGATCACCAGTTTCCCGTACTGCCATTCCGCGACTATCGGGAAGCTGAATCCGCCTTCATAAAAGATCTCACGGAGATAGACAACAACCGAACTCTCCACCCAGGCAAAGGCAATGGCGAAGATTACCACCCATGTCCACTTTCTAAGACAATCCACAGGGTATTTAATATTTTTTTTCCCCAATATTGCTTTACCCCTGTCTCACACCTCGCAGTAGAAATCCCTCCTGAACTCCCTTTTCAAAGGGAGGAACTTAATATGAATATTTCGTTCTTATAGCCCCTATATCTTACTGATAACATATCACATATTATTTTATGTTGAAATATGGAAACATATAGCGTATATTATTATCAAGTTGGGGGTGGTTTTAAACCTGAGATCATACCCTTTGAACCTGAACTGGTTAATACCAGCGTAGGGAAACAGCACAATCTTGGTTCCCGGTTTACAAAATCTCAGATATGATTAACATGTGCCGTTTCCGGACTGGAAACGGCTTTTTTTATGGGGGATACATTATGACACAATTAAACTCAGCAAGGGAAGGTATTATCACAGATGAAATGAAGACAGTCGCGGCCCAGGAACGTCTCCAGCCTGAAGAGATAAGGGCCCTTATCGCTTCGGGACGGGTCGTAATACCCAAAAACCTTCACCGTGATTTTATCCCCAGGGGCATAGGGAAAAGTCTCAGGACAAAGGTTAACGCAAATCTTGGCACTTCCGGTGACCATTTTGAACTGGAAGATGAACTCAAAAAGCTGAAGGCCGCTCAGGACGCCGGTGCGGACAGTGTTATGGACCTTTCAACAGGCGGTGATCTGGCGGAGATGAGAAAGGCTATAATAGAAAATTCTTTATTGATGGTGGGTACGGTTCCTATCTATGGAGTGGCAACAGAGTTATCCAGAAGGGACATGGATATAACCATGATGAGCGCCGACATGCTTTTCGAAGAGATCGAAAAGCAATGCGAAGAAGGGGTTGATTTTATAACAGTTCATTGCGGCGTAACACTCAGGAGCGTTTCCTTCGCTGATCCCTCGAAAAGAGTGGGCGGGATCGTGAGCCGCGGCGGATCGCTTCTTTCCGCATGGATGCATAAAAATAAAAAAGAGAATCCTCTTTATTCTGATTATGACAGGCTCCTGAAAATAGCCTACAGGCATGATGTTACGCTAAGCCTCGGCGACGGCCTGCGCCCGGGCGCCATTGCCGACGCCACGGATCAGGCCCAGGTTGAAGAATTGTTGATAATCGGTGAGCTTACAAAAATAGCCCGCGAAAAAGGTGTCCAGGTAATGGTTGAAGGTCCTGGGCACGTTCCCCTTAATCAGATTAAAGCGAATATGCAGTTGCAACAGCGAATATGCGATGAAGCCCCCTTTTATGTCCTGGGCCCGCTCACGACCGACTGCGCGCCGGGATATGACCATATCTCCGCGGCCATAGGAGGAGCAATGGCGGCTGCCGAGGGAGCTGATTTTCTCTGCGTTGTGACGCCTGCCGAACATCTGTGCCTTCCCACACCTGAAGATATTTACGCCGGTGTAATGGGCACAAGGGTAGCCGCCCATTCCGGTGATATCGTAAAAGGCGTTGGCGGGGCATGGGAACAGAGCCTCGAAATGTCCAAGTGCAGAAAAAGGCTCGACTGGGAGGGGATGTTCAAATACGCCCTTGATCCGGAGCTGGCGCGAAAAAGGCGTGAGATAAGCAAGGGTTCGGAGAAGGAGGTCTGCACAATGTGCGGCAAGCTGTGTGCCGTCAACCTTCATAACATGACGGTATAGGGGCATTTTGGACTTCATCCGGCATTCTCCTGAATCCTGGATCATAGTCCGGGGCCGATTTTGATATGGGTTCCGGCATTTGTTCTATTAAACCACATGGATTCTGTGGTTAAACCACAGAATGACGGAAAATTATGGAGATAACATGACAGATATTAGCAGAATCGCTGCGGAAAATCTCGAACTTGTTCGCAAGAAAAAACCTCTGGTCCACAATATCACCAATTATGTGGTAATGAATTTTACCGCAAACGCCCTCCTTTCCATGGGCGCTTCGCCCGTCATGGCGCATGCCCTGAATGAGGTTGAGGAAATGGTCGCGCTCGCAGGTTCTCTTGTGCTGAACATAGGCACATTAAGTGATGACTGGGTTCTGTCCATGATCACAGCCGGCAAAAAAGCCAACCAGATCGGTACTCCTGTAATCCTGGATCCTGTCGGGGCGGGAGCCACACGATTAAGGACGGATTCCGCAAAAAAGATAATCGAGGATATAAAGATCAGTGTTATTCGCGGAAACGCTTCCGAAATCCTGTCCCTAAGAAGAGATAACTCCTCAACAAAGGGCGTGGATTCTCTGCATTCGGTGGATGAGGCCGCGGAAACGGCATCTTACCTGGCAGAAGAACTTAAAACCACACTCGCCGTCACCGGGGTTGTAGATCTGATAACCGACGGCAAAAGGGTGATAAGGGTCCTGAACGGTCATAAGCTCATGGGATCCGTTACCGGCACCGGATGCGCCGCAACGGCAATTACAGGGGCGTTTCTCGCCGTTGATAAGGATCCCGTAACCGCTGCTGCCACTGCCCTTGCCTATTTCGGGCTCGCGGGCGAAAAAGCGGCCATCAGGGCGAACGCCCCCGGAAGTTTTATGATAGGCATGCTCGACGCTCTATATGAAATCACGCCCGAGGTCCTGGAAAAAGAAAGCAGATTCAATCCCTGATGGCGCGGTAATGAAAAGAATCGATTATTCCCTTTATCTTGTAACAGACAGAGGCCTTTCCCGCGGGCGGCCGACTATCGAGATCGTAAAATCCGCGGTCCGGGGCGGTGTCACTGTGGTTCAACTCCGTGAAAAACATATCACGACAAAAGAATACATCCGTGAAGCCCTTGAAATAAAAGGCTTTCTTAATGAAAAAAATATCCCCCTTATTATCAATGACAGGATCGATATCGCAATGGCGGTGGAGGCCGACGGAGTTCACATCGGCCAGAATGACATGCCTCTGGAGACAGCGAAGAATATATTGAAAGGTTCCATGCTTATCGGTGTTTCGGTCGAATCTGTCGAAGATGCGATAGAAGCTGACATCGCGGGTGCCGATTATATCAGTGTAAGCCCGGTTTTCCCAACCCCGACCAAGACCGATACAGCCCCGGCCCTCGGTCTGGAAGGTATTGCCCGGATAAGTGCTCTGATAAAAAAGCCCGTAATAGGCATAGGGGGCATAAATAAGATGAACTGCGCTGAAGTCATCCGAAGCGGGGCCAATGGTATTTCAGTCGTCTCGGCTGTCTGTTCTGCCGAGGATCCGGAACTGGCGGCAAGAGAACTAAAGGAAATTATCATCAGGGCAAGGCATTAGTGTCCGGTTAGGAAATTGCCTATGGATCGCGGTATGGGGGCAAAAAGAAATGAAGCTTAAACAGATAGGAGAATTCGGCTTTATCAACCGGATAATGCGCGGCTGCCTTATAAGAGAAAGCGGCATCATTAAGTCTATCGGTGATGACTCGGCGGTTTTTTCAATCCCTGAAAACGAAGTGATCCTGGTCACAACCGATCTCCTGATAGAAGGAGTGCATTTTATAAGGAAGGCGACATCCGGATTCAATCTCGGCCATAAGGCCATGGCAGTCAATCTCAGCGACATAGCGGCAATGGGCGGCACGGCGCGGGAAGCGTTCGTCAGCATCGGTATTCCTCCTGACTGCCCGGTTGAGTTCCTTGATGATCTTTATAATGGTATGAAGGCCCTTGCTGCAGAATATGAGGTGAATCTTCTTGGCGGCGATACAACAAGATCGGGGAGAGATCTTATAATCAATGTTTCAATAACAGGTTCAGCGGCAAGGGATAAAATAGTTTACAGGGACAATGCCGCGAACGGCGACCTGCTATTCACGACAGGGAATCTCGGCGACAGCCGGGCCGGGCTGCATCTTGTTTTGAATGATACTGAATCAGAGTATCCTGAATTTGATTTTCTGAAGAAGGCCCATTTCCTGCCCAAAGCATATCTGCATGAGGGCAAATTCCTTGCCAGCACAGGCAGTACAAGCGCCATGATCGATATAAGCGACGGATTAAGTTCGGACCTTGCCCATATAATCGAAGGAAGTAATACCGGCGCCCGGATATACGCGGATAAATTGCCCATATCGCCTGCATTAAGGAAATTCTGCGCCCTGTTTAATTTCGATGAAACCAATTTCGCCGTTTCAGGGGGAGAAGATTACACGCTGCTCTTTACCTTAAGACCGGAGCGAGCGGATGAGATTTCTGAAAAATACCTCTCTCTATTCGGAGAAAAGCTTATCGGGCTCGGAGAAATCACGGAAACAGGAAAGATAGAACTCATAATGCCTGATGGAGCATCAAGGGCTATCGAACCTTCCGGATGGGATCATTTCAGGAGAGGGCGGAAAAGATGAAGGCCGGCCTTATGCCAAAGGTGCTTTTGATAGCGGGACTGGATCCTTCCGGGCACGCCGGAATCATAGCCGATATAAGAACCGTCACGGCCTTCGGCATCCTCTGTTCCGGAGTTATAACATCAATAACGGACCAGACAGAAAACCGTTATTACGCTTCCCAAAAAGTGACACCAGATATGGTCAAAAAGCAATTAAGCCACCTTTTTGAAAAAGACAAATTCGATTCCATTAAGGTCGGCATGCTTTCTTTCGATGGAATGATCAGCGTGATATCAGGTATATTTACGCAACTGAAGCCTTTGAATATAGTTCTCGATCCCGTATTAATATCAACAACCGGCGGTGAACTGCTCGAAAAGGATGCCTTGAATACCCTCAGGGAAAGATTACTGCCTCTGTGCGATATCCTGACTCCCAACGTTCCTGAAGCGGAAAGGCTTACCGGGTTGAGGATCACTTCCATTGATGATATGCTTAAAGCCGGAAAAATCCTGGTGGATATGGGCTGTAAAAATGTCATGATCAAAGGCGGGCACATCATGAATAACGCTGCTGATATCCTGATCACAGGGAAAAGGCATTACATTATAGAAGGCGATTTCATTCCGGAATCGGATTTTCGGGGCACGGGATGTGTCCTGTCCTCTGCCGTAGCCGCCCTTCTCGCCAAAGGATATAAGATCAGGGATGCGGTGACAAAGGCGAAATCGTTTCTTGAAAATGCAAGAAGGAATCCTGTATATGATTCCAATAGTATGCGCTTCCTGAATGTTTTCACTGAGATGCCGGACGCATCAAAATGAACCCGACAACCCAAAGATTTACACATAATCTAGATTCCGGCTCGCGCCCTGTTTCACCGGACCTGGCAGGAATGACAAATCGTGACACAGCCTGTGCACGGGAGTGTTGAGGTTCGGTTGTCCCGTATTACCCTCTCTTTTATTCGCCAAGTTTTGTCGGAAAAAGGGATGAATCATCGGACTCAATTGCGAGCCTCCCGAAATCAGCCTTCAGTCCCAGCTCCTCGGCAAAATCAACACCAAGCATCATATCTTTGTAGAATAAGGAGAGCGAACCTGGCTCATTTATCCTCCTCTCCCTCCATTCGTCCGCCAGCATATCCCAATTTTGTATCACGGAGCTATTCCCGGAACTCACCCTGATTATTTCCATCATCCGTTCCATACCCAGACCGGCTTTAAGCCCCATCCTGACAGCCTCCGATGTGCCGTGTGATGTAACGACCATCATGTAATTATTAACAAGTTTGATAGCCTGCCCCATTCCCGCTCCGCCGATATAAAATATCATTTTCCCCATAGCCCTGAAAACATCCATATTTCGTTCAAAGACCGCCCTGTTTCCGCCAACCATAAAGGTCAAATTACCTGTTTTCGCCCCCGGAGAACCCCCGCTGACGGGGCTGTCAAGCACGGAAACACCCTTCTCACGCCCTTTTACCTCCAGATCCTGGCAGTAACCGGGATTCAGTGTGCTGCAGAGGATAACGGTTGAGCCTGATTTTATCCCCTTCCAGATCCCGCACCCTTTCCAGAAACCTTTACCGAAAAAAACTTCGTCTGTCTGGGGAATATCTCTTACCATAATGATAACCACTTCACTGGATTCGGCTGCTTCCATAGGAGTAGCGGCCACTGCCGCTCCGAGAGACCTGAGCTCTTCTATCGGTTCCTTTCTCCTGTGTCCGCACACTGTCAGATCAAAACCGTTCTTAAGCAGGTTTTTTGCCATGGGCCTGCCCATTTCACCCAGGCCAATGAAACCGATTCTTTTTTCTTTCATGTGACAGAAGCCCTCCCTTGCCATACTTCCTAAATTATTCCTTCCTTCCCGAGCCTGTTAATCTCATGCTCGGAGTAACCCAGCATGTCCGAAAGGATCTCATAATTATTTTCCCCAAGACGCGGGGCAGGGAAAGAGACATTCCCCGGTGTCCTGGAAAGCTTAAAAAGCGAACCAGGCACCTTTACCCTTCCTGAGAGCGGTTGTTCCACGTCAATGATCATCTCCCTGCTTAAGAGCTGCGGATCATTACACACCCGGTCATAGGCCGGTACCATGGAACATGGTACATCTTCTTTTTTTAATGACTCCAGTATTTCATCCATAGTCCTCGTGCCTGTCCATTCTCCTACGAGGGCATCGATCTCATCCTTGTACTTTATTCTTTCCGCCTGTCCGGAACAGAGGGGGCTGTCTATCAGGTCTTCCCTGCCGATTGCCCTGAAGACACCTTTCGCCTGTTCCAGCTCGGCTGTGGCGATAATGATATGCCCGTCCTTGGCATTATACAGATTCGCCGGTGTGGCATGCGGAACCCCGTTACCATATCTGCGGGGAACCGTTCCTTCAATAAAATAATTGGGAGCAAACTCTATTGCGGTAAACAGCCAGATCGCATCCTGCATGGACATATCTATAACCTGTCCTTCACCGGTTCGCACCCGATGGTTTAGGGCTGATACGATGGCGAGTGCCAGAAAAGTACCTGTCCCCAGATCTGCGACAGGGGGCCCCGCTTTCACCGGAGGGCTGTCCGGATAGCCTGTCAGGGTCGTCAATCCGCCCATTGCCTGAGCTACCGGATCATAACCCGCTTCATTCCGAAGAGGACCGGTGTGACCAAAGGCTGTTAGTGACGCGTATATCAGGGCCGGATTCAATTTCAAAAGCTCCGCGCTGCCCAGGCCGAGCCTATCCATGGTTCCGGTACTGAAATTTTCCACGACCACATCTACTTTTTTCACCAGTTCTTTGCAGATCTTCAGCCCTTCTTCGGATTTCAGATTCAACGTTAAACTTTTCTTACCCCGGTTCAGCATAATAAAGGTGCCACCCTCCTTGGCTTTCGTCTGTGGTGCCCTGCTCCTCGCAAGGTCACCGCTTCCGGGCCTTTCTATCTTGATTACTTCCGCCCCCAGATCTTTTAACAGCATCGTACAAAAGGGTCCTCCCAGTGCGTGAGTAAAGTCCAGTATCCTGGTTCCGTTCAGTGCGCCTGCCATAAATAACCTCCTTCATATATCCATTCTTTATACCGCCTGATCTTTTCATTTGTCAAAAAAACAGTTTTACAAATCATCAACTTTTATGTCATAAACCTGGGAAGATTGATGATTTTGAGAATATAGGTTCAGAACATTCTCGATTGGGGGAAATAAAAAATGAATAAAAAAATCAGGATCATGCCCTGCCTGGATATGCAAAACGGCCGCGTTGTAAAGGGTGTGCATTTCGTGGATATTAAAGACGCCGGAGATCCTGTCGAATGCGCTCGAGCATACTGCGAAACAGGGGCAGACGAACTTGCGCTCCTGGATATAACGGCCACGGTGGAAGGAAGGGCCACCATGCTTGATGTCGTCAGGAAAGTTGCGGAAGTCACTACCGTACCATTTACCGTGGGCGGCGGTATTTCCGACACAAAATCGGCTGAGGCTGTTTTGAAGGCGGGCGCGAACAAAGTATCAGTCAGCAGCGCGGCCTTCCGAAAACCGAAACTCGTACCCGAGATGGTAAAAGTCTTCGGAGCTGAAAAGGTGACAGTTGCGATCGATGTTGATCAAAACAGCGCAATGCCTTCCGGGTATGAAGTATATATCGACGGAGGTCGAACCGCAACCGGCTCCGACGCTGTTGAATGGGCAAAACGTATAGACGGCTGCGGTGTTCCAGTTATCCTCCCGACCAGCAAGGCAGGCGACGGCGCAAGGACGGGTTATGATCTTCCGGTAATAGAGGCCATCAAAAAGGCTGTTTCCGCGGAAGTGGTCGCCTCCGGAGGGGCCGGCAAACTGGAGCATTTCCATGAGGCCATTCAGGCAGGGGCCACTATTCTGCTTGCCGCCTCCACGTTCCATTTCGGCATAATCGGCATCAGGGACTTAAAGGATTATCTGCGTGCAAAGGGTGCTGATATTTCATGAATCCGCAATTCGTAATTCGCCGTCTTAAAAACTGGTTTGAAGCATATGTTAAGGGCTTCTATTCCGATGATCCCTTTATCCAGAAAAATATGGACCTGAAAGCGGAGCATACGCTGCGTGTATGTGAAGCTATCCTTGATATAGGAAGAACCTTGAATCTATCCTCTGAAGATCTCTGCCTCGCTGAAGTATCCGCCTTATTGCACGATATCGGCCGGTTCGAACAATTCGAAAGATATCGCACATTTTCGGATTACAGGTCGGAAGATCATGCCGCCCTCGGCGTGAAAGTCATAGAGGGCCATCATGTACTGCAGGACCTTGAGCCGGACATGGCAAATATCATACTTCGGGCAGTTGAATACCATAACCGTGCCGCCCTGCCCGAGGGAGAAGATGATCGGGCTCTTTTTTTCATGAAGCTGCTGAGGGATGCTGATAAAATAGACATATTGCGTGTGGTCACGGACTATTATCAAAACGGAGGCCCTGACCGGAATCCGTCGATTGAACTGGGTCTCCCGGATATCGATAAAGTCACAGATTCTGTATGCTCTGTCCTGTTGCGCGGGAAAACGGCACAGATGTCTAAACTCAAAACACTGAATGATTTTAAGCTGCTGCAGATCGGGTGGGTCTATGATATGAACTTCCCCAGGTCATTCCAGATTGTCCGGGAAAGAAGATATCTTGAAAAAATCCTGGATACAATTTCCCTGAGATCAGACCTGGTAATGGAGGTCTATAATCGGGCCTCCGCATATCTTGAACAAAACACTCATGGCCCTCCGCGCCTCCACGATGCATGAAAATACCACCCTGTGGTCTCAGGATCACGGTATGGGGGGCCTTATTTGAACGGCGAAGATCCCGGGTTTAATGTGACAGTAATATCATACAGTTATCAGATTATAAACCCGGGATCTCATCATATTGCTGATCATTATGATTCCACAGATGATGACTCGAGATCTTCAAGCCTTTTCTTTATGGCATCCAGATCATTTCTCAGCATGCGGGCCTCATCCTCCGGTTTCATTCCATACTGTCTCCCGTAAGGGAAACCGTAATCAGGCACATATCGCCCGGCAGGATATGGATAAGCTTCCTGCCCATAGCCTCGCCAATAACCTCTGAAACCTCTGAAGCCTCGTCCAAAGCCTCCTCTGAAACCGCGACCCAGACCATATCCGTATCCGGTACCTGCGTAAGCCCTTGTGGAAGGATTGCAAAAACCCCGAGCTCCTCCGGTCATAGGTCCTGCGCCCGATGGACCTGTTCTGTCAAAACCTGGCATGATAAACACCTCCTTTCCTCTATAAGATCCGGTTAAAACTCACCGCCCCGACCCCGGCGGTGCCGCCTGCCCCAGGGGGGCATCTCAAAATTGCCGCCCTCTATTCTGAGTATTTTCCCCATAACGAGGACCTCCGCGACAATTCGTCGTGCCTCAGCCAAGATTCTTCCAAAGGTCTGCCGTGAAACATTCATCATCTTGGCCGCCGAATCATGATCCATACCCTGAAAATCGCTGAGCCTTAACGCCTCAAGACCCTCCACGGTCAGCACAGTTTCTTCCCTTCCCCATGGCGGGATTCGATCAGGAATAAAGACATTAACTATAGGACGGCCCTGAACAAACCTTGTTTTTCTTGGTCTTGGCATATCATTCTCCGTTTTTGAGCTTACGCTCATAATATAATAATTTATTAATGATAGTCAAGCATTTAATATGGTCTATTGCTCATTAATGGATTAATGTCCAGGAAATCCCATAACCGGCTGGAATTATAAATAATGCATATTGCATCTTGTTTATCTGTCGCTCATATGGATTAATGGAATGTTGGAATAGTGGAATAATGTTTAAAAACGCATAACTTCTATGTCCCGATTAACGGTCCCGGGGGCAATTCCGACTATTTCTCCATGAATATTCTTATACTTTCTAGGGCAACAAGAGCTTGTGATAGATACTGTTTTCCCCATCGCTTGTATTGGACCACAAATTGAGACTGGTGCACAGCAAAGAATGGGCGCAATATGATAACTGAGAGGAGGAGCAGGATGAGCATACGCTTTATTTGGTTTGGAAGCTATCTTCCCAAACCTCATCTTTATCTTTTTGCTTTCTCTGAAGAGATTCAATCAACTTGAGCAGTTCATTTTCAACTTTATAGTGGATGATATCTAATTTCTCGTAGTCATTATCGGAAATTTGACCAGCCTGTTTGAAGCCCGCATAACAGGAGTGAAAGTCTCCGCAGGAACCAAGGGCAAAATTCAGATGATTTAAATACTCTTTTAGACTGCGCCGACAATAACCTTCTGAAATGTTTCTCGAAATGCTATGGGCGGCGTCAATACTATTAGCGGCGACTTTTTTGAGTCCAAAAGGGAAATTGGAAAATATTTTACACGACAAGATGTAAAGGGAAACAGCATCTTGCCAAACCCTGAGTTTTTTAAATCCTCTATTGATATTTTTTCGTTCCATGATTGGTTTATCTCATGGATTATGCTATTTTTCAACAAGTTGAAATAGAAATCCAATATTCCATCATTCCACTGTTCCATTATTCCAATCGTGAGCGAAGAGAACTAAGTTCTACTTGATACTGGAATGATATTTGAGTTAAAATTTTTCATTCAATTTTTTTTGAGAAGGATCCCTGTCATGAAAAACAGAATAGAGATTGTCGAAGGCGATATCACAAAACAGCATGTGGATGCCATTGTTAACGCGGCCAATACATCACTTCTGGGAGGAGGAGGTGTGGACGGGGCCATACACAGGGCAGCGGGACCTGAGCTTCTGGAAGAGACGAGGACTCTCGGCGGATGCCCGACAGGTGAGGCAAAATCCAGCAAAGGATACAGGCTGCCTGCCAGATGGGTTATACATACGGTGGGGCCTGTCTGGACAGGCGGCAAAAAGAATGAAGACAATCTTCTAGCAAACTGTTACAGGAACAGCCTCAAGAAAGCGAAAGAACTGGGTGCAAAGAGCATTGCATTTCCCTCTATAAGCACGGGTGTTTACAGGTTTCCCCTGGAAAGAGCCACAAATATCGCCATGAATGAAACCAGGAAATTCCTTGAAGAAAATAAGGAGCCTGAAAAATGCATATTCGTATGTTTCGGGAAGGAAGCGCTTCGGGTATATAATGAAATATACGGCAAGATCTTTAAAAACTGAGTCTTGTGAGGCCCGCTGCATCGGCAGCATTATAAATATGAGCCGGAATATAATCTATTCACCGTCTTTAAAAAATACTGCTGTTTAATATCCGAGCGTCTCGTTGATCAATACTACGGTGATATCCGTCATTATGGGCCTGCGATGCAGGATTGTTGTAATCCTGCAGATTCTCATGGGTGAACTGCAGTTGCTGCATCTGCCCGTTTCCGCGCATGGAGTCTCCATGCCAAGGCTTTTTGCCCTGATGGGAGCAGCTACTTCCATCGCCCTCTTCAAGGCGGAATCCAGATCGGATACAACCTTGTTCATCCCGGCGACAATGATCACCTTCCGTGTGCCAAAGGTCATGGCATTGGTCCTGTTCCCCGCGCCATCAATATTGATTATCTCACCCGTTGCGGAAATTGCGTTCGCGCTGCACATAAAGCAGTCGCATCTCCCCTGTTCAAGCCGGAGTTCCAGGTCCTCTTCTCCGCTTAGATCCTCTTTCCAATGGTCAAAAACGGTTTTACCGATGGCCCCAAGCTTTTCCACGAGCCCCAGGGTCCTTGTTGTCACGGATCCTCCAAAACCGAATGATTGATAGGCTGAGACTGACTTAATGATAAAATCTACTGCGTCCTTTGCGGAAGGGAAGAAGTGTGCGTCGAAATCATGATTCCGCAACGCCTTTACACTTCTTTCACCGAGCCTTTCCAAGTACCATCTTTGATATGTATTATCCGACAATGTCCCTTTGATCCTCATATTCCTGCCCTCACCTTTATCAATTCAGCCACGATACTTATGGCAATCTCTTCCGGTGTTTCAGCCCCTATTTCAATCCCGATCGGTGAATGAATTCTTTCGAGATCTTCAGCGGTAAAACCTTCTTCTACGAGTTTATCATATATAATCCTTATTTTTCTCTTACTCCCGATCATACCTATATATCCGGCGCCAGTCCCAAGGGCCTGCGCCAGAACGGTCTTATCATGAGAATGCCCCCTGGTGACAATTACAATGTATGATGATTCATTGATATCGAATCTATCCATCACGCCTTCGTAAGGATAGCAGTATATCTCCTCAGCATCAGGGAAGTTTGCCGGCTCAGCTATCTCGGGCCGGTCATCTATGACAATAACTTTGAATCCCACACGTCTGACAATTGGGATTATATGAGATGACACATGACCTCCCCCGAAGATAAAGAGCACCGGATCCGAGACGATCGGCTCGATAAAAAGATCCAGTTGATTCGATTCAGCATCACGGCATATCAGGGTTTCAGGTCCTGCCTGATGGATAAACCGGTCCATCCGTGAAAAAAGTGAATCCTCAAGCTCCTCTATTCCCAGGATAGATCCGATCTTCTCTCCATTTGAACCCATAAACATCTTTGGAATACTCCCCGCCTTCCATTGATCCGCATTTACAGCCGTAACCAGTATCCCCGATCCTCCCCTTCTGATCAGATCATCAATCTTCTTAAAAATCTGGATATGATAAAAATTATCGGGGGAAACCGGCTCCAGAAACAGAATCGCGCTCCCGCCGCAATGCATTTCTATCTCTCCGCCATCCGTTTCCTCGGGAGAATAGGTAAATATCAATGGCCCACCTTCTGAAAAGACCTTTTTCGCCTCCTGTAGCAACTGATATTCAAGATTTCCGCCTCCAATGCTCCCCAAGGTCGAGCCGTCTTCCATGATAAGCATTTTTGCTCCCGCTTCTCTGGGCGAATAGCCTGATGTTGATATGAGAGTTGCAAGCACGGCAAATTGATTTTTCTCAAAAAGCTCCTCGATCTTTGAATAGATAGCCTTCATTTTTTCCTCAACAATCTGTTATCCCCCACTCTGACGGTAACACCTGAACGATCAAAATATTCCAGCAAAGGGATAGTATATTTACGGGATGTTCCTGTCATTTCCTTGAACTGGGGTGTTGTTATCTCGTCATTTTCTTTTAGATAGGCCGTCAACCGTCCTTCAAGGACATCAATATGTTGATTATGAAAATATAGATCCTCCTTAATTTTATGCAAAATGCCGTTTTTAACCATAACCTGGAGGACATCATCAACGGCGCCATCCGGGAATTTATCCCTGAGTTCTTTGAAATACGGCGGCTGGAGACCGCCCTTGAGATATATCTCCTCTATCAGATCCCTGGTCTTCTCCTGATCACGGGCCAGCATCACCCTATGGGATTTTAACCTCAGGAGCTCTTTTTCCTGAATAATCACCGAATCCCTTATTAACCTGTTGATGATATAGTTAAAGAGCTTCTGTTCATTCGCCCGAATGCTTCTGGATCTGAGTTCCTCCTTTTGAAGCCCGATCTTTAACGGAAATCTTTCATGGTATTCACCCAGTATGGCAGTGATCTCCTCAATTGCCTTCTGAAGAAAATGACTATGAATAATAGAACCATTCTCCTTATTATATTGATAAACAACCTTCTTTGCCAGCAGCCCTTTCAGTACGCCGTCCAGTTCCTTCCCTGAAGTATTGGCTAAAAATTGAAGTTTCTTGTTCTCAGCACCCCTGAACCTCCCCATAAAGATAAACTGTTCAACCCTTTTTTCCAGTTCCGCATCCATCAGGATCTTCAGCTCCGCCAGAACATCCTTTGAGAAGCGTTTCTTTTTCCCGGGCAAAGCATTGAGCACAATCCCCCCACCAATGGTGCGTACAGGGGAATAACTCCGGAGTATATAGCGATCTCCCTGTAACAAAACCGTTGGCTGATCAAGCCTGATCTGCGCAAAACAGCTTTCTCCTGGATTCAGTTCCTCCCTGTCAAGGAGTATGAGAGTGGAAATTATTTCCGATGTGCCTGAATGAAAACGGACTTTTGCCCTGTTTTTCAGCTTTCGCGGTGAGGTGGAAAGCAAATCCAAGACAGCATCAATCATAAAAGATCTCATGAGAGAATCCCTCGCGGCTAGCACATCTCCCCTCTGAATATTCACCTTTTCCACGCCCTGAAGGTTGATCGCTGTCCTTAAACCTGCCCTGACCTTTTCCATTTCCTGTCCATGGACCTGTATCCCCCTTATCTTTGATGGGATCCCCGTTGGATAAACAGTCACCTCATCACCGACCATTATGTCTCCGGAGACGGCGGTGCCTGTCACCACTGTTCCAAATCCTTTCATGGTGAAGATGCGGTCAATCGGAAGACGAAAAAAGTTCCCCTGTTCCCTCTCCGGAATTATCCGAATCAGCCTGTCCAACTCACTTAAAAGGTTATCGAGACCATCACCTGTAACCGAGGATACCGTGATTACCGGGGCATCTTCCAGAAAACTCCCTGAAAGAAACTCCGAAATATCTTCCTTTACAAGGTCAAGCCATTCATTATCAACCATATCTTTTTTGGTTAGAACAACAAGTCCATGCTTGATTTTCAGAAGCTGGCAAATTTCCAGGTGCTCTCTGGTCTGGGGCATTACGCCTTCGTCCGCCGCAATAATAAGCGCGACAAGGTCGATACCTGTGGCGCCGGCGACCATATTTTTAACAAACTTCTCATGTCCCGGCACATCTATAATACCGATAACCTCCCCGCTTGGTAATTTAAGATGCGCAAATCCCAGTTCAATGGTAATACCCCTTGCCTTTTCCTCTTTCAGCCTGTCTGTATCTATCCCTGTCAGGGCCTTGATAAGAGAAGTCTTACCATGGTCAATATGTCCTGCAGTTCCGAGAATTATCTGTTTCATGTCTGATTAAGCCCAAAAATGATTTTTATGACAAATAAATAGATGTAATAATCACTGCTGTCAATGAGTAACTGTTTTTCTAAGATCATCTGAACGATACCAGATTATTCGATATAATAAAAGTTGTTGTGAGTGATAAATTAATGTATATAACGATTTAAAATAATTACACAGGTAAATTTTAAGGAGGAAATTGTGGAGAAGAGAGATATCGTTATAATCGGCTCAGGACCGGCCGGCTTGACCGCTGCCATATACTGTTCCCGGGCAGGGTATAGTCCACTGGTAATAGAAGGGATCCCTTCCGGCGGCCAGTTAATGATAACAAATGAAGTGGAGAATTATCCCGGTTTCCCAAATGGGATTTCAGGACCCGAACTGGTGGGTAACATGAAAACACAGGCACAAAAATTCAACACCGATTTTTTAATGAAGAATGTCACAGCTGTCGATTTCAAGGTATATCCGTTCAGGATAACGGCTGAAGATCGGGAATTTCAGGCTGAAACAGTGATTATATCAACCGGCGCGCTTGCCAGATACCTTGATCTGCCTTCAGTACACGCATTCAAGGGCAAAGGAGTATCCGCATGCGCTACCTGTGACGGTTTTTTCTTCAGGGACGGTATTATTTTTGTGATAGGAGGAGGCGATACTGCCGCTGAGGAAGCCTTGCACCTCACAAGATTCGGAAAGGAGATACATATCGTCCACAGGCGAAATGAGCTCAGAGCTCAAAAATACCTGCAGGACAGGCTGTTTAACAATGAGAAAATAAATATTATCTGGGATTCGGTTTTACAGGAGATTAAGGGCTCTCAAGGAAAAGGAGTTGAAAAAGTTATCCTGAAAAATGTCAAGGCAGGAGAATTGACTGAAATGCATGCCGACGGCGTTTTCATGGGAATCGGAAATACTCCCGCGACCGCGATCTTCGAAGGACAGATAGACCTTGATGAAAACGGCTATATAATCTGCCATGAGGGAGCCAAGACCAGCGTCGAAGGGGTCTTCGCAGCCGGTGATGTCAGGGATCCCTTATTTCGCCAGGCTGTTGTCGCCGCCGGAACCGGGTGTAAAGCCGCGCTGGAAGCCGACAGGTTTCTGCAGGATAAAAAGTAAGTCCTCTTTATATTGACAAAATTAATAGCCCATGCTAATCAAGCCTTTCTGACATATTAATTGAAAGGAGACAATTATGAGAGACATTTTACAGGTTTCCGATGGTACTTTTGAATCTGAAATCATAAATTCCGACATACCCGCTATAGTTGATTTCTGGGCCGAATGGTGCGGACCGTGCAAAATGGTGGGTCCTGTTGTGGAAGAATTGGCCGAAGAGTACAAAGGAAAAATCAAAGTGGCACAGATGGATGTTGATCAGAACAGGGAGACACCTGCCAAATTCGGTATTAGAAATATTCCCACGCTTATCTTTTTTAAAGGCGGAGAGGTAATCAATACGATCATAGGAGCCCAGCCCAAGAGTTCAATAGAAGAAGAGCTGAAAAAGCTGCTTTAGATAAATAAAATGAAAACATCTACCAGATTTATTTTTTTAGGAATTTTTCTCCTTTTTCTTTCTAATGGGTGCGCCCTTTACGATCAGTTCTTCGGGAAAGGTGAAACAGAGATGCTTCCCGAAGAATTGATGTCCGAAGGGATGAAGGATGTAGATAGTGGGAATTATAAGAACGCCATTGAGAAATTCCAGGAAGTAAAGGACAGGTATCCTTACAGCCGTTATGCGATCGAAGCTGAATTAAAGGTAGGGGACGCATATTTTAAAAAAGGTGATTACGATTCCGCATATAACGCGTATGATGAATACGAAAGGATGCATCCCAGGGATAAAAACATACCTTACGCCATCTATCAGAAAGGGATGTCTCATTTCAGGCAGATTGAGAGTATCGACAGGGAGCAGACTCATACTCTAAGCGCGAAAGATGAATTTGAAAGACTTATAAAAAGGTTTCCAAAAGATCCTCACGCTAACAAGGCGCGGCGTAATATCAGAGAATGCTTGATATTTCTGGCGGAATATGAATTGTACGTGGGCCGCTTTTATTTCAGAAAGGGAAAATACAAGGCGGCCATGGATCGTTTTCTTTACCTCATCATGAATTATCCTGATATGGGTCAATACCACCACGCCCTTGAATATATCAGTTTATGTAAAGAAAGGCTGTCTGAGACAGTGGATAATCCTCCACCTGAATCTGAATCATAGGGCTAAGATTACCCGGCCGTTGTTCTGATAATATCCGGGACAGCCTTCAGGGCCTGGGCCAGTTTCTCCGGCCGATTCCCTCCGCCCTGTGCCATATCAGGCCGACCCCCTCCTTTTCCTCCGACCACCAGTGAAAGCTTTCTAATAATATCTCCGGCCTTGAACCTGTCCAGTAGATCACCGGTCACCAGGCTGATCAGCATAACCTTATCCCCGTTTTTCGATCCGAGCACAATAATTCCCGACCGAATCCTGTCTCTTATCCTGTCTGCATATTCACGTAGATCTCTGGGGGAATCAGCCTCGATTTCACGGGCAAGGATCTGAATACCATCAACTTCCTCCATGCCCTCAAGAAGATCTCCTGACTCTCTGGAAAGGAGTTTAGCCTTGAGTGACTCTACTTCCCTCTCCTTGTCCTTGAGATCCTTGAGCGTCTTGTCAATTTTGTCATTTACCTGATCAACCGACACCTTCAGACGCCTCGCTGCTTCACTTAACTCCTGACCCTGCCTTTGGATGTATTCGATCGCAGCGCCTCCGGTCAAAGCCTCAATTCTTCGGAGATTTGCGCCTACCGCACTCTCGCTTATTATCTTGAAAAGGCCGATGTCTCCTGTTCTATCGGAATGGGTTCCTCCACATAGTTCCTTGCTGACGTCTTCAATGCTGACAAGCCTTACTTTCTCGCCATACCTCTCTTCGAAAATCGCCATGGCTCCTGTTTTCAGGGCGTCTTCCATTGCCATCTCCCTGGTGGAAACCCGCAGATTCTTCCTTATATGATGGTTAACAAGGGTCTCCACCTCGCGCAGCTTTTTCTGATCAACCTGGGCGAAGTGACTGAAATCAAACCTCAACCTTTCCGGTGATACAAGCGAGCCGGCCTGTTTAACATGATCCCCAAGGATCTCCCTGAGCGCTTTATGAAGGAGATGTGTGGTTGTATGATTGGACGCGATAGCCTTTCTTCGTGCCTCGTCAACTCGGCCTTCCAGAATATCTCCAACGGAAACACTGCCCTTTTCAACCCTGCAAGAATGGACAATGAGGTCGCCATATTTAACCGCATCCGATACAGCGATCTCCAGACCTTCACCCAGAAAAATGCCGGTATCTCCCACCTGGCCTCCGCCCTCCCCGTAGAACGAGGTCTTATCAAGTATAATCTCTACATGATCGCCCTCCACCGCATTTTGGACACTTTCTCCATCTTTAAAGATATATTCAACTCTTGAATTTGTGAAAAGGTCATGATATCCGACAAAAAGATTCCTAAAACCCTTTGCCGTTATATTACGGTATGCTTCCGGAATCTCTTCCTCCCCACTTCCCTTCCATGATACCCGTGACTGATCTTTCTGCCCCTTCATTGACTTTTCATACCCTTCCGTATCGACATCGAGGCTTTCCTCTCTGGCGACATCCTGAAGGATATCCATCGACAGGCCGTATGTGTCATAAAGCTTGAAGGCCAGGGCGCCGGGAATCGTTTTGATATTATCCGACTTGAGACTGTCTATCTCCTCTCTTAAAATCTTCATTCCGTAATACAGGGTATCCTCAAATCTTTTTTCTTCGTTGCTGATCACGCCCTGTATAAAGGATCTCGATCTCTGGAGTTCCGGGTATACATCTCCCATAATATCTATCACCTTGTCCGCGACTCTGTGAAAAAAGACACCCTCCTCTCCTAGAACCTGGCCGTAACGAATTGCTCTCCTGATAATTCTTCTTAAAACATAACCCCGTCCTTCATTTGAAGGCATAATCCCGTCTCCAATCAAAAATGCCGCAGCACGGGCATGATCGGATATTACCCGGAAGGAGAGGTCATGTTTTGGATTATCCCCGTACTTCTTGCCAGATATGTCTTCCATACGGCTGATAATATCCCTGAAAAGATCAGTGTCGTAGTTCGAATGTTTCCCCTGGACAACAGCAGCTATCCTCTCCAATCCCATGCCCGTATCAATATTAGGGTTAGGCAAAGTGTTAAGTCTTCCGTGGATATCGCGATCAAATTGGGTGAATACCAGGTTCCAGATTTCAAGAAATCTGTCGCATTCACATTCGAGATTGCAATCAAGCCTCCCACACCCTATTGACTCTCCCTGATCAACGTGAACCTCCGAACACGGCCCGCAGGGACCGGTATCGCCCATTGCCCAGAAATTGTCCTTTTCTCCCAGCCTGGCTATCCTTTCAACCGGAACGCCTATCACCTTCTCCCAGATCTCATAAGCCTCGTCATCCTTTTTATAGACGGAGACCCATAGTTTATCAGCGGGAAGCCCATACACCTCCGTAAGAAGTTCCCACGCCCACGTTATCGCTTCCTTCTTAAAGTAATCGCCAAATGAAAAGTTCCCCAGCATCTCGAAAAAGGTATGATGTCTTGAGGTATAACCGACATTCTCCAGGTCATTATGTTTGCCGCCCGCGCGTACGCACTTCTGCGAAGTCGCTGCTCTTGTATAGCCTCTTTTCGCTTGGCCCAGAAAAAGGGATTTGAACTGAACCATGCCCGCATTTGTAAACAGCAGTGTCGGGTCATCCCTCGGAATAAGCGATGAACTGGCGACGATCTCATGTCCATGCTTCTTAAAAAAATCTAAAAATGTCCTTCTTATTTCTTTATGATCCATCTATTAAATCCCTGACTACATAACATGTATTTATTATCATCATCTTATCATTAATACTTAATCTTTGTCCTGGCAGGAAATTACAGTTATTGCTGCACCCTGAAGGGCCGGGGGATCTCTTTTCAGGTTCTCCGCCATTTCCCCTCAGTTCCTGGAACGGCACCTATCTACTGCGCCCATTGAGGGCGCCCCACGAAGTATGGCTCCATGAAATACAATTTTCTTTTGTGCCTGTTCTCAGTCGCCCTGTTTCCCTGGATGGGGGCGGTTACCGGCACATGAGGCATTTGGCCGGAGGACCTGAAAAGAGATCCCCCGGCCCATTACCGTTCAGATACAGACATTATTGAATATGTGTGTTTCTTCCTTCCTTTTCCTCTGTATTATTCTCTTCTTTTACCTGTTCTTTAAGCCCGGTTTTTTCAAGTATCAGGCCCGCGATACGGTCCCTTATATCGATATTTTCAGCGAGAAAACTTTTAACGTTTTCTCTCCCCTGACCGATCCTCTCGTTATCAAATGAATACCACGCTCCGCTCTTTTCAACAATGCCGAACGCAACGCCCAGATCAAGGATATCTCCTTCTTTAGAGATACCTTTTCCATAGATTATATCGAATTCCGCCTCCTTGAAAGGCGGTGATATCTTGTTCTTTACCACCTTAACCCTTGTCCTGTTTCCGATTACATCATTGCCTTCCTTTATCGCCCCCACCCTTCGTATATCCAATCTCTGGCTGGCATAAAATTTCAGTGCGTTCCCGCCGGTTGTGGTTTCAGGGCTTCCGAACATTATCCCTATCTTCATCCTTATCTGGTTGATAAATATGACACAGGTTTTTGATTTGCTTATAGTCGCCGTCAATTTTCTCAGTGCCTGTGACATCAGTCTCGCCTGCAAACCCATATGCTGATCTCCCATATCCCCCTCGATCTCCGCCCTGGGCACAAGAGCCGCAACCGAGTCGATCACAAGCAAATCGATCGCGCCGCTTCTGACAAGTATCTCCGCGATATCCAGCGCCTGTTCCCCTGTATCGGGCTGGGATACAAGAAGATTTTCCACATCCACGCCTAAATTTCTTGCATAATTCATATCAAGCGCATGTTCTGCATCGATAAATGCGACCATTCCGCCGGCTGTTTGTGCCTCGGCGGCAATATGAAGCGCCAGCGTGGTCTTACCGGATGATTCCGGTCCAAATATTTCAACAACTCTTCCTCTCGGCACACCCCCTATACCAAGAGCCAAATCCAATGCGAGCG
This sequence comes from Deltaproteobacteria bacterium, assembly GCA_016932235.1. The sequence continues at coordinate 10,572 of JAFGDF010000313.1, read as the reverse complement.
ATCCAGTTGAAATGGCAGGTATTTTAACAACAATACCATCTCCTAGTTTCATTATGGAACCCTTGCCGAATTGTTTCTCTATCTGCGAAATGGCCTGATCAACCGCTTTTTCCCTGTCCATGATATCTGCCATGCCAATACCCCCTGTTTTATTTAGGATGAAAAGTTACACCCCCATGCATATAAGGATGATATATTCCCTGATTGTTAAAGAAATTTCAAGCGGCAAATTCATATTTGAAGTCCTTTCTGGACCCTGTTTATCCATCCGCAAAGAAATTTTTCATTGCTCACAATCCTGTCCGACTTTCGACGCACATCATGGAGGCATATATCCTTATATCTAAAGATTTTGAAAAGGCTGTAGGTGAGAATGAAGACCCTCGCCTCTTTCTCATCCCTGGTGGTTTCGTTGAGCCTTTCCAGTGTTTTTGGACCAAATATGCCATCAGGCCTTGATCCGATAACCTTCTGAGCGATCCTGACCGCTGCTTTTATACCGGCGTTAACACTGAACTCAAATATCTGGTAAGCAACCATCTGGCTTTCTATCTGGTCTCCAAGTATCCTATCCCAAAATTTTTCCCTGTAAAAAATACGGACCATATCGATTAATTCCGCGTCATCCGCATTTGCGTCAATTTTTCTCCATCCGGCCCATCTTGGTTGCTCATTTCTCGCTATACCGGCATAGGTCATTCCGCCTCGATCTCCGGCTACATGATGAATCGAATAACCGCCTTCCAACCGGATCACTTTCTCATAACATGGCTCAAATTCAGCCATAAGATCTCCCTCCTCACCGCTGTATCATGCAGCAAGCATCTAATGGGTTTAAGTATTAATTATTATCCACAGTAAGGTGGTTTTCTGATCTTTTTTCTTTTTCTTTCTTAGACTTAATCTATTCAACTTCAACTCATTACAATTAATGTACCAAAGTATTTATTGAATCTTTGGTATTCAAAGAGTATTTATAGGTATGGATTTTGTGGATTTCGTTCTCTATTTTTAAAAAATAAAAGGCATTTCAGGCCAATGGAATGCACAAAATTCTGTTTAAAAATATCCATTATTTTGTGCGGGCTGACAGAGATTGATTTCCCCCCGCAGCGTCATCCACATGTCATCTGAAAATTTCACGCCTTCGAATTTATATCACATTTCAGTTTACACGCATTTTGGAGATCCATAGGTTTCATTTTTTTGGGACAGGCGCCGAGTTGCTTACCGAGGTGGGCGACATGATCGAAGCGCAGATTAAACGGTTGCACAAAAACTCGAAAGGAAAAGCCACGCAATTCCAGCGCAGGATGATATTTTCTTTTTTACGAGAGTGCCTGGAATCCAGGACGTACCGCAATCTGACGGTGCGTTCGATCCGGCTTCTATTCAAATACCGCAATAGGTTTCCCGAAGCCTCGGATCTGCTGGATCTGGCCGCAGAGTCGGGATGGAGCCGGTTGTGGGCATCGCCATCGATATTTCCACCGCTTTTAGTAGTTTACAGCGACAGGTTTACCGGCCACCTGGAAAATATTTTCCATCTGGAAAGCGCCAGGCGTATTCAGGCGCTTCATGCCATCATGCAACACCCTGCCCTGGCCGGTAAATGGCAAAAAGTCGAACCCCGCCAGGCAAAGCTCGATGAGCTTGCATGGGTCCACACATCCGGGCACATCGAACGCATCGCCTCGACTGCTGGTAAAACGTTATGCACTCTGGATCCGGACACTCAGACCAGTGAGCTGTCCTATGAGATCGCCCTCCTGGCTGTAGGAGCGGTCTTTAGTATTCTTGACGTGATCTGGAGCGGATACGGCAAACGAGGCTTTGCATGCGTACGACCTCCGGGACACCATGCCGAACCGGACAGGTCGATGGGATTCTGCTTGTTTAACAATGTTGCCCTTGGAGCCCGTTACCTGCAAAGACGTTACGGTGTCAAACATGTCATGATTGTCGATATCAATGCCCATCACGGTAATGGTACCCAGGCTGCCTTTTATGACAGCAACGATATTGGCCGGCCTTAATTGCCTGATGTTTGAAAAGCAGAGCAAATCGCCGCCTTTGCCCCGGTTCCGTTATCGAGAAGTGAGTTTTATCTCGATACGCCGGTTCTTTTTGTAGGCATCCGGGCTGTCTGAAGGGTCGATCGGATGAAATTTGCTGAAACCAGCGGCTGTCATACGCTGTTGAGGAATCCCCTGATCTGCTAAAAACCTTACGACAGATACGGCCCGTGCCGTTGAAAGCTCCCAGTTTGAGGCAAAATTTTCATTATGGATCGGTACTCTGTCCGTATGGCCGTCAATCCTCAGGATCCAGTTGATGTTCGGGGGTATCTTTTTTGACAGCTCCCGTATAATCTCCGCGATCTTGACCAGATGACGTTTGCCTTCCTCACCAAGGGTTGCGGACCCGGACTCGAAAAGCAGCTCCGACTGGAGCACGAAGCGATCACCCGAAATCCGGAAAAAAGGGCTTTCTCCCAATATTTCCCTTAAGCTGCCGAAAAATTCCGACTGATATTTCTCCAGTTTATTCACCTGGCGGGCAAGAACAATATTCAACCGCTTTCCCAGCTCTTTTAACTCGACCTCCTGTGCGGTTTTTACCGTTTCTGCCGCTTTCAGCGCCCGACCGATCTCATCAAGCTGCTGCTTCATATTGTTTATCTGCTGGCTGAGCAATGCCACCTCAGCCCTCGCATCAGCCGACAGATGGCGCTCTTCATCCAGCGCCCGCTTCTGCTCACCGACGAGGGCGGATAGGGCCTGAATGCGGATTTCGCTTTGTTCTACCTGTTTCTGGGAGAGCAGAGTCCGCTCCATTTCATCAGCCAGCCGGGTTTCCAGGGCTTTGGAACGGTCCCTGGCGGCACCAAGTTCCATATTTTTTCCCCCCAGAGCTACGGAAAATTCCCCGACCTGCCGTTCCAGTTTTTCCCGCACAGCCCTCAGGGCATCAATGTCCTGCTGCAGGCTGGCAATAACCAGCAGTTGCTCCTTGATTTTCGCCCGATCCATTTCAGACTGGCTGGTCATATCGGCAAGACGGAAATTTAAAGATTCTCTCTCCTCGGATAGTTCGTTCAGCAGCCCGGAAAGCTCGATCACCTCAGCCCGCAATGATTTGCTGCGCTGATCTTCAAGACCAAGCAATCTGACCAGTTCGTTGACCCTTTGATGAAGTTTCGTCAGTTCGTTTTCCTTGCCGAACAGGACTTCACTTAACAAAAATTGCGCGATGGTAAACACCAGAACAACAAAGATGACCACCATTAGAAGCGCTGAGAGGGCGTCCACATATCCAGGCCAGACATTTATGGATCGTATCGAACGTTTATCTGAAGATATCATTTCCCTGTCCCGCATTCGGGCCGCATTGTTTCTCCGTGCCCTTTCATTTCTGCTGGAGTTTAATCAGCTGTTCAATGCTTCGCTGGTTTTCTCGAATCTCCTTGATCAGAGTATCCAGTTTTTTTTCTGTAACTGCCTTGCCTTCATCGATAATGACCCTTTCCGCTCCCGGCACTTCGCTTGTATCGATCAGCTGCGTAACACCCGACAGCCATTCTTCCATCTCATTGAAAAATCGATTCTGTGCATGACTGGCCTGAATATCCAGAAAACCCAGCACAAGTGAACCGCCAAGGCCGAATAGCGAAGAACTGAACGCGGTCCCCATACCCATTAACGGTTCCTGAAGACCGGCCTTCAATGTCTCGAATATCATGCCATAATCCCGGCTGCCCACCTGTAATCCGCCTATGACATGCCCCACGGCGGCAATGGTCCCAAGCAAACCCCAAAAGGTTCCAAGCAAGCCCAGAAATATAAGCAGACCTATCATATATCGAGAAATTTCCCGCGATTCATCCAGATGGGCGCGGATGCTTTCGAGCACCGTCCGTAAGGATAGGGCTGATAATCTAAATCGATCCCTGTGAATACCGGAAAGATGTTTCATGAGCGGTTTTAGCAGCACCGGACTTTCTTCGGCCATTGACACGCCCATCTGACCGGTTCGAAATATTTTCATCCAGTTAAGCTCCGGTTCCAGCCGGAGTACCTGGTGAATATTAATCCCGATCCCGACTATCAGAGCGCAGAGAATCAGAAGATTGAATCCCCAGTTTGCCATAAAGGCCGCCTTCAGCGCACCGAATAAGAACACGCAGATCGTCGCTACCACGGCCAGACAGATAAGCATGAGGTACAGGTAATGGCGAGAATTGCTCATAGGGCTCCTTTTATCTCTTAAATATATTAACAGGAGTTTTGCTCGTTAAGACTAACACAAACTGTTCGAAGATTACAATTGTATTATATCCCCAACAACTCAATTCATTTCTCACCGGTGAGAGCCCAGGAATTCAACCTGGTGTATATGGCCCCGGAAGGTTTAAGTTCGCTTTTAAAAAGAAAGAGTTCATTCACCGGACAAATCGGAGAAGAAATAATCCTGTATTTCATCGTAATCTCTCTGAGCCCTTCATTATTACCGGCGGGATTCCTGAACCTTCCAAGCGTGAGGTGGGGTTTAAAGGCCCTCCCCTCCCTTTTTATTCTAAATGGCTCCAGGTGGTCCTGAAGATCATCCCTGAAAACGCACATCCTATCCAGGCTGCCGCCGATGCCGAGCCATAAGACCCTCGGCTTTTTATTATTCGGAAACAACCCGATTCCGTCAAGGCTGAGATTAAAATGGCTGTATTGCCTGCATAATTTTTCTATTGTGCTCTCCATCCGATGAATATCGCTTTCTTCAAGATCTCCCAGAAAAAGTATCGTCAGATGTATCTTTTCCAACTCTACCCACTTTACGTCCATCCGCGATTCCCTGAGATCTTGAGAGATCTTGTCAACCATGGATCTTATGTCAGGCGGCAGTTTAAACGCCAGGAATGAACGGATAGCCATTTAAATATCTCCTCACCCAGTCAAGCGCCATAATAGAACCATGCTGCTTTACCTGATCCCTGGTCCCTTCAAAACAATATTTTTCGGAAAAGATGCTGTTTTCTGAGGCAAGCCCTATGTGCACCGTGCCGACGGGCTTTAATCTGCTACCACCTTCAGGACCTGCAATGCCCGTTACGGCAAGTCCGATGTCGGAATGGAACAGAGCCCTGACATTTTCCGCCATCTCTCTCGCAGTCCGGTCGCTGACCGCTCCGAATTCATAGAGGGTATCCGGGCTTACATTAAGCAGTTTCTCTTTGGATTGATTGCTGTACACGATCATTCCGCCCAAAAAATAAGCCGAACTTCCAGAGACGTCGGTCAGCAGATTGCCTATGCGCCCCCCTGTGCATGATTCCGCCACAGATAGGGTGAAGCCTTTTTCGCACAGATTCCTCCCGACGACGTCCTCCATTCCATGTTCATCAATCGCAAAAAAAGCGGGAGCCGTAAGCCGGCTGATGTCTCTTTGCAGCTTATCAAGTTCATCTAAAATCGATTCTTCATCAGATCCCTCAAGGCATATCCTTAAATGTGTTTCAGGATATACGCTGTACGCCTCCCATTTCATGTCTCCCCTTTTTCTGAAAAGGTGCTTCAATCTTCCCGAGATCAATGACTCATCAAGGCCGAAGAATTTAAGCACCCTGTCTTTTCCTATCCTGTTATTCATAGCGGGCATCAGTGGAAATGGTTGAAAATCATCAAGAAGAATCTTATGCATATATTGGCGTATATTCCTGCCAAAAGATCATCCGTAACTATCCCTTTCCCACCCTTTATTTTTCTGTCCGCCCACCCTATGGGAAAAGGCTTTAAGATATCGAAGATGCGAAAAAACAAGAATCCCAAAAAAATACTCACGCATGAAAAGGGTATTAGGTAGATCGACAATAGAAATCCCGTAACTTCATCAATGACCACTTCCTTTGGATCACGCCTTTTTAAAAGTATTTCGCATAAACGTGACGACCACACGGCCAGAGGTATCAATGCAAGCAGGGCGATTCCAGTATACAAATCTCCCAGGTAAGATAAAATCACAACCAAGGGCAGACCCGCCAGGCTGCCGAAAGTTCCAGGCGCTACGGGTAAAATTCCGCTTCCAAACCACGTGGCCAGGATCATGGCTGTTTTTCCCAAAAAATCCGCTTTGCCGAATATGTCCTTTACTGTCACGTCATCAGTTGATGAAACCAATATCAGCCCCTTACACTGTTTTAATAGTATTTATTGACGGACATAATCCAGGAATATATATCTTTCAAAGGGATATTGTATTTCTCAGCAATGATCCGGCATACCTCGAATTCCGCGGTAAAATAGGATGCGCCATCGGATCTTTGGATCTTTTTGACCTCCATCTTGCCCCAGGGGCTGTCTATTTCCTCAAATGATCTTTTAAGGATTCGCCTCTGGCTGTATCTGAACCGGACACCCAGGCTGCTGCTCTCACTGAAAACGATATCTGCTAGCTTATCAAGATCATGGGTCTTTCCAATAACCTGCACCAGAATGCCGGGCCTGTTTTTTTTCATCTGAACAGGAATAAAGATTACATCAAGGGCTCCGGCTTTGAACAGCCTTTCCATGAGATAACCTGAACACTCAGGATTATGGTCATCGAGATTTGCTTCCATTATAAGGACAGTCTCCGTCTCGGCCGTTCTTTGTTCATTCCCTATAATGATTCTGAAAAGATTCGGTCTGTCCGGTAATTCTCTGCCGCCCACACCATACCCGGTGTTTTCCACCGTCATCGACGGCATAAAATTGAATATGGAGACCAGCTCTTTTACAAGGGCTGCCCCCGTGGGCGTTACAAGCTCGAACCCAAGGCCCGACTGGTACACGGGAATATCCTTTAAAAGTGCAATAGTAGCTGGAGCAGGAAGAGGAATCCTTCCATGACTGCTTTCGATAAATCCAGACCCAAGAGGAAGGGAGGAACAAAAAACAGATGATATTTTCATGTATTCCATTCCAAAGATCGTACCAACGATATCGATGATAGAATCAACCGCCCCTATTTCATGAAAATGCACCCTATCATGCGGAAGTCCGTGTATCTTCCCCTCTTCTTCCGCAAGGGACTCGAATACGCGGATACTCCTTTCTTTTACGCTATTGCTCAATTCCCCCTCACTGATGATTTTTATTATTTCATCAAGTCCTCTATGTCCCTGCTTTTCATATTCAACCTCCACAGTGAATTTCGTCCCTGTTAAACCCATCCTTTTTTCTCTTGCAGTTGTTATGGTGAATCCGCTGAAGGGAAGTGTTCGAATTACCTGATCAAGCGCTGTGAACGGCAATCCGGCGTCCAGAAGAGCTCCCAGGAACATATCACCGCTTATTCCCGAAAAACAATCGAGATATGCTGTTTTCATAATTTTCCTCTTTGCTGTTTTAAAAGATATTTAACAGGCGATTACGAAGTTGTCAACGAAATGAAAAAACATCTTTCCTTCGAAAATCAGGCAGAAATGGGAGGGAATTCCTATCGGTTATGTCTGTCTCTTGATCAGGAAATTGAACAAACATATTTCTGAAACCAAGTTCCATAGCGTGATTATAGACCTTTTCAAATTCATCCTTATTAATGGTCCTGTTAAGATGAATGTTATCGCTGGTAACGACCGGGAAATACTGTGACATCAGGCTGACAGGCAATCCTGATCCGAATTCAAGAAAAAGTGTCGTCAGGGCGTTCAATGAATTTTTAATCATTCCGGGCAATATAAGATGTCTTACCAGAACCCCGCCCGTCGCATGCCCGCTTATGCCTTCGGCCGTATTCAAAAAACCCTTCTGTTTTACCATTTCCGTAACAGCCTCCAGCGCCCTTTCAGGATAGTTTTCACATCTTGACAGTTCTCTCGCGATTAAAGGATCTGAATACTTGTAATCCGGAAGATATATATCCGCGAAATCCCCGGCAAGTTTCAACAGCCTCACAGACTGGTATCCCGAGAGGTTATACACTATGGGAAGGTCATAACCCTCATCCCGTAACCGTCCTACAAGCATGAACGTGTAAGGGAAAAAATGGTCGGGAGTTACAAAATTTATATTGTGCACCTGATCTTTGATTATTAATTTTTTTACCCTGGAATAAAGTTCATCAATATCCATGGAGTTCCCCATACCCTGTCTCGAAATCTGGTAGTTCTGACAGAATGTGCACTTCAGAGAGCAGCCGGTAAAAAAGACCGTCCCTGAACCTTTTATCCCCGTAATGGGTGGTTCTTCCCCATAATGTACCCCCACGTAAGCTACCCTGAGAAGACCGCTCTCCCCGCAGAATCCCGCGTTAGGCATTATTGCGTTTTCTGTACGATCTATCCCGCATTCCCTGGGGCATAAACGACAGGATTCGAACATCCTTAAATAGTCAGATATTTTTCTATTATCCTCATTCATGCCTTCATGTCGCCTGTCTTTTACTGAGCTTATCCAAGGGGCTTAAAACAGCCTTGCCTCCTCTATTCAGAACACGGGTGTAAATCATTGTAGTGCTCACATCCTTATGCCCCCAACAATTCCTGGATGGTTCTAATATCATATGCATCCTGTAGAAGGTGTGTTGCGAAACTGTGCCTGAAGGTATGGCTGGTGATAGATTTTTCAATGCCGGATAGCTTTGCGGATCTTCTTATAGCCCTGTTTAAGCTGTTCAGGTGAATATGATGACGACGTTTAATCCCGCTTCGAGGATTATGAAAAAGAATAAACCTTTTTATCCATGAGATATAAGCTTTTTCCGTTCGAATAGAATAATGCTTCAATCGAATCTTATTCCTGACACGATCAAGCAGCTTAATGGGTTGATTATTCATATTTTTTCTTGATATTTATATATTTCATTATAAATAGCTTAATACGCCAATATGTTGTATTTTTGTTGCCGATATTTTACTTTTTTCCCAATATAACAGATATCCAATAATTTTGTTCAATAATATATGTTATGCGAATAAACTGAATAAAGGGAAATGATTTATGAACGAGGATGATAAACGATCCGTTATCGTACGGTTTCTTAACGCCTATAACGCTTTTGACATTGATGGCATGATGTCGGTAATACACCCCGATATCGAGTTCAAAAATGTAGCTGGCGGTGAGATCAACGCCACTGCTTCCGGCATAGACGAATTCCATAAATTGGCCGAGCAGTCGAAGAAACTGTTTTATTCGCGCAAGCAAACGATAAAGAAATTTTGAGTGAAAGACGACCAGGCTTTCATAGACGTCGCTTACGAGGGTGTACTGGCCTCTGATATGGCAAATGGAATGAAGTCTGGAGAGACTCTCCGGCTCAATGGACGCTCGGAATTTACCTTTCGTGACGGAAAGATTCTTCGAATCACGGACATCAGTTGATGCAATCATCAAAATCGCATAACAATGCCATCAACTCGGACAGCAAAAAGCGCCGCTCCTTCGTCGCTCTGCTTTTCGCTGCTGGTTATGGCGAACGTTGGCTTGAACATCTAATGGAGTAAATAATGGGACTTTTTGAAAAATTCGTAATGCAATGCAGAAACCCTTCAGGTCGTTTTGGTAGATTCGTCGGAAGATCTATGAATTTTGGTCATACAAAAGTTAGGCAGTGGGGACTTAGTCATATTTCCATTAAGCCAGATTCATGTGTTCTTGATATAGGTTGTGGTGGAGGAAAAACCATTAAAGAGATAGCATCATCAGTATCAAAAGGGAAGGTATATGGAATTGATTACTCTGAGGATATGGTTCAATTATCAAAAAAAGTAAATAATGACCTGATAAAACAGAACATTGTTGAAATACTGCATGGTACCGTTTCCTCTTTACCATTTCCAGATAATATGTTCGATTTGGTCACTGCGTTTGAAACATATTATTTTTGGCCTGACTTAATTAATGATTTGATAGAGGTAAAACGTGTATTAAAACCAGGAGCATTTCTTCTGTTGGTTAATGAAGTGTATAAAGATGATCAGTTTGAAAAACGAAATAGTAAATGGGTTAATCTACTTGATATGAAAATTCATACACCGGATGAATACAAGGATTTTCTCTCTAAAGCAGGATATCAAATAGAAAAAATAAATCATCTCCCTGAAAAAAACTGGATTACTGTAGTCGCTCAAAAAAGCGAAAGCTAATAATGCGCTTGCAGAGGGACTTTTGTATATGGGGACAGGAGGTTTCTTTTTTGGATAGCTATTATAAAATTTTTTTCTATGTTATATGGGGGACTATAACCCCTTGATCTTTTAATATATAACGCTCTTTAATAATTTAATTGGAATGGTGGAGGATGCAGTATATCCAAAGCAACGACTGGAAAGAAAAGTAAAGCAAGGAGCCTTTTATGTTTCGGGCTTCGAGGAGATAGATCATTTTCAATTATAAGGGGAGTATTTATTACAAAAGAGGATAAATACATTCTTATAAAATGAGTTATTAAATGATTAAAGAGCGTTATATATTAAAAGATCAAGGGGTTATAGTCCCCCATATAACATAGAAAAAAATTATTTAATAGCTATCCAAAAAAGAAACCTCCTGTTAAGTAGAAGATCATCGAAATCAAATAACTTGAACAGGAGGCCTC
>JAFGDF010000312.1 GCA_016932235.1 Deltaproteobacteria bacterium | reverse complement strand
AATAAATCTATATTTCAAAATCAAGGATATTTTTTTATCAAATTTTCTCTTGACAAATGATTCAGTTGCAATATATGAAATGAAAAAAACAAACAAAATTATTGGCAGGATGGCAGCTTTTGTTCGCCATTCAACCAAAGGGAAAGACAGTGGAAAATAATGATAACTTTTTGCTCCAGGGCTACCGGGCTCTGGACCTGACAGATGAAAAAGGCTTTCTCTGCGCAAAAATCCTTGCGGATCTGGGTGTTGATGTCATCAAGATTGAACAGCCCGGGGGAGATCAGTGCCGGCGATACGGTCCCTTTTTTCACCTTGACACGCACCCGGAAAAAAGCCTGCTGTGGGCCGCCTACAATACAAACAAACGCGGGATAACACTGGATATAACCACCAGGGACGGGCAGACTTTATTCAAAAGGCTGGCCGAAAACGCGGATTTTATAATAGAATCCTTTCCCACCGGATACATGTCGGACTTGGGACTAGGTTATGAGACATTAAAAACCGTTAATCCGCTTATTATCATGACCTCAATCACACCCTTTGGACAGGAAGGACCCTGCAAAGACTGGAAAGGTTCCGACATCGTAAGCATGGCGACAGGCGGTTTCATGGCTCTCGTAGGCGATGGCGATCGTCCACCCGTCAGGGTCAGTCTTGACCAGGCCTGTCTGCATGCCTGTTCCGAAGGCGCCATAGGATTACTAATCGCTTTATATGACCGTCATAACAGCGGCCAGGGCCAGCATATTGATGTCTCCATCCAGGCCAGTGTCGTGACAACCTCCATCAGTGCGATACCATACTGGGATATGGGCCAGATTATTCTCAGGCGCAGCGGCTCATACCGGGTTGGCCAGAGGGAGGGAGGCAAAAAAATTCCCCAGCAATGGGCATGCAATAACGGCTTTGTGAGCTATGCTATATGGGGAGGACAGGCAGGAATCAAGACAAACCAGGCCCTGGTGGACTGGATGAAGAGTGATGGAATGGCCACAGAGACTCTTCTGACCATGGACTGGGCGTCTTTTGACATAAAAACGGCCGATGACACCCTGATGAATAATATAGAGGATGGTATCGCAAGTTTTTTCCTGGCCCACACTAAAGAGGAACTCTACCAGGGTGCGCTGGAAAGACGAATACAGCTGTTCCCCATAAATAACATCAAAGACATTGTTCATGATCCTCAGCTCAAGGCAAGGGGATTCTGGGAAAAGGTAGAATACGGAGAATCGGGGACGGAGATCATTTATCCAGGCGCCTTTGCCAAATCTTCTGAGGCCGGTATCCGGATTTATAGACCGGCGCCAAAAATCGGTGAACATAACAAAGAGATCTATCAGGGGGAACTTTGTCTTTCTGATCAAGAGATGAACATTTTAAGGCAATCAGGGGTAATATGAATAATCGCTTAAATACCGCCTCTATTAAAAAGGGAAACTCCCTCAAGGGAGTAAAAATCCTGGAGATGGCCTGGGTGTTGGCCGGCCCTGTTACGGGCAAATACTTCGCTGATAACGGGGCGACAGTTCTTCGGGTTGAGTCGGCTGTCAGGCCGGACCTTCTGAGAGTTTCCGAACCCTTCAGAAATGGAAAAACAGGGATGAACCGCAGCGCGATGTTTGCTTTTTACGGAAGCAACAAGCTCAGCATGGCCCTGAACCTTAAGCATCCCAGGGCAATGGAGATCCTTCATAAACTTATCAAATGGGCCGACGTCATAACGGAGAACTTTGCCCCCGGTAAGATGGAGGAATTCGGCCTGGGGTATGAAGAAATAAAAAAGATAAAAAGCGATATAATAATGTTGCGCCTGAGCATTCAGGGCCAGACAGGACCTCATAGCCGCCATCCGGGTTACGGGGTTGCGGCTGCAGGGCTCTCAGGCATAACAGGACTCTGCGGATGGACCGATCGTATTCCTTCGACTCCGGTAGCCGGTTATACTGATCTGATATTGCCGCGATTCGCAGCGGTTATGGTGCTGGCGGCTCTGGATTACAGGCGCAGGACCGGTAAAGGACAGTGCGTTGACGCCACACAGCTGGAAGCGACCCAGCAGTTTTTAATCCCTGCCATACTTGATTACACCGTCAACGGATCCGATACCACCAGGCAAGGCAATTTCAGCCGTTATGCCGCCCCTCACAATGCCTATCAATGCCGGGGGGACGATCGCTGGTGTGTTATCAGCGTTTTTTCTGATGAGGAATGGCAGTCCCTGTGCCGCGTGATGGGCAAACCGGACCTTGCCGGACAAACCGATTTTGTCGGCGTCCTGTCAAGAAAAGAGAATGAGAAAGAGATCGATAAAATCATAAGTGGATGGACAATTAATCACACTGCCGGAGAAGTTGTCGAAAAGCTACAGGAAGCAAAAGTCCCCGCGGGAGTGGTACAGAATGCGGAGGATCTACTTAAGGATCAACAGCTTTCACGCATGTTCTGGACTCTCGATCACCCTGAACTGGGACCGGTGAAGTCCCTGGGACAGGCATTCCTGTTTTCAAAACCGGGTCGAGATTCCTGTACTCCGGCACCCTGTTTAGGAGAACATACCGAGTATGCCTGCCGTAATATACTGGGAATGTCTGATGAGGAATTCATAGAACTGTTCACTTCCGGTGTATTTGAATAAAGATTATATTTATCGACTATGTATTCCACTCCGTGGATTTACAGCCCTGTCTTATTTTATATATTAATACAAGGAGGAAGTTCAGATGAAAGAGATTATTTCACCGATGGGAGGAAAGGTGATAGATATCAAGATACAAATTGGCGACTTCGTAAACGAGTTTGATGAAATACTGACACTTGAAGCAATGAAGATGGAACTGCCCATTGTAGCCGAATCTCCGGGCACGGTAAAAGAGATCAATTGCATAAAAGGAAATAATGTGGAAACAAACGATGTCCTGGCCGTTCTGGAGTAAATATTGTGAATTGAAATAGTTATCTCATGGTCGACGGCAGCCATGTAACGATTTCCGGAAATATGCATATCAGGATGGTCGTAATAATAATGCCGCTCATTAAGATGCTCGTTCCCACAAAGACCCTGTGGAGTTCTATCTTCGATACCGCACTTACAACAAAAGCGATCAATCCTACGGGAGGAAAAACAAGCCCCATCATGGTCATCATCATGTTCATGATGCCGAACCAGATGGGGTCAAAACCAAGCGCCATAACAAGGGGGAATGTCAACTGAAGTGTGATGAGCATAAGCGGCAGTTCATCCATGAACATGCTTATGACGAAGTAGCACACAACGATTCCGATCATGATAAACCAGCGGTTAACTTCCAGCTCGCTCGCGAATGCCATAACCTTTTGCGGTATTCCGCTCAGTGTCATGAAGTATCCGAAAATGAAGGCGCCGATTAGTATCATGAATATCATCGCGGTCGTTTGAATAGTCAACCTGACCGCTTCAATAATCGCCTTCCACTTTAAGTTCCCGAACAATATCCCGAATAAGCAGGCGAAAAAGGCGCCGATGCCTCCCACTTCGGTAGGGGTACAGATACCGGCGTAAAGAAGCCCCAGTATCATAAGGATCAGAAAAAGGCTCGGCCAGATGTGCAGAAGACTCCTCCATCGTTCCGGCCAGGATACACCCGGTAACGTCGGCGCATCCTGTGGCCTGATGGTCGCCCAGATCAGAATCAGACCGGATAACAATACTAAGACGAGGATGCCCGGAACTATTCCGGCGAGAAGTAATTTACCTATCGACGTTTCAGTCATAATCCCGTAAATAACGAGGCCCACGCTGGGAGGGATAAGGCAGTCCGTCGTTGCGCCAACACCCACAACACCTGCCGACATAGTATCCGAATAGCCGGCTTCACGCATTCTGGGGAGGGCTACCTGCGTCATCACGCTTGCGGCCGCCATGGTCACTCCTGACATGGCCCCGAAAATTCCGACAGCCACGAAGGTCCCTATCGCAAGCCCTCCCCGCAGGTGTCCAAACCAGTTTGACGCAGCCTTAAAGAGGTCTTCTGCAAGGCCTCCCGATGATGCCCAGAAGGCCAGGAGAATGAACATGGGAACTGTTGTGAGTGTGTAATTGGCAACCGTATCGAAAGTTACCATCCCTAAAAGGTTCATCAACGTATTCAAATCACCGGTTACTATCAGGATGCCTAAAATACCTGATATGGCGAGTGAAAAAGCTATTGGAAACCCTATCAGAAGAAGAACTACCATCGCGATAATAGGAACCAAAAGTAGAAAATCTGTCACATTCACGTTCATTTCCCCTTTTAAAATCAAGTGATGGAGTTGGCTTCGTCTTCTTCGACAAACAGGCCTGATTTACCCTTTCTCACCTGGTTTATGTCATACAGCAGCCATAAAGATAACAGGATCAGGCCCATGGAAACAACCAGGTAGGCAGGCCCCACCGGGATGGAAGGAATATCCAGCAGCCCTATATGAAAATTGCGAAACGCAACCTTGAAACTGCTTATGACCAGCAGTATCCCGAGCAGACTGGAAAGTATCTGGATCAGGTGATCTAAAACAAGCTTTATTCGCCGGGGTAAAAAACGCACCAGAAATGTCACCCGGATGTTGGAGCCCCGGTGATAGCCGTAGCACAATCCAAAGAACACGGCGATCACCATAAGATATTTTGCCGTGATCTCATTTCCCCCGGGGATAGGCATACTGAAGATATATCTTCCTATTGTATCGAATGTCGTCATAAAGACCATTATAAATACAGACGCAACACTCAGGCTGGTCAACACATTCTCAATACGATAAAGCAGCTTCTCCATGATTTACTCCTGCTGTCAGTCTGTCGGCCAAAGGCCGACAGACTGGTAGTCTTACTGTTTCATCAATTCCTTTTCCACAAACGTTTTCAAGGCCGCGTTGTCCGGCCTCCGCTCGTTCCAGTATTCGTTGCGTTCTTCGAGATATTTGAGATATTCGGCCACAGGAAGGTCCTTATGCGCCTCAATAAAGTCCTTTCTGATCGGTACTACGAGTTCCTCCCATGCGGATGATTCATTCGGAGGGATCTCGATGAACTTTCTCTCTCCGCCCAGGCTGTTGAAGTATTCTATGCCCAACACATCGCCATATTCCCAGGCGCATGCCGTTGCCTCAAGCGCATCAGGTACTACATCATTAAAAACATCCTTGAGGTCCGGCGGCAGGGAATTCCATTTATCCTGATTCATGAACGTGTGGTTTGGAGCTGCATAGCTGATGGGAAGGAGTGTGACATACTTCGCAATTTCTGCGTGTTTCCACCCCTTGAGGGTCTCGGCCGGAGCGAGCAGTCCGTCAACCGTCTTCCTTGAAAGGGCCTCGAAAGTCTCCGGCATGGGCAGATGCACCGGTACCGCCCCCAGGGCCTTTGCAAAAGCGCTGGCCTGTGACCCGGCGGCCCTCAGTTTCACGCCCTTGAGATCCCCGGGTTTGTAGATCGGCTTGTCCCGGAACTGTAGCGCAAAGGGCGGACAGTTGGTGGCGAAGAATGTCTGCACACCATCGAATTCCTTGGGCTTGAAGTGATGGAACCAGTCATTGACCGCGTGTGAGCTTGCCCAGGCGCTTTTTATCTTCATGGGGAGCATACAGGCATCGTTTGACGGAAAACGGGTTGCCACATAATGGGGAGACATGTGTCCAATATCGATTATGCCTGTCTCCACCGCCTCACGGACCCTTTCGGCCTGCACCAGCATGCCGGCAGGGAATCTGGCAATCTTCAGTTTGCCGTTGCTTCGCTGTTCCAGAAGATCCGCAAAATATTCGCACGACCTGCCCACCAGTGAAACATTTGGGTGCGGATAGGCATACTTCAGCTCAATCGTCTTGGTTTCGGCAGCGCTCCCTAACGGGGTCAAAATCAGCGCAAAAAGCGCCACAAAAAAGATACTTATTCCACATCGCGAAAAAATCCTCTTTTTCATACTAAACCTCCTCTATTTATTATGTTTTTCACAAGCCCAGCTCCCTCAGTTTTTCCGGGAGGGGTATTCCATCCTCTGACCAGCCTCTATATTCATAGTAATCGCTGAGCATCCTGCCCAACGGTGGAAGGTTGGGCGTAATGCCCTCGCCCTTGTGCTTCAAGGTCTGAAACCGCAGGGGCAGGGTGTCATCCTTTCTGCTGATCCCGAGTCTCACGTTAAACATCCTCTTCAGGTTAAAGATCCTCTCTCCTGTCTTCATAAAATCATCAATCCCCATCTCCACGCCTGTCACATCATGATACCATTTCACGAGATTGGTAAGAGTAATCCCCGCATGAAGTCCCTGTTTGCATAGGATCAACGAGTCCAGCATTCCCATAACATGCTGGGTTTTTGCCGCCAAAACACCCTTTCCTTCAGCCGCGAATCGATCGATTGGTTCTGAAAGGCCTATCTCGGGAGACTTCAGGCCCCTTTCGAATGCATGACTGAGACCTGACAGGTGGCATGCGCCGCGGGATGATGTGGCGAACGCCAATCCTCCGGCGTTAAACTGTCTGGCATCATGTGCGGCGACCTCCAGCCCTTTGATGTGCATGGCAAATTCGACAGAATTCTGCCCTATCTCTTCTGACGCCTTTCTAACCCCCTTCCCGAGGATCTCCCCAATCCCCTTCTTCTCAGCGATCATCCTGATCATTTCGATTAACGCCTCTGTATTTCCCCACTGGAGATCAACACCTCCGGTATCCCCCCGGTCGATAAAACCTTTTTCGTATGCCTCCATGGCAAAGGCGATGGCCTGCCCTGTCGATATTGTGTCGACGCCGAGACGATTGCAGAGTTCATTAGCGAAGCATATCGCTTCGAGATCATCGATCAGGCAGTTACTCCCGAGCATCGCAATGCTTTCATATTCTGGACCGGTGCCTTCAAGCCCGGCATAAGGCCCTTTTTCTATCTTGACCTTTCTGCCGCACCCAACGACGCAGGAGTCACAAAAGTGCCTTCCGGTCAGTATCGTCTCAGCCATGGTCATGCCGTTAATCTTTGCGGCAGACTTCTCCCATCGACCGGGATATTTCCAGTTTTGAATCGGAAGGTTCCCCATTGTCTCAAACATGGATATTCCACCCGGAGTACCATATTTGCTGAGCATTTCAGAATTCTTTTTTATCAGGGCGCCGTACTCTTTAGGAATGCGAGAGACGGCATCTTCATCATGAAGCGGGATTTTGCCGGTCCCATAAACGACAATAGCCTTAAGTTTCTTGGAACCCATAACCGCTCCCAATCCGCACCTGCCCGCTGCCCGTGAATCCCGGCCACCCGTCATTATGGACGCCATAGGGACCAGGTTTTCTCCGCCCTGACCGATGACCTGTATCTCCGCTTTTTTGTGAGTTGCATCGCGCAGTCCTGAATCGACATCGTAGGTATCCATACCCCAGTAAGGTGAGGCGTCCCGGATTTCCCATTTGCCGTTGTGGACCCACAGGTAGACGGGTCTTTCCGATTTTCCGGTGATTATTATCCCGTCGAATCCGGCCTTTTTAAGGTTCGTGCCCCAGGATCCTCCGACATTTGATTCCCCGAATATGCCCGTCAAAGGAGATCGTGCCAGCACATGATGTCTGCCTGAAAGAAGAACGGAAGTTCCCGAAAAGGGTCCGGTCAAAAAGATCAGAGGGTTCTCAGGCCCCAGCGGATCTGTGTTTTCGTCCGTCATGTCATACAAAAATTTTGTCCCTACGCCGCTCCCTCCTATAAACTTTGAGACATCTTCATCGGCAAGATCCTCGACATGTGCATTGTGATTCGATAGATCGATTCGCAGGATCTTCCCCATATAGCCTTTAAATTTCATCTCAGCCTCCTATCAGAACAGGAAAACACCCTTTCCGGTAATCTGCTTGTCAAAAAGCCTGTAGGCCTCTTCTGCCTCCTCCAGCTTGTAGTGATGTGTAAAAATCTTTTCCACGGGGATCTTCCGGTCTGCAACAAAACGGGCGCACTCCGCCTGACCCGCCGTGCTGAAACACCACGAGGCCACCAGGGTCAGTTGCCTGCGTATCAGGTCAGGACTCACATCCAGCGTAAGCTTCCCGCCCTCTCCCACCAGTGCAATCGTGCCCCAGGTGCGTGTGCTTCGCACCGCCGCCGCCCGGGCATCGGCATTGCCGCTGCAGTCAAGCGCCAGGTCCGCGCCTTCACCATGGGTTAGATCATGTATGGCCTTTATCGGATCGGTTTTTTTGGTATTGATCGTTATATCTGCTCCCATTTCTTTTGCCAGTGTCAGCCTTTCATTACTAACGTCCAGCGCAATCACCCTGGCTCCCATGGCTTTGGCCAGCTGAGTGCCGCTCAATCCCACCGGACCCTGCCCGAAAATCGCTATGGTGTGGCGGCCCGAGAGTCCCATGCGCACCAGCGCGGTCCAGGCCGTTCCTGTTCCGCATGAAACGGCCGATCCGACCTCAAAGGACAGTTCATCCGGCAGGGGTAATAACGTGGCTGCCGGCACCTTCATATATTTGGCATGGGCACCGTTAGCCATCCTGCCGTAAGCCACAAAATTTTTGCACAGATTCCACCAGCCTGAACGGCAATGGTTGCATACTCCGCAACCGGTGAAATGGTAAACCATCACCCTCATGCCCGGACGCGCCAGAGATTCCGGAACACATGGCCCCACCTCTGCGACCACACCGCACGGTTCATGCCCGCCAATCACCGGGTTGGTTATTGTTTCCTTCGGTGCACGGTATGATATCAGATCACTTCCGCACATTCCGGAGGCCTTCATTTCCACCACAACCTCGCCCTCACCCGGCGTGGGGTCTGGAAAATCCCGCAACTCCAATTCATGTCCTCCAAGAAAGACAACCGCTTTCATAACTGCATCCTCCTTTTCACCGGTTAATTTTCCCCATCGCTCTGAGATTTTTGATCATATTCCCGGCAAAAATTAACAGGTAATAATTTATAAATGTTTTCTTATTTTATTTGGTCAAGGAAATATTTTCCTCTCGCCTACAGATTGTCGAACTCTATCCGGCAGGCATCTATAATCAGTCGATAACACAGCAAACCCTTTCTAACCTCCATTAATTGCGCCTTTACCTGGATGTATAAAGGATCAAATATTCATTGTCAATAAAAAACGGTAAAATAATTAAATATTTTCGCTTTATTTTTTGACTATTATTT
>JAFGDF010000311.1 GCA_016932235.1 Deltaproteobacteria bacterium | reverse complement strand
CTATAATACCAGTCTGTCCGGATACAGGTTTTTCCCGTGATTCAACCTTCAAAACCATCCTGAAATTATCGACCTTTTCCCCTATAAAAGGCATGAGGTAGAAAATAACCCGGATGTGAGTTAAATTCCACTAAGTCCACAATTTTTCTTTAATCCGGGGGACAGATCTACCTGTTTTTCTCCAGGGCCTTTATAAAAGAATTTGAGTCAATTACAGACCCCAGCACAGGAAGCGTTTTCGTAAGGCAATAATTGTGAGCCTCTTTGCTTGGACTATTGCAGCAGTCACTAAGGGTGATGACGGAATACCCTCTGTTGAATGCGTCCCTCGCAGTGCTTTCGATTACCCAGTTGGTTGCAAGACCGGTCAGCACAATTGTGTTAATCCCGCGATTACGAAGGAGGAGTTCGAGATCGGAGTATATGAATCCGCTCATAGAAGCATTAACTACAATGATTTCATCCTCGAGTGGCCGCAGTTCATCAATAATCTCAGCTCCCCAGGTTCCCATAAGGAAAGCTGATGATTTTTTGAGACCTTCCGACATAGGGGAGGGATTGGGCGGCATCTCGGGATAACCGGGTCTATGAGCCACGCTCACATATACAATGAACATATTGCTGCTTCTGCTGGCCTTAAGAACTCGTTGTGTATTATTTATTGTGCCTGCTTCTTTAATATTGTTAAAAATATGGTTCGATAATTTCCCATCCGGGTGAGCAAGCTCATTCTGCCAGTGAAGCAGCAGGAGCGCCGTCCTGTCTGTATTAATGATAAGTTCTTCATTATCTTCCATAATTTTCTCCTTAGGAGCATTTAGAAAAAGAAAGCCTCTGGGGCATTAGGATATGAGACCTTTGCGTAACCCTATAAATCCTAACATTTTGTCATTCTGGCGGAGGCCGGAATCTAGTGTTTCCGATATTTCCTGGATGCTGGATCAAGTCCAGCATGACGGAAAAAGGGGTTATGAAAAGGTCTCGATATTTTTATAAATCCTATGTTATTGGTTAAATTTACTTTTTCTTCAGCTTTGCGATTATCTCTTCCACCTCCTCATAACCTTCCTCGTAAAACTTTTCTTCTTTGGGATCCAGCTCTCTTAACAGACGAAGGAATTCCCCTGCGTGCTCTTTTTCCTCATCAGCTATATCCAGTAAAACTTTTCTGGCAAGTTTGTTGTCCGTGCTCTCGGACGTCTGCTGATAAAGTTGAATGGCCTCATATTCAGCGGAAATCATGAATCTGATCGCGCGGACCAGTTCCTCTTTTGTGAGCTTCTGATCGCTCTTCTTTACTCCGAATGGACTGCAGAATTCCGGCATAGTTTATTTCCTTTTATTTGTTAGAATGTTTTTCCCGATTTGACCAGGAGTGAGTATTCACCAGGGCGCCTGTCAGAAAAAATATTATTTCTGCGTGTAATATTCTTATCCCTTGCCGTATCAATATTTATTTCAACAATCCCCACTTCTTCGTCAGTCCCGGATGCCTGGAGTAAAACCTCTCCCTTCGGATTCGCTATAGTGGACAGACCTGTAAATTCCAGATCTCCTTCCCGCCCTGTCCTGTTTGCCGTGATGATATAGACCCTGTTCATCAGGGATTGAACCGGTATGGCCCTCTGTGCCAATCCCGGCAGGACGAGGTTTGACGGATGACATATTATATCGGCGCCCTTGATTGCCAGAACGCGCCAGGTCTCCGGGAAGATCCAGTCAAAGCAGACAAGCATCCCTATTTTACACTCTCCAACATCAAACACCGGCAGTCCTGAATTACCGGGCTGAAAGTAATCCTTTTCATTCATAAACAGATGTAATTTTCGATATTTCCCGAGATAGCCCCAAGGGCCGATCAAAACAGCGGAATTGTATAGCAGATCTCCATCCCTTTCATTGAAGCCGGAGACTATAAACTGGTTATTGGGAGATGCCCTTGAAATGAGAAAATCGATGAAACGGCTGTTTGTTATTTCCTCGGATGTTTTAAAGGCAGTGCTGAAACTGTCGAAATTATAACCCGAATTACACAATTCAGGCAGGACGATCAGATCGGCTGATACCGCCCTATCAAGAAGTCTGTCAAGGGTTTCGATCGTTTTTGAAAGATCACATAAATACGGTTGAAATTGAATAAAACCTATCTTCATATTTATCTCTTAGGTTTATTTTGGGGGGATTTTCCAACTTCGATATTTAACATGGCAGCGGCATTCTCTCCGGTTATTTTTCTGAAGGCCTCGGTTGACAGATCAGCACCCTCCATCTCCTTCAGATAGCGGCCGGGTCTGATCAAAGGGAAATCCGATCCGAATAGTATTTTCTCCGGTCCGACTATAGAAGATGCAATTTTATAAATATCGGGAGAATAGAGATATGGTGAGGCGGCCGTATCAAACCAGGTGTGCGTAAAAATATCTTTTACCTCTTTTTTCATGAGCGCGTAGAAAAAAAGTCCTCCGCCCCAGTGAGCGAGGATGATTTTATTTAAAGGATATGCCTTGAGAAGGTTGTAAATCTGATGCAGTTCTATTGGCTGTTTTCCAGGGTATTCATGACCTACGGGTTCATTGGTGTGGAACAGCACCGGGACATTAAACCGGCAGCACACGGCCATCAGGTCGCTCATAGCCCCTATAATTCCGTCTGAAAAACCTGAATCGTATATCGCAAGCTCTCCGACTCCCGCCAGACCTTCGCTAAGGCACCTTTCCGCCTCGGATGGCCCCTGTCCTGACAATGGATTTAAACAGCAGAACCCGATCAATCTTTCAGGGTTACGCTGAACGGCCTCCATAATATAATCATTGTGCCTTTTATAAAGATCAGGATCGTTCCACGGGAATCCGAATATCACCGATCTATAGATATTCTCCTCGTCCATGTTCGCGATAAGATCATTCCACCCCGCCATTTTTGAATGGGGGTTTCTGTAGAGAAGTTCGAAGGCGCACTCGCCCCTGAAAAAACGTTCCCTCTCATTCCTGATGAAGCGGGGAAAGATGTGGGTATGAATATCTATTATCATTGAATCAGTGCTTTTAATGTTTTTTCCAGTAATCCGGGGCGAAAGCCCTCCATTTTCTTGACTATCTTTCCGTCACTGTCGATGATAAACATTGTGGGGATGGGAAACTCCCTGGTACCGAAGAAGTCCCTTATTACATTTTCAGAGCCTCGAAGGACCCTGTAATTCATCTTGAATTTTTCACTAAATGCCCTTAAATAATCATCATTGACCATGCCGGGATCATCCACGGAGATCCCCAGGATAACAAGCCCTTTATGCCTGTATCTTCCCTGGATTTCAACCAGCTCGGGAATAGACTGGCGGCAGGGAGGACACCATGTGGCCCAGAAATCCAGCAATACGACTTTACCACTGAACTGTTTCAGGGACACTGAATCTCCGGAGATACTTTGAAGGGTAAAATCAGGGTCGGTCAGTTCCGCCCTTGCCCTGTCCTTGCAGCCATAAGTCATCAGGGCACACCAGATAAACATGAGGACCAGGATCTTGAATGTATTTGTTTTCATTTATTCATTTCCGTTGTTTAGTGATTTTCGCTATATATAATCAATAGGTTGTTATTTATGCAAGCGATTAATTATGTTCAGGGAGACTATCGGAAGTAAATATATCCCTTCCGCTAATGGAAGAACAGTTACGGATGAAATCGGTGACCATGAGCCGGGTGAGCACATCTTATTCTGATGACGAAGTTAGTCCTCATGGGGCTTATTGGTCGACTGGGGGATATCTATGGCAGGAAGAAGGTATTCATCCATAGTTTTTTATTACTTTAACGCCTTCCAGAATTTCTCGGCCTGAGTCTCAAGGTTCAGCAACCAGTCCTCGGCAAGTGGGTCAGCGACAAGCACGCTTCCATTGATTTCCTTTGCGATTATTTCCGCTGTCTTTGGTGAAATCTGGGGCTGGACAAAGACCACCTTTATCCCCCTGTTCCGCGCATGCTCGATCAATTCCTTTATCCTGGAGGGTTTCGGTTCTTTTCCATCCATCTCTATTGAAATCTGTTTCAGACCGTATGTATCCGCGAAATATCCCCACGAGGGATGAAACACCATAAACTCCATGCCTTCCCTGTCCCTGAAAATAGTGCGAAACCTTGAATCAAGGTCGTCAATTTCCTTGATGAACTTGCGAAAATTTTCAGTATATAATTCCCCATGGGCCGGATCTATAAGGATCAATCCATTCATAATGGTTTCCGCCTGGATCCTGACCAAAGGGGGAGAAAGCCAGATATGAGGGTCAGGTGAACCGTGCTCTTCATTGTCATGACGTCCTTCGATTTCCTCATGCTTATGAGTGGACACGGGTATTTTTTTTACGTTCTCATCAGTGCGGATAATTACAATGTCCGGATGAAGCGCCTGGATCTTTTTCAACCAGACATCCTCGAGATTAATGCCAACGGCAAAAAAGGCCCTTGTTTTTTTCAATGCCTCCATCTGCCGTGGCTTCGGTTCATAAATGTGGGGGCTGGCTCCTGGAGGGACAAGGACGGAAACCTTTACCATGTCGCCGCCGATTCTTTCAACAAAGTATTTTTGAGGCAATATGCTGACAAATACATTTATTCTATCATCACCCTGTGCTCGGGCGAGGGAAGACAGAACGATCAGCATAACTGAAGTACATACAATGAGAACATCTCTACGGTAGCATTTCATTTAGATATCTCCGGAAAAGTGTCAGAAATAAATCATTACACGTTCATTAAAATACCGACCATCATTCACAATGACGGCAGCAGAATCCAGTCTTTTTGAACAGGTAGATCCTGCGATCGAGTCGCAGGATGACATTATGAGAAGATTTATTATCTTAAACAGAATTAGCAGTTATTTAATGAGCTCTCAGTATAAATGAACGATGTGCCATGCAACCATCACAGTTGATACCGGGCTCTCAGGAGCGACATAAGAAAACTTTTTTCTGGGAGACTGGCGGACAAAATCCCACAGTCTCCTAATCCCATGAATCCGTCTGCAACTGCGGCAACTGGTAGGTCAAAAGCATTCGAATATATTTATTGAAGCCGTCCTTTTCTGACCTTTCGAGCTTCTCTATCTCACTTCCTGCCTCATCCATAAGTCTTTGATCCTGAACGATATCAAGAGATCTCACTCCGGGATATGTGCGCTGGATCAGGGAATATACCTGTTTCTGCTCCTTTGTCATGGCCAGATACCGGTCGATCTCGCTGATCATGGCACTTTTATGAATATCCAGTCTTCCATCCACCTGCATAAGAAGATTCTGGCTGAAATCCCCGCACCGGAAATGTGCCGGCATTTCATCAAGCTGCTCCAGCAGTAACCTGATCTCCGATATTACCTCATCATCATTCAGGTGGATAAAGGTGCCATCCCGCACCATCTTCTGAAGCGGGGATTTCGGATGCATGGCAAAGGTCCTTATCCGGATAAAGTCCGGACGGACTTCGTTAAGGAGCCTGGCGCTTTCCGTGGCATGTTCCCTGCTGAGAAGACGCCCTCCAACACCCGGCATAACATACATGGAGAGTGAAATCCCCGACCCTGCCACCTTTTTTCCGCCCTCCAGGATATCTTCGGGTGTTATGCCTTTTGATATCATTTTCAGGACCTTGCGCGATCCGCTTTCCATCCCTGTGTGTATCCTGTTGAGGCCCGCTTCCTCGAGTCGCCTGTAATCTTCTTTACTTTTACGTTTCATGGACTTGGCCCGGGCATAGGTGGTTATGCGGTTTATATCAGGAAAGCGTTTTTTCAGGTAATGGATTATTTCAATCAGCTCATCTGCCGGGATGATAAGAGAATCAGCGTCCTGAAGAAAGGCGGACTGAAAACTTCCGTAACCGGATGCATACATTTCAGCCATTTCGTCTATATCCCTTTTAACCTCTTCAACCGTCCTTTTTGAAAAACTCTTTCCTTTATATGCCGGGCAGAAGTGACAGCGGTTCCATGGGCAATTTCTGGTTACCCTGACCAATAAACTTGACGCTTCACTCGGAGGTCTGATTACACCCTGTTCAAACATTTATGATAGCCCCGTATGATCCAGTATCATTGATACGAATAAGATATCAGCATCAGTATCTTTAATACAATAATAATAAATCCTTTCCATTTCAAGTGGATACAACAATATATGGAACCGATTCAGATTTTCCGGTTAGGAAATTGCAGTTATCCAGAAATGCAATGTGTGTGATTTGCTTGACCTGAAATGCATTCTCAAATAAAATGATATATATTTTCATAACCTTCCAATCAGGGGGAAATCATGAAAAAACAGGTAATTAATTATGAAACGCTTCTGGGAATAACCAAGTCAATGACCATGTCAAGGAACCCCGAAGAGATAATCTCCCTTACAGTCAAGAGTATTAAAAAGGCACTCGATGTGAAGGGTTCCGCTTTATTTCTGATCGATCCCGGCACTAAAAAACTGGAACTGGTTGCTTCAGACGGTTTATCAAAGGAGTATTTAAATAAGGGCCCCATAATGGCGCTTGATTCCATCTCGGAAGCCCTTCAGGAGGATCCTGTAGCCATATACGATGTAACAGATGATCCGAGGATCCAGTATCCTGAGGCCGCGCAAAAAGAGGGCATCGCTTCTATTCTTTCCGTGCCTATGTATGTAAGGGGGGAGATCATCGGTAATCTGCGGGTATATACCTCCCAGCCATGGGAATTCACCCTGGAGGATGTCAATTTTTTACAGGCGATTGCCCAGCTATGCGGGATACTTATCGATATGTGCAGGCTCTATGAGGGGCAGAATGAGATGATTGATATTCTCACCACGATGAGAGATTCGGTTCCACTATAATCCGCCATTCACCTTGTCAATACAGAGAACATTTATCTATGTATGTTAAGAATCCTTTATCAAGCCTGATTCATCATCAGGCTTGATGTCTCAAAGGCCTTTACCAGGGTGGTCCAATCCCCTTATTACATGCAACTTAATTTTTTGGTGAATCTAGGAGCCTGGCGGACTTTGTCCGGCATGCTCCCAGGACGATGAAAATCGAAAAGTGAATCTGAACAGTATCATCAGGCCTGTTTTGAAAATGAAGAAAAAGATAAATATTTCAGTGGGTGAACTTGTTGAGAGAATGCTTAGATCGGGGGATCTCCAGTTCGGATCTTTTTCGGTCACGAAGCCTGTTGAATCCATACGTGCCCACCAGATGATACAGAGATCAAGGCCGTGTGAATACAGGGAGGAAGTGGTCGTTTCCCACCGGTTTGAGACCGGTGACACGATACTTGAGACCTCAGGCAGGATCGACGGCGTTATGAAATATCCTGAAAAGGTGATTATCGAAGAGATTAAGACAACCCGCAGGGATCTGGAGTCCGTTGAAAGAGATGATAACCTTCTCCATTGGGGCCAGCTGAAGACATATGCATTCATGTATTCGGTACAGGAGGGTCTTGAAGAGATAGATTGCCGTTTGACCTATTATCACCTTGAGAGCGGCGAGACAAAAGAGATCAGCCGAACCTTCAGCAGGGATGAACTTTTTCGGTTCTATAATGCGATTGCTCTGGATTTTTTGAAAAAAGAAAAGGTGTATGCTGAATGGCGGCGCGCACGTGATGAATCCATAAAGGCGCTGGAATTCCCTTTTCCTTCTTACAGAAGAGGCCAGAGAAAGATGGCGGTTGAGGTCTATAGAACGATTAAGGCTCGCGGGCAATTGCTTGCACAGGCATCAACCGGAATTGGTAAAACCATTGCTGTCATTTTCCCAGCGCTCAAGGCCATGACGGATGAATTTATCCCCAAAATATTTTATCTGACCGCCCGGACCACCGGTAAGGGTATTGCTGAAAGGGCCATAGATGAATTGAGATCCAGGGGATTGAGACTGAAATCTTTGACTCTTACGGCAAAAGAAAAAATATGTCCGAAATCCGAGACAGCATGTTCGGTTGAGGAATGCGAATACGCCCGAGGATATTATGACCGTATTGAAGATGCTGTTGATGATATTTTTAGACAGGACTCCTTTACCCGGGAATTGATTGAAAGCACTGCACGGAAATACACCTTATGTCCCTTTGAATTGTCTTTGGAGCTTGCATTACTGGTTGATGTTATTATCTGCGATCATAATCACGTATTCGATCCCAAAGCCTATCTAAGGCGTTTATTCCCTGAAGAAAGAGGCGAATATCTTTTTCTGATTGACGAAGCGCACAATCTTGCTGAGCGATCCAGAGAGATGTTTTCCGCAGAAATCCATAAACAGGTATTTCTGGATAGGAGAAGAACGCTTAAAGATGAAATACCAGTTATATACAAGGATCTGGGAAGGATCAATTCATGTCTGATCAGTATCAGGAAGAATTGTGATGATGCCGGAGATTATCTGGCGGAAGAAGAGATGCCGGACGGACTCATTCCACTTCTGAAGAGGTTTTTAAACGATACCGAAGAATGGTTTTCCCTGAATATAGAAACCGCATTCAGGAAAGACCTTTCCGAACTCTATTTTACTGTCAGAGGATTTCTGAGGGTCGCGGAACAGTATGATGAGACTTATGCGACAATATTGGAAAAGATCAATAATGACCTCAGAGTAAAATTATTCTGCATCGATCCGTCATCACAAATGGAAAAGATTCTAAAGAGAAGCCGATCTGCCATATTCTTTTCAGCTACCATGACCCCTCTCAATTATTTCAGGAAGATTTTGGGTTGCGACGGATCTGCGAAAAGCATTGAAATACCATCTCCGTTTCCCTTGACCAATATCTGCCTCCTTGTTGTTAATAATGTTTCCACGCTCTACAGGCACAGGGATGAGACAAGGCGGGAAATAGCAAATTTCATCTACCCTGTATTGAGATTTAGAAAGGGGAACTATATGGTTTTCTTTCCGTCTTATGAATATATGGCTATGATATACTCCATATTTAAGGAAGAGAATAATGATCTGGATATTATCGTGCAAAAGACCGGTATGAACGAGGAAGAGAGAGAAAAATTCCTTGAGCAGTTCATGGAGGACGATGCGCGGCATATAATAGGTTTCGCTGTCATGGGCGGGATATTCGGGGAAGGGATTGATCTAATCGGAGAGAGACTCTCGGGGGCTATAATAGTAGGGGTGGGGCTCCCGGCGATCTCGCCTGAAAGAGAACTCATTCGAAAATATTTTTCCGGCAGGAACAAGAACGGGTTTGAATACGCCTACCTGTTTCCTGGCATAAACCGTGTATTCCAGGCAGCGGGCAGGGTGATACGTTCGGAAAAGGATAGAGGCATTGTCATGCTGATCGATAAAAGATTTTCCCTGGTGCATTACAGGGCGTTGTTCCCGAAAGAATGGAAGCCCGTTTTTCTTCATGATGTAAAATACTTAGAAGAAGTCCTGGAAGAATTTTGGAATAATTAAAGCTTGAGAAGCTGTCTGTAAAATGTTAAAGATGCTGTACGATAAATGGAATTTCGTCCGTCTCTGCAGGAAGTCATAAGAACCGGGCCGCAGAAGCATACCTGTGTACTCTGAAGACCTGGCGAAAGATGGACCGGGCTTCGGCGGATCAGGCTGCCCTGAACCTGTTGTGGTTTCCTGCCCCGGCGGCTCTCTTGTCAGGATGAAGAAATCGGGAATAAGAGATGATAATTGAAAAAGTTAAAGATGTACTAAAGATAGAAGCGCAAGGGATACTGGATCTGATTGACAGGGTGGGTCCTGAATTTGAAGAAGCGGTCGCGATGATATTAAACTGCAAGGGCAGGATCATCCTGACAGGTATGGGTAAATCAGGTCTGGTAGGAAGAAAGATCTCTGCTACATTAAACAGCACCGGCACTCCCTCGGTGTTTCTTCATCCCGCGGAGGCGATCCATGGGGACCTGGGAATGGTAGCCAGGGATGATATAATATTGGCGATTTCCAATAGCGGGAAGACAAAGGAGATCAACAATCTTCTCCCAATCTTTAAAAGTATGGGGACAAGAATCATCTCCTTTACCGGAAGCCTTGATTCAGTGATGGCGCAGGAAAGTGATATAGTAATCGATGTCGGTGTTGAAAGGGAGGCCTGCCCGATGGGATTAGCCCCCACCACGAGCACTACCGCGTGTCTCGCAGTAGGAGACGCCCTCGCAGTGGCATTAATTAATCTAAGGCAGTTTGACAAGCAGGATTTTAAAAGATTTCACCCGGGCGGGAGCCTTGGGGAAAGACTTTCATGCGAGGTAAAAGAAGTAATGTTCACCGAGGACAACATGCCCATGGTAATCAGCGGTTCAGGGATTGAACAGGCTTTGGTCGAGATGGACGCCAAAGGTATAGGCGCGACTATTGTCATTGATGCGGATCGGAGGCTCGAAGGGATACTGACCGATGGCGATCTTCGGCGGGCACTTTTAAAACACAGGGATATCTATTCCATGAAGGTGGAAGAGATAATGACGATTGCGCCAAGAACTGTTAATGAAGAAATGACCGCCGCGGAAGCGCTTGGCATCATGGAACTTTATGAGATAACGCACCTTGTTGTCCTGGATTCGGAGAATAGGGTGAAGGGTGTGGTTCATTTGCACGATCTGCTGGGAAGAGAGGAATTTAGGATAAATGGAGGAAAGGCGTCCGCCAAAAGGGTTGATTGTTGATTTAATAACGCCGTTTGACAGCGGCGGCGCGATCGACGAAAGA
The DNA here is from genome assembly GCA_016932235.1 of Deltaproteobacteria bacterium. The sequence continues at coordinate 8,110 of JAFGDF010000311.1, read as the reverse complement.
GGTCTGGAAAGACTTATTGATAGAACCTTGCCTTACGTGCAGGCGGTTTATGTGGCAAGCCCTTATATGGGAGAGGGGGAGTCTCTCTCTCTGGAAGAGAAAATGGTTCTCTTTGCAAATGCCCTTGATCATGTGCAGGGAAAGCTGCCTGTCATGGTCTGGGTGAGCGGCAAGAGTGAAGGCCTGACCAGGAATACACTGGATACCCTTAAAGATGTGTTGGATAAAAAGTCATACTCAGGACCGGTGTTCTGGGTGGATAGCCCGCTTTATTATCACAGCAATAGAGGACTCCCCGAGTTTTACGGAGATCTTGTTTCCCGAACCGGCGGGTCTTTTATCATACATAATGATCCGGCCCTAATAAGACGTCTCGAGAGACCGCTTAAGAGGGCAAATATCCGGACAGGAATTCTCAAGGAGCTAATCAAGATTGATGAACTGAAGGGGCTTATTTTTTCGGGGCCGCTTGAAAGGGCCCATAATTACCAGAGAGCGGTCAGATCCAGGTCCGATTTCAGGGTATACGATGGGGATGAATCAAATTTCCTGGAGCATCCAAGCCTCAGCGGGGTCATTTCCACAGGCGCCAATATATCGCCGGTGGAATGGCAGAAGATAACGGAATCTTCCATAAACCTGAATGACAACCGGCAAGAATACCCTGATTCCCTTGAGCAAATCTGGAAGACAGGTGGATTTTTGGGTAGCCTGAGAGAAATATATTATGGCAATGCCGTTGCCCTTATCAAACAGTATCTTTCAGATTCGGGTATTATTGGGAGCGGACGGTGTACTTATGACAGTGAATATATGGGCGATAAATTAACTTCCCTGAAAAAATTATTGGAATCCAGGCTGAATCCAAGCCATTAATGTCCGGTTAGGAAATTGCATAAAAGATCACGATTCCGACAACCGGATATCCGGAGGATTAATGTGCCGGCGTTAATGCAGAGATAACGGCAACTTTATTATCGTTAGACAATGAACAGAGATGATCAGATAGAAAAACCCGGTAAAAGCGTATATAATCCGACTGTTCCCGCGGTCGATCAGGCCCTGAAAATCCTCATGTTTCTGGCGCATAATCAGAAATTCAAGGTAAGACTTTCCGAAATATGTGAAAAGATTGGGATACACAACAGCAAGGGCTATACGATTCTCAATACCCTCAGGCAGTACGAAATTGTTGAGAAGGACCCGGATACCAAGGCCTATAGCCTGGGTTCCGGATTACTTTTCCTTGCCCGTCATGTGCTTGATAATCTAAGTATTCCCGGACTTGTCGCTCCTTTTCTGGAGAGTCTTTCCATGCAAACAAACAGCTCGGCGTATTTTGGACTGATCAAGGGAAACAACTTTCTGTATATCGCAGAGCAGAGGGTTAGGAACGCCATCGGAGTGGATCTTCGCCTTGGACATATGAATGACATCACTCACGGCGCCCATGGAAAGGCTATCGTCGCCTTTTTATCAGAGGAAAAAAGAGAGGAGATTCTCTCACGGGAGTGGCTTTGTTTCTATGGCGACGGAGTTAAATTCAGCATGAAGAGGCTCAAGAGAGAGCTTGCCGAATCCAGGCTGAAGGGGTATGCGGCCGATCCTGGAGAGACCAACCCGGGTATCAAGGCTGTGAGTGCTCCGGTTTTTCGCACTGGAGAAGATCTAATAGGCGCTGTAATCTTGATCGGGACTTACCCGGCTGAAAAAATAGGTGAATTCGGTAATATGGTAGCCGCTACGAGCAAGCAGATATCCAAAAAGCTTGGCGCTGACGTGGCTAAAGCTTATGGAATGTAACGCTTTTTTATTTCAAAGAATCGTGTTTTATCATTTCCCGGTTGTAATGAATGAGATTGCATATAAAGATCGCCAAAAACAAATGAAAATCTAAATATTATTAGGAGCCTGTCGGACAAAGTCCGAAAGACTCCAGGATATTGACATAAATCAAATCAAAGGTTACAATATTCAGAAAGTAATTCTGTATACAGAATAAGGAGGTTTGAAATGAAGACAAATGAGATAAAGACACTTTGCATGGCTGAAGAAGGAAAGACAGCCGTTCTTCAGGGCAATATTGCATTCGCGGTCGGCTGCGTCAGATGCGGCATACACGGTGCTGACGGTTATCCTGGGACCCCGAGTACAGAGGTAATCGACCGGGGTCTAAGCCAGGTTCAGGATATGATCAAGGTCGCATGGTCTACCAATGAGGCTGTTTCTACCGGAGTAGGCCTGGGATATAGTTTAGCAGGGCATGATTGTGTCGTGACAATGAAAATACCCGGCCTTTTCCAGGCCGGAGACATATTTTCAAGTTCCGCATTCTACACCGAAAAAAGGGGAGCGCTGGTCTATTTTATCGCAAGCGACTTCGTGCCCAGTTCAACACAGCACGTGGTTGATCCGCGTTATTTTTTCAAGAGTTGTATGGTCCCGGTCTTTGAACCCAGGAGTCATCAGGAGATGCTTGAGGCAAGCGGGATTGCCGCTGCAATAGGCCGTAAGTACAGGACACCGGCGGTGATATTCGCAAGCGGAAATCTCTGCCACAGTGAGGGCCTGGTGAGATTGAACAGCATCAAGAAGGTTGAGCCCACGGGTATTCCGGAAGATCTCAAAAAATTTAACACCCTTCCCACAATAGCGAGGGCCAATTATGACAAGGTCCTGACGGAACGAATGCCCGAACTCCGAAAGATGGTTGAAGGATCAGTATTAAATGAATGGATTAAGGGTTCAGGCAAGAAGGGCGTGATCACTTACGGTGCGAACGTCTCGTTCGTTAAAGAGGTGAGGGAGCTTTACAAAGAGGATTTTGACATTCTTTCAATCGCCTTTACAAATCCTCTTCCGCTTGATCTGTTGAAAAAATTTTGCGAAGCTATAAAGGAAGAGGTGTATGTAATAGAGGACGGATACCGTTTTGTCCAGGAGAGGATGATGCAGATGGGACTTGAGGTAAAAGGAAAAGATGAATTCAGCGAAGTTACCGAGTGGTCTCCTGCCACCGTTGCGGAGCGAATGGGGTTTAAGGTCAAGAAAAAGACATTTAGCCTTGCTCCGGTTCCACGCCCTCCAATGATATGCGCGGGCTGTCCGTACCGTCTGTTTGCCGAGGTCATAAAGAAGATGCGGAAGCAGAGGAAGATCCAGGCGGTATTTGGGGATATCGGCTGTAATGCTCTCCTGTATTTTATGGACGCACTTGATACCGGCATAGCAATGGGAGCAAGTGACTCCAAGCGTCAGGGATTCGTCACCGCCAGACCGGAACTTTCCTCCAAATGCATCAGCATTCTTGGCGACAGCACCGAGTGTCATACGGGTATGGACGCAACACGAAACGCGGTATTCAATAATGTCCCGGGTGTAAAGGTTGTACTGGATAATTACTGGACCGCTATGACTGGTGGCCAACCAGCCCCCAGTTCTCCTGTGAACCTCAAGGGTGAAAAAATAAAATTCAACTTGGTTAAGGCGCTTGAAGGCAACGGATGTGATGTCCTTGTGGCAAATGCTTATGACAGAACTGAGATCAGGAAGACCATGAACAACGCTATGAAGAAGGCTGAGCAGGGAGATTTCTGCTGTGTAGTTGTTCAGGGAAGCTGCATCAAGAAGGTTCCTAATTCTAAAAAGAGTATTAACCTGAAAATAGACAAGGAGAAGTGCGATCAGTGTTATATGTGCATGATCTGCCCCGGTATCGAGAAAGGTGAAGACGGGTTTCCCCGGTTTAATAACCTCTGCACAGGGTGTGGTGGCGAAAAGAGTGCCTGTATGCAGATGTGTCCGTTTGACGCCATGGTACCCCTGGAAGAGGATGAAAGAGCATCTGTTACAGCAGACAAGTTTGATATTCCTCCAGAGATAGAGAGGTTAGAGTATGATAACAAAGATTTCCCTAAGCGTTTAACAGTAGCTATTCGCGGTGTCGGTGGACAGGGAAACCTGTTTTTCGGAAGGGTCCTGACACAGCTTGCTTTCCTTGCCGGATACGAAGAAAAGAACATCGTGAAGGGAGAGACACATGGGATGGCACAGATGGGCGGCCCTGTCGTCAGCACCTTTTCCTGCGGTGATGTCCACAGCCCGGTATTGTTCCCCTCAAGTGCCGACTGTCTGGTGTCGATGGAGGCCAGCGAACTCTTGCGGCCGGGATTTTTGGAGCTATTGAAGGAAAACGGGACAGTCCTTTCCGCCAGTACAGTTGTTGTCCCTCCGAATGTGTCAGTGGAAGATTATCCAGCCATGGACGCGATAAGAAAAGAGCTCAAGGATTATAAGGTTATCGAGATTGATGTGCTCGGGAAGTCTCTGGAACTTGGAGACACCACAGGGAGGAGCGCAAATGTTGTCATGATGGGAGCTTTGAGCAAGATACCTCCTTTTGACGGCTTCCCGGAAGGGATATGGTTGCAGGCGATCAGGAATGTCAGTCCTAAAGATACTGTCTGGGCCGCGAACTATGCCGCTTTCCAGGCAGGCAGGGAATTGGTGTAGGAAACCGCTGGACAAAGTTTAGCAGATTCCTGTCAATAAATAAGAAGGAGAATGAGCTGTGTATGATTTTTTATTCAAACCAAGAAGCATTGCCGTCATAGGGGCAAGTAACGATGAGTTTAAGCCGGGCGGCAGAGTGACTAAAAACATAAAGGAAAATGGTTATGAAGGCGATCTCTGGACCGTAAATCCAAAGGCGCCTTCTATTATGGGATTACCCACTTATCCATCAATCGAAGATCTTCCTGGAAGCCCTGATCTGGCGATAATTGCCATTCCCTCGGGAGGCGTACGTGCCGCCCTTGAGTCTCTCGCCCTAAAAGGGACAAAAGCGACCATCATCCTTACGGCAGGTTTTGGCGAGAAGGATGAAAAGGGCAAAGAAGAGGAACGGAGGTTCCTGGAAATAGCTTCCAAGGCTAATATGGGCATAGTGGGCCCCAACTGTTCAGGCTTTATGACCACATCATATGCCGGAAAATTTACGGGTATCTTGCCCAGGCTGGAGAAAAGATCCATCGATATTGTGAGTGGATCAGGGGCGACTGTTGATTACCTGATGGAACAGGCCACCTTCAGGGGGCTCGCATTCAGTAATGTTGTAAACATGGGAAATTCCATACAGCTATGCGTGGAAGATGTCATTGAGATGCTGGATGAAAACTACGGTCCTGAAAGTGCGCCTATCATGATTGTTTATATGGAGTCATTGAAAAAACCTGAGAAGCTTCTTGTCCATGCCAGGAGCCTAACGCGTAAAGGATGCACACTCGTAGGTGTAAAATCAGGCGTTACCACTGCGGGGGAGAAGGCCGCAGCCAGTCATACGGGGGCCATGGCGACAGATGACAATGCCGTTCAGGCCCTTTTCGACAAGGCCGGAATAATTCGAGTAAACAGCAAAGTGGAGCTCATCGATGTCGCCTGTGCGTTATCCGCTGCGAGGGGGCCCATAAAGGGAAAACGTGCATGCATTATTACCGACGCGGGAGGTCCCGGGGTTATGCTTTCCGATGAACTGAGCCGTCAGGGGCTGGAATTGACAAAATTCGGAAGGAAAACACAGAAAAGGCTGGCTGAAATTTTACCCATGGAGGCGTCCTATGCCAATCCTATAGACTGTCTTCCAAGCAGGACAGGGGAACTAATCAAAAAGATTTTCGGAATACTTAAGGAGGAAGAGAAAGAGAATATTGACGTAATCACCATTATAACGGGAAATTCGGGCATGTCTGATAACTGGGAGATCTATAAGGAGATTATAAACGGTATGAATCACTGCTCCATACCGATCATCCCGGTACTGAGTTCCGCAACTACATGCGAAGGATTGATAGCGAGAGTGCGAAGTGAAGGGAAATTCTATTTTCAGGATGAGGTGCCGATAGGACGTGCCCTGGGAAAGATAGTGAACCGGCCGTTGATTTTTGATCAGGAGGAAGCTATTAACGGTTACGACAGGGACCAGATAGAAGCAATACTGAGATCCGAAAAATCGGAAGTTTTATCTGCGGGAGTTATCAGGAAGATGCTTGAGGCGGCAGGGTTTTTATTACCACCTCAGCGGGAAGTTTTCAAAAAAGAGGATTTTGCAGCCACATGCGACAGCATAAAATTCCCCCTGGTCCTTAAGGTAATCGGTCTTCTGCATAAAAGCGATGCAGGCGGTGTGAAGATTGGAATTAAAGATCAGGCTGATGCTGATAAGGCGTGGGATGATCTGATGGCGATTCCAGGTGCTCAAGGGGTGATGATTCAAAAGATGATTTCAGGCTCCGAAGTTATCCTGGGTGCGGTCAGGGAAGAGGGCTATGGTCATATGGTCGTCTTCGGCCTTGGTGGGATATATACCGAGGTATTAAAGGACATATCCTTCTCTCTTGCGCCTTTGGCCGTCGGCGAATGTGAACGGATGATCCGCAGTATAAGAAGCTTCCCTATACTTGAGGGTGCCAGGGGGGAAAAGGGCGTATCGATCAATCTGCTATCTGAATATCTTGTGCGACTAGGTCGTCTCGTCAGTGATTTTCCGGAAATAAAGGAGATTGATCTTAATCCGGTTAAAGGATTCGGTGAGGACCTCTATGTTGTTGACGCAAGGATAATCAGGGATCTGTAGTTGTGAGCCTGTGAGGCTTCGTCCGACAGGCTCCTGGAGGAGGAAAGCCGATGTCTGTCATATTGTTTCCGCATTCCTGGTTGCCGGCTTCCAGTTTGAAAAATATTACTGATATTTTCGGGACATTGACTATTTTTCGGCCATGGTTTCTGGAAGAAATCATTTTAGAAGATGAATTGGAAAAGCCTGAAAAAGCAAGAGTGCTATACCCACAGGCCGATCACAGGCCGGGCAAGGAGTTTAAGGGGGTTATTTCTGAATACCGCAACTGGATAGCACATGATCATGACAGGAGCCAAAGGGAGATTATCAAGGCCGGACAGCAACTGGCGGCTTCGGATGAGACACTGTGGGACATACGTCGTATGATAAGGCGAATAGATGATATTACTTCTGATCACCATGAAAAGAAGATCTTCAGATGGAATCTTATCTTGCATCTGGCAGCGGATATTGAGAAGCAGCGTTTTGAAGCAGAAAAGCTGTTAAAGGAATTGAGAAACAGGAATAAATTATTAAAAGACAGCATTGAAACCGTTGAAGATGTTGAAAACCTGTTCAGTGATTTTCCTGGCTTCGATCAGGAGATGGCGATTCGTGATTCAGGAATGGGTCCTCTCCTCGAAGCATGGCTCGGTCTTTTTGGAAGATATCTGGATAAACGGGATATATTCATTACATTGAATAAAAAGTTTCTTGATTATGCCGCTGAGCAGGTCGAAGGCGCTTCTACAGATATCAGGGATTCAATTATAACCCTCAATATACCTCATATTTGTCTTAGCAATGAATCAATGATGCGTGAAATTCGGGATAGGATCCACGAATTAGGGAAAAACCCGGAAGCGATGCTTCCGGAATTAAAGAAACTTTCACGATCGCTTCATAAAGAATCGCCCGTTGACGTCAAGGGCGAGAATTTTCTGATCTTCATTGTACATCTTTCACTTTTACATGATACCAATCCGGCAGGTAAAGAACATATATCGACAAAGTTAGCAGGAAAGGTAATTGTCCTTTTTCAGGAACCTTAAATCGAAAATGAGTTTCCCATGCTGCGGTCCAGACGACCGGATACAGGGTTATTGTTATCTTATTAAGCTTATTTGGAGGAATACGGCATTTTTCTTCAACTAAACATTCATGGCCCTTTGGGCCACCACGATGCATGAAAATAACAACCTATGGTCGCAGGATCGCGGTATGGGGAGCCCATTTAACGGCGAAGACCCGGGTAGCAAGATAATAGCGTAAGGTGCATGCCAGGCCTCCGGCTCAGAGAGCCTACGCCTCGGAGAGCGGGCGGAAACCTTCTCCGGTCGTTCCAACTTAATCATTCATAACAATGACTGAGATGGCCCCCCGCCTCGTAAGGCAGTATGCGTAAAACTCGCCAGGAACGAGTTCGCTCGTAAAAAGTGCTCCCCAGGCCACGGTCTTTAGAGATAACGTTGAATTATATACCGACATTGTTAAACT
>JAFGDF010000310.1 GCA_016932235.1 Deltaproteobacteria bacterium | reverse complement strand
TCCGTCACCCCGGCGAAGGCCGGGGTCCAGAAAAAATAGACTCTTAGGCAACCATGATGTCAATTCAATTATGAGACTGTCAATAATATTGCATAAGGCTAAATTGTTACTTAAGATTTAACATCGCGTTAAGGTGAAGAGATGAAGGCTCAAGAGAAGATATTTGAATCTCTATCTGAAGGGATTATGAGTGCAATTCCCGATCGCAGGGGTTTTTCAAAAAAGGCCCTGGATTATTACATTGAGAGAAAACACTGGGGTGTCCTGCCGGATGCCGATCATGTAAGTGAGTTAACCGGTTCCTGCGGAGATAGTATGACTGTTTACCTGAAAATAGAAAATAATTTTATATCGGATGTCAAATTCGTCGTAATGGGATGCATCGGTACCATAACCGCTGCCATGGCAATAGGAGATCTTGTAAAGGGCAGATCGATCGACCGGGCCCTTTCAATAAATGATGGTGATGTCTTCAAGGAACTTGAGGAAATACCGGCCCAAAAGCATCACTGCATTCAACTGGCCGTTAAGACTATAAATCAGGCTTTAAAGAGTTATCAGTCCAAAAGCACGATAGTATCTTGAAAAACAGCCGCCACCGAGACCTTTGCGTAACCACTCTATTTATCATTCCAGGCGTCACTTAATCTGTCCCGGAACCTGATCCGGGATTCGTTGGAATGAGAAAGCAGTGTTCAAATATTGAATATTAATTCCGATCATTTTCAATATCAGGAATACTTTTCAATCCGGTTAAAACGTTTATTGTGAAAAAAAGGATTGCAATCGACGTAATTGTTGCGCCGACTGAAACCACTGCCACAGGACCTGGACCGCTTATCAATAAAACAAGCCCTGTCATCATAATGGGCAGGCCTGTGTTGAAAAGTATAAACTGAATCTTACAAAGGACACTTTGGGCCAGTTTCGGGAAAATAGAATATATAATACCGGCTAATGTCATGGTAGTCCAGCCTATAAGCGATAAATGTGTATGCACTGAACTTAATTCAAAATCTCCTGTGATAGACATATACATCCCTAAAGCAGTACCGAGGAAAAGATAGATTACAGATATTCTTATCAGCCAAGTTCCCATGGTTGAATCCCCCTTTGAATTTAAGGCCACAAAATATAAATGAATTTTATAGACATAATAGATCCTCAAAACAAGTCTGTTGCCGGATAAAACTTAATAGAGCGCCCTGCCTGTTATCCGGCAGAAGATTTAAGATATCTTCCTTGCCTTTTTAAGTCAAGACATGCTTATTGTCCCCAGTCCCAGGCATGGTTATCAATATGAGGAAACGGACATATCCTAATTGACAACAGCCTCTCATAAGCTTATGGTTTAACTCAAATGTTTTGAGCCCTAATACCCCGCAGGAATCGACTCATCAGTTAAAAACAGGAGCTATTCATGGAATTTTCCAGTGAACAACAGAAAAATATTATTCTTGACAGCATTGCCGATGGTGTATTTACCATTGATTCGGATTGGCGCATAACCTCTTTTAACAAAGCAGCTGAAAATATCACGGGCATAAACAGGGGCGAGGCCATCGGCAGACATTGCTGGGAGGTCTTCAGGGCCAGCATTTGTGAAGAAAGCTGCGCATTGAGAAAAACAATGGAATCCGGGCAGCCGATTATTAATCAGTCTATCTTTATTGTCAGTTCCGATGGCGAGAAGGTCCCGGTGAGCATATCCACAGCTCTTTTAAAAGACCACACCGGCATCATTATGGGTGGTGTTGAGACCTTCCGTGATCTTAGTCTTGTGGAAGCACTTCGAAAGGAACTGTCCCGGCATCATTCATTTCAAGACATCATCAGCAAAGACAAAGAGATGCATCGTTTATTTGCGTTGATGGAACAGGTATCGGAAAGCGATACCAGCGTCCTCCTGGAGGGGGAAAGCGGGACGGGAAAGGAACTTTTCGCTAAGGCCATCCACTCTTTAAGTCACAGAAACAACGGGCCGTTAATAACCATTAATTGCGGTGCCCTGCCGGACACCCTCCTCGAATCCGAACTGTTCGGATATAAAGCTGGAGCCTTTACGGATGCAAAAAAAGACAAACCCGGAAGGCTTGCCCTTGCAAAGGGCGGAACCCTGTTTTTGGATGAAATCAGTGACATCTCGCCCGCGCTTCAGGTTCGATTGCTCAGGGTACTTCAGGACAGGGTCTATGAACCATTGGGAGGCACACTGTCCGAGAAGGCGGATGTTCGAATCGTCGCCGCTACGAATAAAAATCTGGAAGAAATGGTGGAAAAGGGGACATTTAGAAGAGATCTTTATTACAGGATTAATGTCCTCAAATTTGTGCTTCCGCCCCTGAGGGACCGAAAGGGTGATATCCCGCTTCTTGTGGAACATTTTTTGAGAAAATTTAATCGCCTGAGCAGCAAAAGCATAAGGGGTGTTTCTCCCGAGGTCCTACCAATCCTTATGGCCCATGATTTTCCCGGTAATGTCCGTGAACTCGAGAATATCATCGAATATGCAACAGTGATCTGCAAAGATAGTCAAATAGGTGTCGAGCATTTGCCTGACCATCTGTCCAGGGGTTACAGATTGACAGGCAAGGTTAATGAAGGAGAAACGGTTCAAAAGGGGTATTCGCTAGATACCATTGAACGTAACTATATCTACAACCACTTAATGAATAATAGATGGAACAGAAAGGCTACGGCAAAAAAGCTCGGTATACACCCTACCACCCTCTGGCGGAAGATCAAAAACCTGCAAATAGAGATACCTAAAAAAGACGGCCGTTCAAAAAAGGCTTAACATTGCAACACCGCATATATCTGATCAATAAAGATTGCGAAATTGCTATATTTTATGACCACCCTGATAGATTCATTCGGTCAGCCACTTGATAAGACCATTATTATCAACAGATTATGACTTTTATCCCTGGGCAGGGGAAAATGGCATAAGAAATGCTATTAACCAAGTCAGTTTTATTGCTTTCCAAACAAAATAGATCCGGGTTATTATGGGATTATGACCAGCGACATGGAAATTGAAATAATACCTGACCTTTCGAGCTGTATCCAGACTCTGGCTAAAAAAGAGTATGAGAAGGTATTAAGAAATCTTTTAAGAGAAGAGGGGGAAGAGTCCTATCTTGAGAAAAAGCTTGAGATCCTTAGGATATTTCTTGAATCGGCCGACTTCCATGATCTTCGGAACAGATCCGAAAAGGCCATACTCGAGGGCGGGACGGTGAGATTTAAGATTACCCTGGATGGGTGGAAGATGGAGACCGATCAGTCTCTTACATGAACAGGAAGGGGGATAAAAAAATGAAGGTTAAGATAACTACACTTGCCGAAAACACGGCGGCCAGGCCAGGGTTACTGGCTGAATGGGGCTTGAGTATCCTTGTTGAAACAGATGAGGCCGTAGTCCTTCTCGATACCGGAGGTTCCGAATCGACCGCAGCCCATAACGCCCGAAGAATGGGTATAGATCTGTCCATAGTGGATAAGATAGTTCTCAGCCATGCCCATGGCGACCATACGGGCGGTCTGGTGGAGGTCTTACATTCCATTGGGAAACCGATAGACATAATCGCTCACCCCGGTGTCTGGGACAGGAAGTTCGGGAAACTCCCCAACCTGCCAAGCCGCTATGCCGGGATTCCTTTCAATCTTGACACATTGGAAAATCTGGGGGCGATTTTTCACCTTACCTCCGAACCTGTAAAGATAACCGAGAACATAATGACCACGGGTGAAGTGGAAATGAAAACCCCTTATGAAGAATTAGATGCAAATCTATATATAAAAAAGAACGGAGATCTCGAAAAGGACACCCTGCCTGACGATCTGGCCCTGATAATAAACACGGGCGAAGGGCTTGCGGTTATAACAGGATGTGCCCATCGCGGCATTATCAATACCCTGCGGCACGCACAGGCCCTGACCGGGGTGGACTATATCCATACTGTTATCGGAGGAACACACCTCATCAGGGCATCGAAAGAGAGGCTTGATTCGACAATCGCAGATCTTAAAACATTCGGCATCCAGAGGCTGGGGGTCTCCCACTGCACCGGGGGCCTGCCCGCCGCGCGCCTGGCCCTGGAATTCGGTGAAATATTCTTTTTTAATAATGCGGGAACGGAAATCATTATTGAATAGTCCTGTTTAAGATATGAAAATACTGGATGATCTTATAGCTGTTTTGGATTTTAATGCGACTGTCCTGGACATACGGCAGGGGATATTTCACACCGGCGTCCTGACCCGTCACTGCGGACTTGCTTCAACCCTTCCACGCGATGCACTTTGCCAGAAGCCACCCATGGTCGACAAGCCCGGCTATCTGCTGGATAAAAATCCATTGGAGATGGCGCGACTATCCTATTCAGAGTCCATCCTTGAAGCATCTATGGGAATGGCCACGGTCAATTCCCTTCTGGATATCGATGAAACTTCCTGTGTTGAGTTGAATGCGGCTGAAATAATCGTCAAGGAAGGGGAAGGGAAGAGAGTAGCCATAGTTGGACACTTTCCCTTTATTCCAAGGGTTCGAGAATGTGCAAGGGATTTATGGGTTATAGAAAAAAATCCTCAGGAGGGCGATCTGAAGGAAACAGAGGCGGATGTCTTCATCCCTGAGGCGGATGTGGTTGCTATTACAGGGACCGCATTGACAAACCATACCATGGAATCACTTCTCAGGCTTTGTAATCCTCGTGCCTATGTTATTGCACTGGGGGATACCACACCTTTATCACCAATTCTGTTTGACCACGGAATCAGTGCCATATCCGGAACCATGGTGGCAGACCACGAGCTTGCGCTCAGATGTGTCAGCCAGGGCGCCACCTTCAGGCAAATTAAAGGGGTCAAACGATTAACCATGATAAAACGGTGATTATCTGATTTATATTTAATAGGCCATTATGGTATAATACATCAGGATAGATTGATCGATACAGACATTCATATCCAACAAACATTTTAACCGTTCAAAAGGAGGTGTAGATGGCCGAAAAGCTTAAAGTAGGGTGTGCGCGCCCCACAGGGGCGTCTGTTGGGGAAGCTGTTCAGGACAAAACGATCGAAGAAAAAGAGACAAAAAAGGAGGAGACAGCCATGATTCAGGTAGGGAAAAAAGCCCCGGATTTCACCGCACCGGGCTATTATAAAAATGAATTTGTGAATATCAAATTGTCGGAATATCTGGGGAAATGGGTCATTCTTTGTTTTTATCCGGGTGATTTCACCTTTGTCTGAGCGACAGAGATTTCAGCAGTTGCTGCAAAATATACGGAATTTCAGAAGCTCGGGGTAGAAATTTTATCCATGAGTATCGACAGTATATACGTCCACAAGATGTGGAATGATAACGAACTGTCCAAAATGGTAGATGGAGGTGTTCCCTTTGCCATGCTGTCTGACGCGGGTGGAAGAGTTGGAAAGGTTTATGGTATTTATGATGAAGATGCCGGCGTCGAGACACGGGGAAGATTTATAATCGATCCGGATGGAGTTGTCCAGGGCTTTGAGGTGTTAACGCCGCCGGTAGGACGAAATGTGAATGAATCATTCCGGCAGATTCAGGCCTTTCAGCTTGTTCGGGAATCCGAAGGAACGCAAGCCACACCATCTGGATGGAGACCGGGTAAGATGACGCTTACGCCCGGCCCGGAAATGGTCGGTAATGTCTGGAAAGTGTGGAAGACTGACATGGCGTTTGACTGATATCCGTCAGTACAGGCTACTTTAAGATACCCCGGTTTATCCTGCCCGGAACAGGGAGTTCCCCCTTGTTCACGTTATAAATAATACCTGTGCCGGGCAGAGCCCTTATCAGGATACTCATCGACCGGATAAACGTTCATTTTTTTGATGCGGCGAGTGCCTCGATCATTGGCCTAAACTCAGACAGTTCAAGCCCGTTACTGGATGAAAAATCCCGCAGATTTTCCCCTGTTCGGCCCATGGGCAGTCCGAAGATCTTCTCTATCTCTTCCTTTGTGATGCCGAAATCGAGAAGGTCCTGAAAAGTAGTCATTCCCTTAACCGCGAATTCTTCCGTGGTCTCGTGCACTTCTGTTTCTGCAGTGGCCTCTTCTGCAGGCGGTTTTTTCAGATCCGACAGTTTTATTAACCTGTCGGACAGAAACGCCTTTTGATCTTCAGTCAAAGCGACTCTGGATTCCAGAATCTGAACGGCGGAGTCAGTGATCAGGGTCCCCTCTTCCGGTGTAAATGGCAGCTCTTTGTAATAGGCTACAAAAAGCCTTACCGAGTCGGTGCCCAGCTCACCCTG
>JAFGDF010000048.1 GCA_016932235.1 Deltaproteobacteria bacterium | reverse complement strand
GCTGATTCCAGGGATTCAACAACGGTATTATCCGTAGGCACAAAGACCGCGTCAACCTTGCCCACAAGACTCTTCGCAGCCTGGTAGACCTCGCTGGTCTTCGAAACCGTCGCGTCTACTACTTCATATCCCATTTTCCGGCCCACCTCACGGAGAAGTTTTACAGAACTGATGGAGTTGGTCTCGCCTGAATTGTAAAGGACGCCCAGCCTTTTCAGTCCCGGCACAAACTCCCTGATCATCTCCATGTGCTTGTCCAGCGGAAGCATGTCCGATACCCCGGTGATATTTTCGCCTGGACGTTTAAGGTCATTGACCAGTCCTGCCATAAGAGGATCGGTAACCGCCGTGAAGAGCATTGGTATATTTTTCATATGAGGGGCCTTTTTCAAGGCCTGGGCGCATGTCTGGGCGCTGGGGGTCGCAATAGCAATGATCATATCCGGTTTTTCCCCCACAATCTGTGTCCCGATCTGACCTGCCGTCGCCATATTCGCCTGGGCATTATGGACTTTATAGGTGATCTCTATCTCCTTTTCCTTCATGTAGTCCTTAAAACCCTTTAACACGGCATCCAGGGCCGGGTGCTCAACAAACTGGCTGACGGATATATTATAGGGTTTCCCATAGACCGCTGTGAGAGGCGCCATTATCAAAAATAATACGATTATAAAAATA
The DNA here is from genome assembly GCA_016932235.1 of Deltaproteobacteria bacterium. Next base: position 3,310 of record JAFGDF010000048.1, on the reverse strand, counting down.
ATTTTCTTCATGATCAGCTCCTTCTGTTAGATTGGTTAAAGTAAAGATATATAAAATATTAGGCTATATTTAAAACATATTAGAGGGTAATCATTTGATTTTAAAGAAAGTATAAGGGAATTGTCAATAGATTCAGGACCAATCCCGGATGATCTTTTCCATATGAATATGCTCGATGCCAGGTCCATCCATGAATATGGAACCATATTCATGGAAACCCAGTTTTTGATAAAAACCAACGGCATGGATCTGGGCTCCGAGATAGACCCTCTTTATTCCCGTTCGTTTCGCTTCCGCAATCAGGGCACTGACCGCTTCGGCCCCAAATCCCTTTCCCCTGTAAGGCTTCAGTACGGCAAGCCTGCCTATATGACCGTCCATTAACATGCGGCCTGTGCCAACGAAACTGTCCTCAGGCCTCACGAGCACATGAACCGCCTCAGGATCCCTGCCGTCAAAATCCACATTTTCATGGACATTCTGCTCCCCTGTAAACACGGAATTCCTGATCCTCCTGATCTCCGGTTCATACTGCCTGTCAAAATTTACGATTATAGATTCGGACATGGGATTATTTTTTAAATTTTAATTTAGACATACCCCTGCTTTCTTCATATAATAGGAGATTTTAGAGATACATGTCCATCTTTTTTTAGACGCTCATCAATAAGCCAATGTTTTGGCGGCGTTTAAAAATGCAGGCACATAATTAATAATTGAAGATCAGACCAATCTTCGAAAAAAGATATCTCAAAAGAAATACCACCCGTTACCGCAGCGGTCTTAATTTTCATAAAAAAGGGAGTAGCCATTTTGATAAAGGAATACGGTATAATAGAAAATGTACTGAAGGACAAAGCGGTTATACGCCTCCAGAAGAGTTCGGCATGCGCCCATTGTGAGTCGCAGGGATCGTGCGAGGTGGCGACAAGGGATATCCTGGTTGAAGTTAGTAATGATCTGCATGCAGCAAAAGGAGACACGGTTGAGGTAAGTATGCCGGAAGGGGCCATATTAAAAATATCCGCGCTTGTCTATATTTTCCCCATTATGGCCCTTATGGTCGGTGCATTTCTCGGAGGTCTTCTTTCAGGTCCTATCCGAACCGATCAGTCACTGACAGCGGTCGTTGGCGGGGGTATTTTCATGGTTATGGCCTTTTATGTCCTGAAGAGATTCGAACAGACAAAGAGATCAGGCAATAACAGTATATACCCGCGGATGACACGTATTATGGTTAGTGCAGATTCCCTTCAACACGGCGATAGCAGATAAGGCCGCATTGAAGGCATCGTCCGGCCTCCTGGCGCGCCTGATCTTCAGTAAATCCCTTTGCTATCTCAAGGGAAGGATTGTTAAGGCATTCTTCAGGGGATACCTCGGGCATCTTAACCCGCGGCATCTCAGGAACCGGCTCAAGCTTATCCAGACTCAGCACTTCCGTATACTTCCTGATCATGTTCTCGGGCGCTTCAAGTGCTTCCCCTGAAAAAAATCTCTGAATTGAGCTGCACGCCCTTCTTCCCGAACCGATCGCCTCTACAACGGCCTTATAATCCCCACCCTCTTCTCCGGGCCTGAAGATCCCGATATCCTGCTCCGCAAAAGGTCCCGGATAGGGAACAATGGTTTCCCACTTCGCACTACTATTCTCCTCATCCTCCCCCTTTAACGGAACATAAATGAGTTCCGGAAACCGTCCGGCGCCGGTCAGCAGTGTATTTACAGGGATAATCTCTCTCTCGCCGTCTTCAGTTCCCGAGGCGTTGAGATGTGTCACTTCCAGGCTTGTCAATGAATTTCCTTCTCCCATCAGCTTTGTCAGGGCACTCTCAAAAAAGAACCTGACCCCCTGTTCTTCAGCCGCGGCAATCTCTTCATCTGAGAAAGGAGCCCTGTTCCTGGCCGATCGGAGAACAACGGTAACACTGTCGGCGCCATCTTTCATGCAGTTTGACGCGGCCTCCAGGCCGGCCTTTCCTCCTCCGAGGATTACCAGCTTCTTGCCGGTTGATATCTTATTACCAGCCCTTTGCTCCATCAAGAAATCGATCAGGAGCATCACTCCGGGCAGCATTTCAATAAACCCGCCGTTGTTTGCGTTTTTCAGGGACAGGTGAGTGTCCCAGCCTCCGGTGGCGACAAAGACAGCGGAATAGCCCTCATTGAGCAGTGATTCAATGGTAAATTCCCTGCCCAGACTCTTATTAATAAATACCTTCACTCCTGCATCAAGTATCCCTTCAATCTCCCAGTCCAGGACCTTCTTAGGCAACCTGTTCTGTGGGAGCCCGTATCTTAAGAGACCTCCAAGCATATTTGTGGACTCATATACGACCGAATCATGCCCCAGACGATTCAACAGATAGGCGGCCGTCAATCCTTCAGCGCCTCCACCGACGACCGCGACTTTTTTCCCGGTCTCAGGCGCCCTTGGATTGTGAATCCTTTTTCCGGAGTTCATCTCATAATCAGCAACAAACCGTTTCAGATGATTGATCGCTACCGGTTCATCCACCAGGTTTCTCCGGCAGGCATATTCACACGGATGGACACAAATCCTGCCGCATACAAGTGGAAAGGGATTCGTCTCCTTTATAATCCTTACCGCCTTTGAGTAATCTCCCATTGTTATCTGCCTTATATAGGCGGGGATATCGATTCCTGCGGGACATTCTCTCTGACACGGGGCCGAACACTCATCAATCGTGTATTCATGCTGGATTCGTCTTGAATAGGATGAAAGGGTTATAATATGCTTCGGGCAGACCCGTTCACAGGTACCGCACCCTGTGCAACGATCAAGATTTACAACAGGGAGATTATCCTCACCCATCGAAAGGGCGTTAAATGGGCACGCATCAACACATGTTCCCAGTCCGATACATCCGATCGGACAGATTTTTGAACCGCCGTTTAATAGTACGGCCGCCCTGCAGTCCGTAATTCCGCTGTAAATATATTTGACATCGGCATCCTGGAAACCATAGGTGCACCCCGGCCTTGCAAAATCAGGTTCTCTGGCCTCCAGTTTGACTCCCATTATTTCGGCTATTTCGGCGGCTACTTCAGGGCCGCCGGCTACGCAGGATGAAGCTGACGCCCTTCCCGCCGCAATCGCAACGGCGTTTGCACTGCACCCCGGCAACCCGCATCCGCCGCAGTTGGCCCCGGGCAGGGCCTCTTCAATAGCTTCAATCTTTGGATCCACCCAGACATAAAAAATCTTGGAAGCCAGCGCCAGGCCTATTCCGACCGCCATTCCAAGTCCGCCCATCAACAAAACTCCACCCAGCATCTTGTTTCTCCT
>JAFGDF010000309.1 GCA_016932235.1 Deltaproteobacteria bacterium | reverse complement strand
TGGATCATGCCGTCGCCCAACATGCCGCTGCCGGAAACAGCGCATGTCTATCCCGGTCAGGTTATATGGGAAGGAACCAATATCTCAGAGGGAAGAGGCACATGCCGCCCTTTTGAAATATTCGGCTCGCCGTTCCTTGACACTAAACTCATTCTAGAGAAGATAGAGCCCGGCACGATAGAAGGTTGCCATCTCCAGGAAATATCCTTTCGTCCGACTTTTAATAAGTGGAAAGGCGATATCTGCAGGGGATTTATGATTCATATATTGGATCACCATGAGTATACCCCATATTTCACATCTCTCTCCTTACTCAAGGCCATAATTCATATTCACGGGGAAAAATTTCAGTGGAAAAAACCCCCATATGAATATGAGCACGAAAGGATGCCCATAGACTTGATTCTGGGTGATAGTGACATCAGGAGAGATATTGAATCCGGGAAAGATCTCTTAAGAATAAAGGCTGGTTGGCTCTCTGAACTCGATAACTATCATGAATGGCGTAAACCTTACCTGCTCTATGATTAGCAGGTACATATTTGGATGATTCCCTGCCGCGACACTCGGCTTGAGGGCTTCGAATGAGCCTCAGTCGAACTCCTCGCCAACAAGTCTTGACTCAGGTATATTCAATTATTGCAGTTGACTACCCCCCCATAGTTTTTAATAGTTTCTCGCCTACGCTTACATAATCTTTCCCAAGTTTTTTTTCAATCCAATCTCTTGCGTTTTTCGACTTTAACGTCATAGAAAGAAGTTCCCTTAAAAGCTTCCTTTCTTCCTTGTTCAGCATAAGCAAAGCGCCTGTTCTGTCATATAGCGCAAGATCAATGTCCTCATTATCATTCATTCTAAAACCGCGCGTTATTTACTTGGACCACCGCTAATCCATTTATCAATGGCTTCCTTATCAAATCTCCATACACGACCAATCCTAATCGCGGGAATCTTACCCTCTGAAGCGTATTTACAAATGGTAATTTCATGAAGCTTCAGGTATTTTGCTAATTCTTTAGTAGTCATTATCTGTGGCATAATCTACCCCTCAATCTTTTCAAAATTCCTCTCTTAGTTGCTAAAATGCATATTATTGACTTTAATACTTCAAAGGTATTAAGTCAATAAAAAATAGCAAATAGAAGATAAAATTGTCCTATTCTTATATATTTAATTTCTATTATAGTTGTCCATGTTCTTTTCTGAATAATTAAGTAAAATTGCAATTTTGGACACATAATCACCTCATCATATCTTATTAATATTATTTATTATTCTTTCTTCAGCATCATAAGGTTATCATAAATTAAACTATGTTATGATTGTGATCAGTACTGTCCAAAACGGTCTCACAGCATGCTCTTCCAATGTGTAATGTCATCTCCGGATTTTGTTGATATATTAATCATCAGGCCATCCTGCGGGCTCTCTTTTAATCGGCGTACGGATAAAAGCAAAGTTTTTAACGCAAGTGTCTAAAATGAAATTGCTTCTTAAATTCATCCATCAGACTGCCGGACAAAGTCCAAATGAATTATGGATATCCAAGAACCTTAAAAAAGGAGGGTTAGGCTGGAATTCGAGATGGGATTTGAACAAAAAGGCTGAGTTTTATACGAGGGCTATAAATGCTGCCTCAGATACAACCTGTCTACTGGATGCGCCGGGGATATTCAAAATGAATTATCCGGATTCAACGATTACATGATAAAGTTCATCGCGATAACCTGACATCATTCTAATTGTTTCAATTTTGTCTTGGCTATCTCGGCCTCGCTGGATTTGGGATGTTCTTTTATCAATTTTTTTAGTAGAAGTTTTGAACTCGTTTCATCCTTAATTTCAAGAAAAGCAATAGCTTGCCTTAGCATCGCATTCGGGACCTTATTTTCTTTGGGGTATTTTTTAATCACCTCCTGATAAGCCAAGATTGCCTGTTCGTACTGCTTAAGCGCCATAAAACATTCCCCAATCCAAAACTGGGCATTATCTGCCAGATCTGATTTAGGAAATTCATCCACAAATCGTTTAAACCCATCAATAGCCGATTCAAACTTTTCATCCTTATAAAGGGCAAGAGCAAAATCATATCGTTCGATTTCACTTGTTTTCGGCTCTTCAGTGGCTTTACCTATAACTGGTTGCCCTTCATCAGCCTCATAATCCAGCTTCTTCAGGGGTTCCAGATGGAGATACTCACTATGACGATTTACAGCCCTCTCAAGCTCTTGTAACCTCGGTGCAAGATTTCTGAGATCAGCCTTAGAAGCATCCTGGGCACCCAGATCCTTTTCAACAGTGCGCCTGAGTAAATGCTCGTTATCTTCAACACGTCCCGATATCTCCTTAATATCATCTTTCAGCTGATCGAGTTCTATCCTGGTCTGGGTCTGATTAGAGTTGACCGCCTGAAGTGTCTCTTTCATCCCGGCATTGACAGTTCCCTCAAGCTCTGTAACTCTTTTATTCAAGTTAATAATCTGGTCATTGAGGTATGTAAACTCTTTATCATAAACGCATGAAAAAGAAAAAATGACTAAAAAAATGATAATACATTTAGCACAATTAATACATATCCTATATTTTTTATTTTCCATGATTTTCATCAGTTAAAAAGATGTATATTTGATTATTGCGAAAAGAGTCTCTCAATTCATTCCCTCTTAAACCTACAAGGGAAAAATTTGCATACTCCTTTCCCCTAACTTTTTAATCATAAGTTATTTGAGTTGTTTTATCACCACTGGGGATTCAGTTACCGCATGAGAATTGACGGGATCCCCAGTGTGTAAAATAGCAATAATCTAAAAGGCGAAGACTTGAATTATTTAATCAGCTTAAACTGATCCCGCCTGTTTTTCGACCATGCGGCTTCATTATGGCCCGCTACGGCAGGTCTCTCCTCACCATAGCTTACGGTTGTCATCCTGTTACTGGATACACCAAGGGCGTTTAGAAATTTCCATGCCGCATCCGCTCTCCGCTCTCCAAGGGCCAGGTTATACTCATTCGTACCCCTTTCATCGCAATGCCCTTCTATCCGAACAGAAAAACCCGGATTCGCACGAAGCCATTCTGCCTTCTTTGTCAGGATCGCTCGCGCTTCAGGTTTCAGTTCAGACTTGTCAAAATCGAAATAAATATGCTCCGATTCAAAAGCCCTGATCTCATTTTCAAGTCCGGTTCTTTGCGGTGCCGGCTCCTTTGCTGCCGGCTCCTTTGCTGCCGGGGCCGGTCGTGTTGGAGCGGCTTGAGCAGGGGTTACGGCCTGTTCCATTCCAATCTGCTTCTTTGCACATGAAGCCAGCATAAAAATCGCTGCGCATGTAAAGGCCACCACTAAAATTACAGTCATCATTTTTTTCATCATGCTCTTTTTCCTCCTGATTGATAAAATTATCTTTTAAAAATCAAAAATTCTTCTGGATGTTTGCGTATGTGTATTTTTAACATTCAAATATTAATATTTCAAGTATTTTAGATATTTTAAAGCTTTTTTTACCCTTAAAGTCATCTTCTCCTTATATAAATGCATTCATAATATTATACCTATAATAAAACCGTTTTACCACCAATATTTATAAAAAAATGGGATTTTTCGGTGTCACCCGTATCCTCATGCAATGGTGGATGGAATCCATCACTAATACGGAGACCAGTTAGGAGCTGTCTGATCCCCTTCCATAAAGGTAATCCTGCGTTGATTCTGGCCGTTAGCATTCATTAAATACAGCTGATATCGGCCTGTCCTGTTTGAGCTAAAGACAATATATCTTCCATCCGGGGACCAGCAGGGATCTTCATTGTTCCCCTGGTTTTCTGTCAACCTTTTAAGATTGCTCCCATCGGAATCTACCGTAAATATATCAATCTGACCGCCGTCCATTTGTGAAAAGGCTATTTTATCGGTAATGGACCAGGCTGGTGATGTGTTATATTTACCTTCAAATGTTAATCTTTCCTCTGTATCAAGACTCAAATCCTTTTTATATATCTGCGGAGAGCCTGATCGGTTGGATACGAAAGCCAGCATTCTCCCATCAGGAGAGATCTCCGGGGAGACATCAATACCCCAGTGACTTACGAGTTTATCAAGTACTTTTCCATTTAAATCGATTGAATAAATATCGGGATTCCCTTCATAGCTTAATGTGACGGCGATTCTTTCGCCATCCTTGAACCAGCATGCCCCTGTATTCAGTCCGCTTCTGCCCGAGATTTTTCTTCCCTTTCTTTTGGATAAATCCCATAAATAGAGCATCGATTCATCTTCCTTATAAGAATTATACGCGATTCTGTCACCCTGAGGAGACCAGGCAGGCAACAATGCGATACTCCTGTCAGAGGTTATCTCTTTGACATTGTATCCATCAAAATCAGATATATATATTTCCTTATGTGCATTTGATGAGCCCACAAAAACAATGCTTGTAAGGAAGACTCCCTGCTGTCCTGTCAGCGCCATGATAATTTCATTCCCGACTCGATGCATCAGATATCTATATTCCTCGACTTTTCCCAAGAACTTTTTTCCTAGGATCTGGCGACCCCAGAAAAGATCATAAAGCCTTATCTCGACTTCAACATTTCTGCCTATACAGGTATATCCTCCCTTTAGAAGGAGCTCTGCCCCGATTATGACCCAGTTTTGAAAACGAATATTGTCAGATGTCAATCCTGGGCCGTCTTGATCCAGAAACGCCCCTTTCTCCATTGGTGTAAAGTAACCGCTGAGATCAAGATCATTGTTAATAACCTCCGGCATCTTTACTGCGAGATCAGGATTCTCCTGCTCGCCGGAAAAATTTTTAAAATCCGGTACGGCTATATTTATCTTCTGTATTGACGGAGCGCTGATATCAATATAGATCCTCGCATAGCCCTTGGAAGCTGTAAAAGACGGAATAAAAAACAGCAATCCTATCAATAAGATATAAATGTTATTTTTCCAGATCCTTAAGATTGAAATTAATCTCAATTTCATCATAACTCCTTCTATAACCTTCGGGAAAAGGCGGCAGCGGATCGGATCTCTCGATGGCCTTCATAACAGATTGGTCAAAAACACTGTCAGATGAGGTTTTTTTAAACCTTGAATCTACGATGGTGCCGTCGCTCTTCACCCTTAAAATTACCAATGCTTCAAGATCTCTCCTATTGCCTGCCGCGACAGGATAAGACCAGTTGCTTTTTATACGGTTTTCTATCTCCATCTGATATATTCTTGTCATTATCCCGCTTGCTGCCCCTCCCCCACCGCCTCCAGGACGGGCTGAACCGGAAGAGCCCCCGGTCCCTTTTTCAATATTGGAAATGGCTTTATCCAGATGGCTACTGCCGCCTGCCTGGACTTTCTCCTCTATTTTTGAAATCGCCTTATCGATAAGCTGGCCAGGAGAAAGATCTGGCTTCTTCACCATAAGATCCTTTCTCTCAATCGTCCGTTTCGCTATTACCAGCGGTTTCTCTTCCACCTTTTCAACCGCTATCCGTTTAGTCTGGGCTGGTTCTTGGACAATAGTCTTAGCACTGCCATCATCAGTAGCCACAGCAGCAACGCCGCCCGATTTTCCCTGACTTCCGAGCGAAGGCATTTCGACAAGGTCAACTTCATAAACAATGCCGTTTATGTTTCTTCCAGGCATACCGCCCGGCATGGATTCCGGCACGAAAAGGATTAAAAGCATAACGCCCAGGTGAAACAATACGGATAATACCGTCATAGAACCCCAGCCGTTGCCCGTTAAGCCTCTATCATTGTACATTGTGACCTGCCAAATATCACTCAGTTGGTTCCGTTATCATACCAAGTTTATCGATGCCGGCCCTTTTTACCCCTGCAATTACTTTCACCACATATCCATACTGCAGGTTTCTATCAGCCTTGAGCAGGATCTCTTTATCTCGGCGATACTTGAGTATTGATTTAAGCTTGTTTTCAAGGTCATCGAGGGCTATTTGATGTTTTTCAAGCGTAATCTCACCATTCTCCGCAACCGTCAGGATAAGTGGATCTTCGGGTGTCTTGATACTCTTGGTTGTTGTCTGCGGCAGGTTTACTTCAACTCCCTCCATCATCATTGGGGCAGTGACCATAAAGATGATTAACAATACCAGCATCACATCCACAAAAGGGGTGACATTTATTTCGGACATGAACTTTTGTTTGCCACTGTTGTTCATCATTGACTTCCCGCCTCCTCAGCGAGTGTTCCACCGCATCTTTATCTATTCGATATCGTGCTGATCTTTCTTCCTGGTCAAGTATTTTTTAATTGCCTGTCTTTCAACCATCCCCATAAAATCAGCCATGAAGGTGTCCATCTCCGCCTTTAATTCATTTACTTTACTGTTGAAATAATTAAAGGCTATAACAGCCGGTATGGCCGCAGCCAATCCCGCTGCCGTCGCTATCAGCGCCTCAGATATGCCGGGAGCCACGACCGCAAGACTTGCCGAACCTTTCATCCCAATCCCTCGAAATGATTCCATAATCCCCCACACAGTGCCGAAAAGGCCAATGAACGGTGTCGCATTTCCTGTTGTAGCCAAAAATGACAACGCCTTCTCCAGCCTTCCACTCTGATACATCGCCGTTTTTCTTAGAGATCTTTCAACATATTCCGAAATGTTGTTAATACCCGTGCCTCCTTCCTGTGCGGATGTCTGGCCCTGCATCTTTTTAAAACGTGTGAATTCCAAGTATCCTGATTTGAAGATATTGGCAACCGGACTATGGAGCAGTTCATTAGATTCTCTAAAAATCTTAGCGAATTCGGTATTTTCCCAGAAGAGATCGAGAAAATAGTCTGTTTCCTGTTCAGCCCTCCTGAAAAGCCTCCATTTCGTGAAGATGATGGCCCATGAGATAATTGAAAAGATGATAAGAATAGTCAATACGATCTTCACCACGAGACCGGCATGGATAAACATCTGAACGATGTCATTGCTAAATGCGTCTCCAAGTGAAATATTGGCCGTCAGGATAACAATAGGTGTTAGTGAAAGACTTGTCATTTGGATATTCCTTCTATGAGTCTGTCGGGCTTTTCCAAAAAGGCCCATAATTATGATTTAGATTCTAATTAGAGTTTAACGACATGCAAATTCTATATAATTCACTGGAACAATGGATTTACAAAACATAACTATTTGTCCCCGCCAAGCAGACCTCCCAGGAGACCACCCCCCAGCCCTGCGATTCCTTTTTGTTCACCCTTCTGCTGAAAACGTAATGCGGCGAAGATTCTGTCAGCCAGGCGCGAAAATGGCAGACTCTGGAGGTATATGGTTCCTGGCCCGGTTAAGCCTGCCAGAAATATACCCTCCCCGCCAAAAAGCGCATTCTTAAATCCGCCTATAAACTGGATATCATATTCAACTAGCGGTGAAAAGGCAACAATACATCCTGTATCCACTCTTATTTTTTCACCAGCCTGAAGCTCTTTTTTTATTATAGTTCCCCCCGCATGGACAAAGGCCATCCCGTCCCCTTCAAGACGCTGAAGGATAAATCCTTCCCCCCCAAAAAGTCCGGCTCCGATCTTCTTCGTCAATGCGATCTCTATCTCAATACCCTGGGCAGCGCATAAAAAGGCATCCTTTTGACAAAGAAATTGACCTCCCAGTTTGTCAAGGTCCAGAGGAATTATTTTTCCAGGGTAAGGTGCGCCAAATGCCACATGACCCTTTCCTTTTCCATTAAAAAGGAAGGTGGTTATAAAAAAGCTCTCCCCTGTAATGATCCTTTTGAACCCCTTGAAAATACCTCCTCCGGTGGATGTCTGCATCTCAATCCCTTCACCCATATACATCATGGCGCCCGCTTCGGCCAGTACTCCTTCACCAGGATCCAGAGAGACTTCAACAATCTGCATATCATCGCCATATATATTGAAATCTATCACATCCGCCATTTTATATCTCCCCCTAAATTTAGTCTGATGATTCAGATAATAAATATATTTTAATTCCTGCCAGGATTTTTTTACTCCGTGAGATCAAATCAAGAAAAAAAACGGACAATCAAATCCGTTAAGGCTTCAATTGTATAATCCGCGGGTACAAGGCTCACTTTCAATCCGAATGCCTCCGCCGTCTTCGCCGTGATTGGACCGATACAGGCGATAGAAACGTCATCAATCCATCTCATCAAATCATCAGGATCATTTTTAAACATTTCCATAAAATTATTAACAGTGGAAGAGCTGGTAAAGGTTATTAAATGAATTTCCTTGTTACCAAGCATCTTTTTTATCGAATCAAGACTCGCGTCCGGTTTGACGGTCCGATAGGCCTCAACGACGTTCACATTCATGCCCATTTTTAAAAGGCCTTCGGGCAGCAATTCTCTGGCTCCCGCTGCTCTGGGTAAAAGTATTGTCCGAGCAGTTGTTTCATATTTTTTAAACCATTCAATTATACCTTCGGCGCGATACTCATCAGGAATGAGGTCGATCCGTATCCCCTTATCTATCAAATATTTTGCGGTTTTAGGGCCGATTGTTCCGATCTTCATTCCCTTCAGATCACGAACATCCCTTCCTGATATCTCCAGCCTTTGAAAAAAATATTTTGCCCCGTTAAAACTTGTAAAAATAATCCATTGATATCTATCAAGCGAAGCTATCGCCTCATCAAGCTTCTCCCAGCTGACTGGAGGAATTATTTCTATGGTCGGGAATTCAATACATTCCGCTCCCATACCAGCCAGGAGTTCTTTAAATTCACTGGCCTGCTCTCTTGCCCTTGTGATTAATATACGTCTCCCGAATAGCGGCTTTTCCTCAAACCAGTTTAGCTCTTCTCTTAATCTAACCACGTCACCGACAACGATTACCGAGGGAGCCTTAATATCCTCATTTTCCGCAATTGAAGCGATTTTATCCAGCCTCCCGGTAACGGTCTTCTGCGATACCATCGTCCCGCTGTGAATAACTGCTGCGGGAGTTGAAGGTGATCTTCCATATTTGATAAGGTTCATAGCTATTTGGTCAAGATTAGCCATGCCCATAAGGAATACCAGTGTATTTGAGGCAGTAGCAAGCTTTTCCCAATTAATATCCGTTTTATCTTTTTTCGGATCCTCATGGCCAGTAATAATAGACACTGTTGATGTATAGTCACGATGAGTCAACGGGATCCCCGCATAAGCCGGTACCGCTATAGCCGAGGTAATACCCGGAACTATTTCAAATTTAACACCTGCTTTTCTCAGCTCCTGTGCCTCTTCCCCCCCGCGTCCGAATATAAAAGGATCACCGCCTTTAAGCCTGACTACCTTAAGACCTCTTTTTGCCCTATCGATAATGATCCTGTTTATCTCGTCCTGGGTTACTGTATGTGCGCCTCCCTTTTTCCCGACATATATTAATTCTGTGTTTTCTCCTGAAAAATTGAGAAATATTTTATTGATGAGATAGTCATACACTATGACATCAGCGCTTTCCAGGCATTCTTTAGCCTTTAATGTCAAGAGCCCCGGATCACCCGGCCCGGCACCGACCAGATATACTTTACCGTCTGGGATAGAAGTCATTTATTTATTTCTTCCATATACCCGTTCCAGAATATCACGGGCTCCTGCTTCCAAAAGCCGTCTTGCCAGAGTATATCCCGCTTCTTCCGGATCTCTGATGCTGCCAGTCATCTTATCCCTTATAATACAACTGCCATCCAATTCCGAAACCATCCCATCAAGTATCATGAGATCTTTCTGAAAATAGCAATAAGCGGCTAAGGGGACTTGGCATCCCCCGTCCAATGCCTTAAGGAAAGCCCTCTCTGCGCGTACAGATATCTCAGTGAGTTTATGATTCAGAAATCCAAGGTCACTGCGGAGCGTCCCATCATCTGATCTGACCTCCAGACCGAGCGTACCCTGTCCAATGGCCGGTATGTAAATGTCGGAAGGAAGGAGTTGCCGTATCTTGGCGGATAACCCCAAACGATTGAGTCCTGCGGCTGCAATGACAATAGCCTGCACCTCACCGGCTTCCATCTTTTTTATTCTCGTGTCAACATTGCCTCTTATGGCGATCACATTAAGATCCGGCCTAGCATGAAGGATCTGTGAAGACCTCCTCAGGCTGCCTGTCCCCACGGTTGAACCTTCAGGCAAATCATCAATACTTGCATACTCTTCTGATACGAAAGCGTCACGAGGGTCTTCCCTCTCCGGGAATATAGCGAGATGCAGACCTTCGGGCAGTTCCGTCGGGACGTCCTTGATACTATGAACCGCAATATCAATATTTCTTCTGAGCAATGCGTCTTCAATCTCTTTTACAAAAAGACCTTTTCCTCCTATCTTGTTCAGCGGGGAATCAATAATTTTGTCACCCCTGGTCTTAATGCTGACTATTACGACTTCCATGCCGGGGTATTTTTCTTCGATCTTCTTCTTTACCCACTCGCTCTGCGCAAGAGCCAATTTGCTTCCTCTTGTTCCTATTCTCAGCAACATTCTTCATAAATCCGTTTTTGCATAAAATTCGCAAATGCCACGTCGCCGGGTGTTGTAACTTTGATATTTTTCTCTGATCCATTAAGGACCTTTACTGGAATTCCCATCTTTTCCAGCAATGATGAATCGTCCGTTACTTCTCCCCAATCCTCTTCGACGGCTCTCCGGTGGGCTTTCATTATGTCTTCATATCTGAATGCCTGCGGAGTCTGTGCGAGCCATACCTGACTCCTTTTATATGTCCTTACAACAATCCCTTGCCCATCAATTTCCTTGACAGTATCTCTGGCAGGCAGGGCTGTAATAACAGCCCTTTCAACTCGCGCCGCCGCAATAACGCTCTCGATTAATGGTATTTCTACAAATGGTCTTGCGCCATCATGGATGAGTATCAACTCATACGCCCCTTCTGTCGCTTCAAGGCCGTTTCTTACTGAATCCTGCCGTTTTTCCCCGCCCGATACTATTTTGCGGACCTTTGAAAATCCGTATCTACTCACGATTTCTGTCCGGCAGAACTCCAGGTGTTCAGCAGGTGCCACGAGGAAAATAACGTCTATTCCCGTACATCCCTGAAATTTGTCCAATGTATAGCTCAGCACGGGTCTGCCGCAAAACTCAAGAAACTGTTTCGGCACTTTGCCCCTCATTCTGACGCCAGCCCCGGCTGCAGGGATTATTGCGGCTACTTTTTCCAATGGGAATCCAGCTGGTTTCGTATAGTTAGCGGATTTTTAAAACACCCGGTAAATTTGGTTTTTTCATTCATCCGCGGGCAAACCTGCCTGGATGAAGGCCGTCGAGCCTCTTTTCTTTGCGAATACGCATAAATCCCGGCCCAGTTGCCGGAATATAACAAAGGCAGGTCCAGGACGGTCTTATCCTCTGAAACCTGCCATCATTACGGATTTCTTTCAAGATTGCGCCAGTTTCCGTGTATGTTTCTTGATTCTATTGATTCTACGCCGAAGAACATTGATCGTCTTTCTGTCTTTTCCAGCGCGCGCGGCATCTTTTTCTTCTCTTATTTTAAGAATCTTTCTTTTGAGATCTGTGACTGTTACTATTTTTCCCCCAACTTTCTTCTCTTTCCTTTTTACCGTTTCTTCCTCTTTGATACCGCGATAATCCTTGATTATCACAAGGAGCTCCTCTTTTTTCATGGCAGTCGCGCCAACAACTCCTGGAATTGTCTTTGCGATATCCCTGAGCTCAAGAACCGTCATCTTATCCAGAGATTTTCCCTCTTCTGAATCCTTGACCATCTTTGGTTGTTCATCATTTGAATCGGATTCTTCATTAATTACTTCATCCGTGCTTTCTTCATTCTTTATTTCTTCTACCATAATGTCTTATACTCCTGTTCATTATTCCTATCTTGTTTTTTGATATATTCCTTAGCACAAATCACCTTTAAAAGCCAGTCGTGTAAAAGGATCCCAGTTTCACGATGGGATCTTATATATAATCGCTTGCTTTGAGGACCCAAATGATCTCCGGCAGTCTTTCAAACAAAGCCCGACAGGAGATTAATCTTTCTTCAGAAAAATGCTTAAGAGGTCAATGGGTATGGGGAAGAGTGTTGTTGAATTATTCTCAGCTGAGATCTCTCTCAAGGTTTGCAAATATCTCAACTGCAACGCTTCAGGATGCTCGGATATAATTTTCGCAGCTTCTGTAAGCCTGGCTGCCGCCTGAAATTCTCCCTCTGCGTTGATAACCTTTGCCCTTCTCTCCCTCTCAGCTTCCGCCTGCTTTGCCATGGCTCGTTGCATCTCCTGTGGGAGATCTATGTGTTTTACTTCAACCGTAGTAACTTTTATCCCCCAGGGATCGGTATGCTTGTCCAGAATGCTCTGTAACTCGGTATTTATTTTATCCCTTTCGGAAAGCAGTTCATCCAATTCAACCTGGCCGCATACGCTCCTCAAAGTTGTCTGAGCTAGCTGAGAAGTGGCAAACAGATAATTTTCAACTTCTATTGTGGCGTTTGTGGGATCCATAACCCTGAAATAGACTACGGCATTAACCTTAACGGAAACATTATCCCTGGTAATGACATCCTGCGCAGGCACATCCATGGTCACCAGACGCAGACTTACCTTTACCATCTTATCAATGATCGGGATGAGTATAATTATGCCTGGACCCTTGGTCTTTATAACTCTTCCGAGTCGGAAAATCACTGCCCTTTCATATTCCTTCAGGATCTTGATGGCTGAAGCCAGGAAAAAAATAATCAGAATAATTGCCAGAATGTAAAATGACATTTCAATCCTCCTTTCACCTTAAAGTTTCAAGTTCAAACACTGATGTACGGTTAGGAAATCTCAGTTGAAGAAAAATAACGGACGACTGTAAATAAACAAATGAAATAACAATAATTCAAGATACGGTTGTCAGAATCGCAGTATGCGATCTCCTAATCGGACAAAGCTGGAGTTGAATAATCTATATTGTATTATTAATAGCTTTCCTGACCTTCAAAACAAGCCCATGAACATCCTCAACTTCCACCTTTTCACCGCTAAAAATCTTCTCCCTGGACACCGCGCGCCACAATTCCCCGTGAACGAACACAAGACCTTCGGGATCTATATCCTTTTTTACGTCACCGGTCTCTCCCACAAGGCCCTCTCTTCCACCTCTCGGTTTAATACGATATGCCCTGAAAGCGAGGGATGAAACAACTATAAAGAAACTTGCGACAAGTATTATGGTGGGAGCCATTAACCTGAGGGATACACCCACATCCTCAAATAGCATTATGGAACCCAGGGTGAGTGAGATAACCCCGCCTATGGAAAGGATCCCATAACTTGTTATTTTGACTTCGGCGATGAAAAAAATTATGGAAAGGGCTATCAGGAGCAGTCCGGCGTAATTTACCGGCAATGCCTGAAAGGAAAAAAAGGCCAGGATCAGAGAGATTGCCCCTATCACTCCCGGGAGGATAGCCCCGGGGTGAGAAAATTCGAAATAAAGCCCCGCTATTCCGACAATCATAAGTATATAGGCGATGTTTGGATTACTGATTGTTTCGAGAACCCTGTCCCGGAATCCCGGATTGTAATATGTCTTCCTCAACCCCTCGGTTCTCAAAATAATTTTTCCTGACGGTAGGTTAATCTCCCTGCCGTTTAACATTTGAAGAAGCTCATCAACATCCTTCGCCACGAGATCAATCACATTCATTTTCAAGGCTTCTTCGGCAGTTATGGACACGCTTTCACGTATAGCCGTCTCAACCCATTCAGCGTTTTTCCCTTTCTCCTGTGCAATTCCCCTGCCATAAGATGCCATGTCGTTAACTACCTTTTCCGACATTGTCTTCTCAATGTCCTTCCCTCCGACATTCACCGGGTGGGCCGCTCCAATGTTAGTGCTTGGTGCCATTGCCGCCACATGAGCCGCAACAGTGACCATTACACCTGCAGATGCCGCACCGGCACCCTTTGGTGACACATAAACGACAACGGGGATTCTTGAGTTCATTATCGCTTTGACCATATCCCGCATGGAAGAAGCCAGTCCTCCCGGTGTATCAAGCCTAATGATTGCGAGGACTGAATTATTCTCCTCCGCTGATTTCAAACCCCTTATTAAAAATGTTGATGTTCCAGGGCTTATCGGTCCTTCCAGATCGATAATGACCACTTCATTGGCAGCCATGGCTTCCGATAAGATGCCCCCGGCAGGAAATGCAAACAAGGCGATAAATATCGCGAACTTTATTAATAGAATCATAGACCGATCTCTATCCATCATTTTTTACCTCCAGACCCAGCCGTTCCATAATCTCCCGAATATCTTTCCAAACGAGCCCTTTGAGTTCTCTCTCTCTGGATGGATTTCTCAGTATATAGGCAGGATGATAAGTGGGCATCAAAGGGATATCCATAAACGAACGCCATTTTCCCCTCTCCGCTGTTATCTTAAAATCTGCAGCGATAAGCTGCTGAGCGGCTATCCTTCCAAGCGTGCAAATTACTTCAGGTTTAATTATTTCAAGTTGACGTTTAAGGAACGGGATGCAGGCATTGATCTCCTGTGTCTCCGGGTCACGATTCCCTGGAGGCCTGCATTTGACAACATTACAGATATATACATCCGAACGTTTCAGGCCCATCCCATTTTCTATTATTCTCGTTAAAAGTTTTCCTGCTTCACCGACGAAAGGCTTACCCGCCTTGTCTTCCTCCTTACCCGGACCCTCACCGATAAAAACCAGCCTTGCTTGCAATGAACCCTCTCCAAATACTATGGATGTTCTGCTCTTGTATAATTCACATCTTCTACAATCACCTATAAGATTTCTTAACTCTTCAACGGCGTTATTTTTGGAATTCCTTCCATGTAAATAATCCGGAACTGACGAGGAGGTTATGGGAATATCAATCCCCATTTCCTTGTTATAGTTAAGGGTCTTTTTAAGCTGTCTTGTTATATCCCTCAATTCCTCAACTGAATTCACGCCTTTCTTTCCTTTAATGAAATAATCCTGTCTAAAAGCTGATCAGCTACTTCATCTTTTGTTAAAAGAGGCAACTCATCCATACGTCCGTCAGAATAAATGATTTTAACAAGATTTGTCTCTGTTCGAAATCCGGAATCAACCCTTGAAACATCATTTGCAACGATCAGATCAAGATTCTTTTCTTCCATCTTTCGCCTGGCATTTAAAATGAGATCCTCTGTCTCCGCAGCAAACCCCACTAATAAATACCCGTAGGTACTTTTTGCCCTTCCGAGTTCTTCGAGGATATCGGTATTTTTAACAAGATCCAGGGAAACAGAATCCCGCCCTTTTTTTAACTTATGCATTGAACTTTCGCGAGGTCTGTAATCTGAAACAGCTGCAGCCTTTATAATTATATCAGACTCTGCGCTATGTTCAATAACGACCTTCCTCATCTCTTCAGCTGTTTCAACAGCTAGAAGACGAATCCCATGAGGGGGTGGCAAATAAGTGGGCCCACTGACCAGTATCACGGAAGCGCCTCTCATTCTTGCCGCTTTCGCAACAGCATATCCCATCTTCCCGGAAGAACGGTTTGAAATATACCTGACAGGATCAATCGGCTCTATTGTAGCGCCCGCAGTCACAAGAATCTTAAGAGATGCCAGGTCCTTGCGTGATAAAATAAATCTTGCCTGTTCGGCGATCTTCTCCGGATCAGGAAGCCGTCCCGGCCCGACGGTATTACAGGCCAACTCTCCTTCGTCGGGCTTCATAACCTCTATGCCCCTTTGGGTGAGGATTCTGATGTTATTTTGAACAGCCTCATTATTAAACATCCGGCTGTTCATTGACGGACACGCAAGTATGGGTGCACTGGCAGCGAGAACCACTGTGGACAGAAAATCATCCGCCAGGCCGTGTGCCATCTTTGACAAAAAATTCGCGGTAGCAGGAGCGATAATAATTAAATCCTGATCCTGTCCCCATGATATGTGCTCCAGAGGAACGGAGCCGCCGTCAAACATCTTCCATACCACCCTTTTTCCACAAAGTGTCTCAAGTGTTAAAGGCGTGATAAACCGGGTGGCATTTGATGTCATTGCGACCGTTGCGTCAGCACCGTTTTTAACAATAATCCTGACCAGTTCCGCAGCCTTGTAAGCTGCGATCCCCCCCGTAATTCCGACTAATATCTTTTTATCTTTCATTTCCAGGTCGCAATGAATAATATTGTATATAAATATCGCCAAAAACAAAATAAAATCTAAATCTTATTAGGAGGCTGTCGGGCAAAGTCCGACAGCCTCCTAATATTTGGCAAACTCATCGAGTTCCCCTGTTTCTATTTTTGTGGTCCATATATCAGGGAGTCCGAGTTGATCCATAATATTGTTTCCTTCTTTTTCAGCCTCGACTTTTTTATTGAAAAAACCCACCCGGAGCCTCATCCATTCTTCTCCTTTAATTTTTGCCCTTGATATATAAACCGGATAGCCGAACTTGATAAGCCTTAATGCATTCATCACAATTTTTTCATCGTTCTGAGACGATAATACATTGATAACCCAAGGACTATTCTCTCTGCTTTTAAGTAGACGCTTCTGCTCCTCAGATGTGTTTATCTTAAGCCTCATGCCTTCGGGAAGCTCCTTGGAAGGCAAGTTTTTATCATGCCCCAGTTTGGCCATTTCATCCATATTCATGCGAAAAAGCACAGGCCATTTTAAAGGATCTCCCAAAATATCCATTTTCCCGGCAACGTCTCTAAGACTCTCGCCTTTCCTGACAGTATAATAACCTTTTTCTTCTTCCTCACTAATATCCTGCTTCTCCGTGACCTTCAGATCCCTTTCTTTATTTGCATCCGCTAACACGTCCTCCTTCTGCATGGCAGCCGCCTTTTGTGGCTCCTCTTTATTAACAAGGCTTTCGGAATCAATTTTTGGCTTTTGCGGTATGGCCTGTTTTATAACCGTCACCTGATCGGAATTTTGAAATGGTTCCTCCTTTGAACAGCCTGAACATAGCGGGGCAATCAGAATGCAGGTAAAGATCACAATCATAACAAACTTCATAATTCCCTCCGGCCATATCTAAATATCGCTAAAATCTTTTATTCGAAATATCATTATTAAAGCGTAAAATGGATTGATTGACAATAAAAAACTAATTATTTGAAATCTTTAAAATTTCATTATTCTTGTTTTTCCAGTTCATTTCACCTATATTTACGCATTATTTTATTCATGTAAAGGAATGATAATTTTGGTCCTGATCACGCTATTGTTGATTATTGCGTATTCAGGATATAAAATACTCTTATAATGACATCGGAAATCAGCTTTTTCATTTCAGGCACTGTATTTGGCCTCAGCAACGGCCTGATTCCCGGCCCGTTGCTGATGCTGGTCATCACCGAAAGCCTTAAACACGGCGGTGTTGAAGGAATCAAGGTAGCAATTGCTCCCCTTCTTGCTGACTTGCCCATTGTTGTAGGGACAATATTCATCCTGTCACGCCTGAATGATATTCTCCCTCTGCTTGGATCTATTTCAATCCTTGGAGGCTTCTTTATCATCTACCTTGCCATCGAAAGCCTCACATTTAAGGGATCCTCTTTTTCAAACGGCGATATTAAGCCCAGCTCAATCAGAAAAGGGGTCATCACCAATTTTCTGAACCCATCACCATACCTTTTCTGGATTTCGATAGGAGCGCCAACAGTTGTGAGGGCTGCAAAGATCAGCGCGTTATCCGTATTTCTCTTTATTTTCTCGATGTATCTTTTCCTGGTAGGCTCTAAAATAATACTGGCGGTACTGACAGGAAAATCACGCCATTTTATCAAAAGCAGGTATTACCTATATACAGTCAGGGGATTGGGGATTATCCTCCTGATCTTTTCGTTTTTCTTCTTTAAAAATGGCTTAAGATATTTTGGTTGGTATTAGAATTATTTCTATTGCCATTATTGAAAAGGCCCAAGCATGCTGTCGCTCAAAGTCCGGCAGCATGCCAGAATAATGTCCAAATCTTCTCATCAGGATGCAGGATAATGTCCGAAAACTTCCAAGGGCTCCCACATTCCTACCCTTCTTTAAGAGATGCCTCAAATTCCTTGAAAAATTTATCTTTCTCTTTCCAGTCCGGCCCGAATCTTTTCCTGAAATATTCGCCGAGCTTGTCAAACAATTTCGCCCAGACCGGCTTCCCTTCATTGAGGACAACAGCCTCAAGAAATTCCCGCAGATCTGTCATCTTCTCCTTTGGCAGGAAAAACAGAGCCCCCAGTTTTATTGATTTTTTTAACGCATCGGGTGTTACGGCGTGTGCGGTCAGCATTACAGTCGGAAACTCTCTTAATACGGCCTGTTTCAATAATTTAAAACCATCAACACCCATGATGTCGAGGATTACAATATCATAAGTGTAACTGGCAAGATATTGGCGACCGGTCTCATAATCTTTCGCCTTATCAACGTTACACATATCAAGTTCCTCTTCGACGACATCAAGAATGTCCGGCTCATCATCAACTATTAATACAACCTTGTCTTTTAACGGGCTTTCTTTGGTCATTGATATTCCTCCTGAGACTATTTGCTGAGATTAAAAATATATATAATATTCATGACTTTTAAGGATGCCAGATCTAAAATTATATTATTTATCTCAATGAATTCACTGGAGATAAAAAAAGCGGGTTTATGACCCGCTTTTTATTTTATTACAAGCATGGAATATCTGGAAGATTAAAAGTCAAAACGTTGTTTCATCTTTTTCTCCCAGAAGGCCTTCTCCTTTTCCCGCCAGTCTGGTCCATTGAATTTTTTATCATAAAAGCTGCCAAGTCTTTCGAACATCCTCTCCCATGTGCTTTTCTTTTTATCTATGGCATCTATTACATCGGCAAGAAATTCCTGGATTTTCGCTATTTCATCTTTAGGGGCATAGTAGGCCGCACCCTCTTCCGCGCTGCGCTTCAGATTATCGCTGGATAACGCGTGAGCGGTGAGCATCAATGCCGGGACTTTTTTATTTTTGGCGATTTCTAATAGATCATATCCTTTTACACCCATAATATCCAGGATAGCGATATCATAATAATTTTCCTCTAGCATCTTTTTTGCTTCCTCAAAAGATGCAGCTGTATCTATTTTACATATATCGAGAAGATCCACTAAAGTTTCAAGTATGTCTTTTTCATCATCAACTATTAGAACCCTTTTCCCTTGGATGATTTTTTTGGCGTCCATATTGTTTCCTCCATTTGTATTGTTTTTGAATCTTCTAAATATATAATTTATCCATTTTAACGTAAAATGTCAACTATTCTTCTAAAAAAACTAAATAAAATTCCACATCTCCCAGAACATGGGAAACGACTTGCCCACACAATTTTCGTTTATTATTCGGATACCTTGAACCCTGAGGCCGACCATTGCTAGGCTCATGGCCAACCTGTGATCATTGTGAGGATCAATATCCGCTCCATGGAGTTCTACGCCCCCCTGTATTACGAGACCATCATCCAATTCCTCTATATTGGCTCCTAGCTTGCTCCACTCACAAACTGTGTCCCCCAGACGATCACTCTCTTTGTGACGGAGGTGTGAAACATTTCTGATAAAGGTCTTCCCCCGTGCAAAAAGCGCCACAGCTGCGAGCGTAGGAACCATATCGGGCATGGAACTCATATCGACATCAACTCCTTCAAGATTTTCACCTCTTATCGTAACGCTGTCTGATTTTCTTTCAACAATACATCCCATCTTCTCCATGATATGCAGAAGATTGATATCTCCCTGTCTTGTTGAATATGGACAGATATTCTTCGTTGTGATCTTTCCCCCTGTTATGGCAGCAGCACCCCAAAAATAGGACGCTGCGGAAACATCTCCCTCTATTTCAAACCGACATGGCTTATAATGACCACCCTCGGGAATCCTGAAGCTTTTATAATCTTTATTTTCCACATCAACGCCGAACGTCTTCATTACGTCGATTGTCAGATCAACATACGGCCTCGAAACGAGTGCGCCCGCTATGTCTATTTCCAGACCTTCTCTTGTATAAGGGCCCACTAGTAGCAGAGAAGAAATATATTGACTGCTGATGTTTCCGGGAATCTTTACCCTGCCGCCCGGGATTCCATCAGCTTTAATCAATACCGGAGGAAACCCTCCTCTATCGACGGAACACACTTCCACTCCCAGCATGTTCAATGCCTTGACGAGATCTCCTATGGGCCTTGAACGCATTCTAGAACTGCCGTCAAAAAGATAAGATCCCTTACCAAGGGCTGCAACGGAAAGCAACAGCCGGAAGGAAGTTCCTGAATCACCCAGATTGATGGGTTTCATTCCTGCAACGGGACTCAAAGAACCACCAGTGCCTTTTACTGTCACGATGTCATCTTCAATGGATATAACGGAGCCCATCTCTCTGAGTGCGCCGACAGTATAAAAAGTGTCTTCACAGGATAAAAACGATCCCAGGCGGCTTTCTCCTTGCGCCAGGCTGGAAGCGATAAGGGCCCGGTGGGTCAGGCTTTTAGAGCCGTTTATCTTTACTGTAGCTTCGATATCTCTTCTCGTTTTTATCTCTTTCATTTATCCCTTGCCGGTTAATGGTTATAGGTTATCAGTTATTGGTTAGATGGTTGATTAGTTAAATAGGTAAACAGGGAAATGCGTGAAAGGCAAGAAAAGCGAGAAATAAAAAAATTATAAGTTCCGATATCCCTTTCGCGCATTAATCTTTTCCCTCCTTTCTCGCCACCCGCCTTCCCATAATAACCAATAACTTCTTACTCCTTACTCCTTACAACATACTGTCTGGAGTCCTCTTAAAACCGCTTGTCTCATTTCTTCCAGGGGAGGTTCAAGACCGGTCCATAGCCTGAACTGCTCGGCGCCCTGTCTGATAAACATACTGATCCCATTGATTACGAAGCAACCGCGTGATTCAGCTGCCGAAAGCAGCCTTGTCTTAAGAGGATTATAAATAACATCCATAACGATCATCCCCTTTTTAAACGTCTTCGCAGGAACCGGACACCTATCTACTTCCGGAAACATCCCAACCGGTGTTGCGTTGACTATAATATCCGCATCGGCACCTTCTATTCTATCCATGGGGATAAAAGGACATGACAGTAAATCAGCAAACTCCTCGCCCCTTTTCCGTGAGCGATTTGTTATCCTGAGATCTACTCCTTTTTCCTTTAGTATATAACCTATCGCCCTGGCAGCCCCGCCCGCTCCGATTATGATGCAGCTCTTTCCTTGAACAGGGATCTTCTCTTCCAGGGCCTCGAATGCCCCGATCGCATCCGTATTAAAACCGATAAGGCGGCCATCCCGGTTAACAATAGTGTTGACAGCGCCGATCTTTTCTGCAGTCTCATCCAATTCATCGAGCATCTTTATTACACGGGACTTATACGGAATAGTAACACTGACACCTCTTACTCCAAACGCCCTGACTCCGCAGATAAAATCCTTTATATTCTCCGCGTCAAATGCAACATATACGGCATTCAGCTGCGTCACTTCAAAAGCGGTATTATGCATGACGGGGCTGAGTGAATGCCGCAATGGATGACCAACCACCCCGAAAAGGCTTGTATTTTGATCGATCAACATGGCCTAAAATACTCCAGCATCTTTCTCATTTCACCTATGGGCATCTGGCCTGAGGCTGATTCTTCGCCTGCTTCAATGGAGGAAAAACCCAGATAAGCGCCCATCAACAATGACATAATCCTGCTTATTTTACCCATTTCACCCATACAGAAAGCTATTATCAGAGCATCATCATCTCTTGCAGCCTGAACCAGCTCCATCATACGAAGATTGTCGCCCCAATTCCGGGCCAGGGTGACGATCTTTACGATGTCGGCACCTGTTTCAACACTCTTCCTGTAAATATCGAGAAGTTCTTCGCTCGAAGGAGTATGATCCGGTACATGCGTTGAGATGACGGACATGCCTTTCTTAATAGAACCTAGAATCTTATCGCGCCAACTCAGCGGCATACTTAGTTCCACATCCACATAATCCGCCCCTGCATTTGCCCCATTGATGAGATACCCGGCCACGGTTTCGGGCCCGGCGATCCCTTTTCCGCCCTCTGCCTCGGATCTATAGGTGATCATCAGAGGCCTTGGCGCTGCATCAATAATCCTTTTCAGATCAAAACTTTCCATCAGGTCCAAACGAATCTCAAATATATCGGCATGAGGCGCCGCTTTTTCCATCTTCGATATTACCTTTTCAGTATCTGGAGAGATTATTGGAAGACAGAACATGAGCTTCTCAATTTATTCTACAGTTTTTTCTTTGTAACAACCCATGAGCCTGAAGTTGCTCGTGGTATCCCTTAATCTTTCTAACACTCTTCTGACATTCTCATCCTTTTCCGAGCCTATAAAATCAAGAAAGAATGCATAGTCACCCTTCCCGCTCGAAATGGAACCGATCCTTGTGAGGTTGATATTTTCCTTCGCGAACAATTCCAGAACGGAAAAAAGACTCCCCACGCGGTGAGCTGCTGAAAAAAGTATTGAACATTTATCTCCTTCAACGGCGTCTTCTTCATTTGCCAGGATAAGGTACCTTATCCTGTTTCTCTCAAAATCATCGATATCCTCTTTAATAATATCAAGATTATAGATCTCCGAGGCAAGTTTGCTTGCGATAACAGCAGACGCCTTTGGAACTTTCTCGGCCAGCATCTTTGCAGCTCCGGCGGTGTCGTAAAATTGTACCGGATCGAGTTTGTTTCTCGCTATAAAATTGCGACATTGTGCCAGCGCCTGGGAACTTGAAAATACGGAATGAAGTTCCCTGTGATTATACCCCGGTAAGGTCATCAGGCATAGATATATCGGTAATTCCACGGCACCTGCTACTTTCAATTCCGTATTAATGATCAGCTCATTTACCTCTCCTACGATACCGCCGAGAGAATTCTCAACCGAGACAATACCATAATCAAACTTGCCTGATTTAACACCTTCAAAGATATCCGAGAATTCAGCACAGGGGACCGGGACATAATCAGGATTCCATTCCCTTGCTGCTACCTCTCCATAGGCGCCATGTTCTCCCCTAAACCCAATAAGTTTATAGTCCTTTTTCTGAACAATCTTACTCTCCTTGATTATCTCCATATATATCTTTTCAACGAGCTCCGCGTTTATAAGCCCGGTGGTATTCCTTCTGATCGCTTCAAGGACCTCTTTCTCCCTTTCACTGTCCTCTACTTCCCTTTTAAATTTACTTGCCATCAGGGCAAGTTCCATCCTGTCGTTCAATGTCCTCAATATTCTCGAATCAAGCAGGTCAATCTGTTTCCTGATCTCTTTAAGACTCATCACTTCACCTCCCTTTCGGCGGCCCGACATGTTATCGTTAATAATTACAATACAGAGCGTATTAAATAACCGCTATTTCATTCATCAATTCCTCAAATTCCTTGAGGGGAATCTCTTCTACCACCGTATCTCCGATGCCATTAAGCAAAACAAAAAATATATTCCTTCCCTCTCGCTTTTTGTCCTTTCCGACCGCGTCAATTATCTTTTCCTTGTCAAGTAACATTTTGGTTGGAAGCCCGAACCTTCCAAGTAATCCTTCAATCCTCAACAGTTCTTCACTTGTTAAATAACCTTTCTTAACCGATAATCTTGCCGCGACCATCATTCCCATGCTTACGGCCTCTCCATGAGGCACTCCGGCACTTTTCTCAATGGCATGGCCGAACGTATGGCCAAGATTCAATTTTCTTCTCTCCCCTCTCTCTTTCTCATCCATGTTTACAATATCCGATTTGATTCGTACAGAATCATGTACAAGTTTTTCAATGATATTTTTCTCAAGCAGAAGGGCCTTTTCCAAGTTCCTCTCAAGATAAAAAAACATGCCGGGATCCGCTATCAGAGCATGCTTTATTATCTCAGCCATGCCACAGAGGACTTCGCGTTTCGTCAAAGTCTTTAGCAGATTTATGTCACATATTACAAATTCGGGTTGATTAAAAACGCCGATCATATTTTTATACCCGTGAAAATTAACACCGTTTTTGCCGCCGACACTTGCATCAACCTGTGAAAGCAATGTTGTGGAAACAAATCCGAACCGAACACCACGCATATAGATAGACGCTGCGAAACCGGAAATATCACAGACAACACCCCCGCCTATTCCCACAATATAGCTCATTCGATCAACCTCAAATTCCACGAATTTGCTGAATATTTTATCGATTGTCCCCCAGTTCTTTATTCGTTCCCCTGTGCCTATCTCAATCACCTTATACGGGGGGAACTGATCTCCATAATATTTTAAAACGTTCCCGTCTGTTATGATAACTGCATTCTCCGCTCTGACATACTTTCGGAGGCTATGCAGCGTCTCACCTATTAAGATAATCGAATTTCCTGTTCTTCCCTGGATGTTCAGAGTCTTCATCTTGACAGCACCTGTTTCAAAAGAGGCTTGTCGTAATTCCCGTCAATCTGTTCCATGCAGGTCCGAAGGATGGTCAGTTTCTCCATCATGCGGGAAAACATCTGAGGAGTCATGGCCTGATCTTTATCGCATATTGCCTCCTCGGGATTATAGTGCACCTCAACCATTATTCCATCTGCGCCTGAAGCCATCGCCGCAAGGCTCATGGGTTCAATGATACTTAACCGTCCGGTTCCATGCGACGGATCAACAAAGATTGGGAGATGAGACACCTCTTTGACGGAAGGAACTATACTCAGGTCAAGGGTGTTTCTTGTATATGTTTCAAATGTCCTTATCCCCCTTTCGCATAAAATGACTTGAGGATTTCCTTCGGCCAATATATATTCCGCGCAATTCAACCATTCCTGAAGTGTGGAATACATGCCTCGTTTCAGGAATACCGGCTTATCAACTCTTCCCACTTCTTTTAAAAGCGAGAAGTTTTGCATATTCCTGGTGCCGACCTGGAGGATATCCGCAAATTCACAGACCCATGATACATCCCTGGGATCAAGGACCTCCGTAATAATTGGAAGGCCTGTTTCCCTTTTTGCTTTCTCAAGAATTCGGAGTCCCCTTATTCCAAGTCCCTGGAAAGAGTAAGGCGATGTTCTTGGTTTAAACGCCCCACCCCTGAGCAAGTCCGCTCCAGCTTCTTTTACTTTCCTGGCAGTTTCTATCGTCTGTTTCTCACTTTCCACGCTGCAGGGACCGGCAATCACTGTGAAGCCCTCACCTATTCTCACCTTTCCGACGGGAATGATTGTTCGTCTCTTCTCTCCATCATTAAATGTGGTAAGCTTCAGATTCTCCATGTTATTATCTCCTGTCTTTAAATAATTTAGTACGAAAATAAAGTTTAACAATGTCGGTATATAATTCAACGTTATCTCTAAAGACCGTGGCCTGAGAACACATGGCGCTATTTTCATGCATTGTGGAGGCCCAGAGGGCCATGAGTGTTTAACATCTTTTTATTCATCTTTATGAATCTTTCAACATTACGGCCAAATCCCTGAACAGGGCATGAAACTCTTCATGGTCATTATTTTTCACAACCTTTATCAATTCCCGTACCGATTCCATATAAGTCTCAACAGTGTCCCCGGAATATGGATTATTCATTAGCAATGACTCAAAAAGCTCAGTCGGCTGTTCGATAACCGCTCTGATCCTATCCAACCTTTCGATGAATGTCCTCGTTGAAAGTTTGATAACATCTTTTATATTAAAACCGGACCGCTGGACACAGACGGCTAAGGCGATCGTCGAGAGGTGATTTACGCCCTGTATCAACCCCATTATCTTATCATGATCTTTGGCATCAATGCAGAATACACGGTATCCTTCTTTAATAAAAAGATCCTTGATCCATTCAAGGGCCCTGTTCCCTCTGCCGGGACATAGCGCGATATTAAGATCCTCACAACCTATATCACCCGGGCCGAATAGAGGATGAATGCCCACGACTTCCGAGCTGCTGAATTCAAGCATTGCTGAAATAGGCCCGGACTTGATTGATGTCAGATCCATCATCACACCATTTTTCGGGAGCAATGGAGCAATCTCTTTTATCACATCAATAGTCTTCCCGATGGGTACCGATATTACGACAACATCGCATTGCTTGGCGAGTTCAACGGCTGTCAGAGATGTGTCTTGCCCTGATAGGAGAACCTCGTAGCCTGTTTTGATCAATAACTGGGCGAACCACCTGCCCATCCGGCCGGTTCCGCCAACGATACCTATTTTTTGTTCGACAATCGCCAAGACTGACTCCCAGCCGGATATGATCCGAGATGCTTTGTAAAAACACAATGTTCTTCCAGTTCCTTTAACGCTTCCGCCACCAGCGGATCCTCTTGATGACCGGTCAAATCAAGGATAAAGAGATATTCCCAGCTTCTGGACCTCAAGGGCCTTGAATGAATATGATTTAAATTGATCTCCCTCTTTGCTATCGCCCCAAGCGCTTTATGCAGCGCCCCGGGGATATGATTTAGTAAAAACAGCATCGATGTCTTGTCATCCCCAGTGGGCCTGGGGCCTGACGATTTAGAAATCACAGAAAATCGGGTGTAATTCCCCGGCACATCTTCAATGTTCTCATGAAGGCATTTAAGCCCATATACCTCACCTGCCATTCTGCAGCATATGGCCGCCGATTTCGGATCATCTGAGGCTTCACGGGCGCCGTAAGCCGTGCTGGGTACCTGCAAAAAAGGGATACCGGGCAGATTGTTTTTCAACCACAGGCGGCATTGGGGATAAACCATGGGATGAGAGTAAATACGCTCCAGATCCTCCAGGCTTTCAGCAAGGCTGAAGATATGATGCTCTATCTTGCAATAACATTCAGCTAGAATCTTTAAAGGATATTCATAAAAAAGATCAATGGTCCTGTTTACAAAACCTTCATATGAATTTTCTATGGGAACTATTCCGTGAATACATTCCCCCTTGTCAACAAGATCAAACACATCCTCAATGTTCTCGGCTGCAATCAGTTCATGCGAGTTTCCATAAATAGAAACCGCGGCCTGATGAGTGAACGTTGCTTCAGGACCAAGGAAAGCTATGCTCTCATTATTGTTTTTCATTTCATTATCCACCGCGCCCATCTGGTTCCCTGTTGTGGATGCTGGTTACTGGTTGCTGGTTCTTCGTTATTGGTTATTGGTTATTCGTTATTCTACATTCGTCATTCATTATTTGTTATTTGTTAAATGGGTGATTCGTTTTAGTTCTATCTGCTATCAGCTATGAGTCTTTCCCGCCTTCCTGATGACCATTCACTGATCACCAATAACTGTTTTCTGCCTACTCCCTATTCCTTACTCCTTACTCCTTACTCCTTATTCCCTATTACTTGCTCCCCCCTCCCTGCTGAAGGCCTTAAACCTCAGATAGTGATCGGCAAGAACTATCTTTACCATGGCTTCAAGCACAGGTACGATGCGTGGAATAGCCGAAATATCATATCTTCCTTCCATCCTGATAGTGGCGGGTTTTCCATCCCTGTCAATTGTCTCCTGTTCCTTTCTAATGGATGGAATGGGTTTGATCGCCGCTCTGATAATAATCTCATCGCCATTGGATATTCCTCCCAGGATACCGCCGGCCCTGTTGGTCCGAAAACCACCGGGGATAATGGGATCGTTATTCTCCGATCCTTTTAGTCTCGCGGCCTCAAACCCGGCACCTATCTCAACTCCTTTAACGGCGCCTATCGACATGACCGCCTTTGCCAGGTCCGCATCAAGTTTGTCAAATACAGGCTCTCCCAGTCCGGCAGGACAATTATTGACCTTGATTTCCACGATACCTCCAAGAGAATCACCTTGTTCCCTTACATCAGCGAGCCGTTTTTCAATCTGTCTTGTCGCATCCGGATCAGGGCAGTAAAAAGGGCTCTCATCAATATGAGAAGTATCATAACGTGTCGCCCTCACTCCACCCAGTTCCATTGTATAAGCCCTTACTGATATTCCCTCCTCTTGAATTACTGATCCTGCAACAACCCCTGCTGCGACCCTGGCGGCCGTCTCCCTGGCTGAATACCTGCCTGCCCCCCTGAAATCAAAATGTCCGTATTTCTTAAAATAGGCATAATCTCCATGACCGGGTCTAAACAGGCTTTTAATTACGCCATAGGGCCTGCTCTTGATATCATTATTCCGGATAAATAATGCAATCGGCGCCCCGGTTGTTTTTCCTTCGAATATACCGGATAATATCTCAACCATGTCATCCTCCCTTCGGGGAGTATCATAAGAACTGCGCCCCGGCTTTCTTCGGGCCATTTCCTTTTCAAAATCATCCGGCACCAGGTTTATGCCGGACGGACATCCGTCAATAACGGCGCCTATGCCGCTTCCATGCGACTCACCAAAGGTTGTCACCCTGAATAATGTTCCGAATGTATTTCCAGCCATGTTCTCCTCCTCAATCCTTCTTTTCCATGCCCTATCAGCCACGGGGCCATTGGTTCATGGATCAACGCAAATCAGGATATCGCGCCGAATATTCACCTATGATATGATTTGTGATCTCAAATGGAGACATGGCACCGGTATCCACCTCGATATCCGCGGCCTTTTTGTAATACGGCGTTCTCTTTTTCAGCATCTCTTGGATCTCGTCGAACAGATTCCCTCCAGTAAGAGACGGTCGCATGCTTGATGTTTGAATATCATTCTCCATTCTTGACCTGATAATATCGGAATCCGCCTTGAGCCACACCACAAAACCATTTTTCTTCAGGCTATTGACGTTGGAATCGTAGTTAACGACTCCTCCACCGGTGGCGATGACCAGCTTATCCTTTTCGGATAATTCATGGACCACATTCCTTTCCTGATACCTGAAATACTTCCAGCCTTTTGCCGATATGATTTCATGAATATCTGCCTTCTCCCGGAGACTAATCAAACAGTCAGTATCAACAAAATCCCAGGCCAATGTATCTGCCAGGATCTTTCCAACGCTGCTCTTTCCTGTGCACCTGTATCCAACGATGACAATATTCATATTTTCTATTAAACCGTTGTTAATTTATCCCTAAGGAAATATCTAATGGGTGCGCCCTGCCAAACGCGCAAAAAAAAAGCCGTGGACTTTTTACTGCCCACGGCTTTTGATAACTAAATATATCAATCAATCCATGAGCAGACTTCTCCCCCAAAAATAATAAAAAGAAAAGTTCTGCCCTGATTGATAATTGAACATAATTAATAATCCTTCCTGGATTTTTAGTTTCTTTTAAATTATTAATTATCCTTTGTCAAGACTTTTCTTGCAGATTTTTCTTGACATCATTAATGACTCTCTGTAGGATATCATCTCATGAATAAAAAACTTAAGGATAAAAAAATCAATACAATATATGCATGGTGGTGGCTCAACTGCTAGATTGAGGTGAGCCCGTCCGAATCCTATATAACATATAAAACGACAAACCGTGGGTCATCTCAAAAGTGTCCCGCGGTTTTATTTTTCCACTCAGGCCCCGGGATCGTAGAATTCCGGGGCTTTTTTTAGGGAGAAAGTATATTGACAATAAAACCTTCATTTTCCGAATTTAAGGAGATGTGTGAACAAGGAAACCTTATACCGGTATACACTGAATTGCTCGCCGATACCGAGACTCCTGTCTCCGCTTATCTGAAGATAAAGGATAAAGGCTATTCATTTCTGCTTGAGAGCGCGGACGGCGGCAAGCATTGGGGCCGTTACAGCTTCATAGGCTATAAACCTTTTCTGATTGTGTCATCCCGCGATGGAGAAATACTAGTACGGGAAGGGGATAAGAAAGAGACAATAAAGGGTATTGAAAATCCTCTGCTGAAACTGAGGGAATTAAATTCAGCTTTCAAGCCGGTGACCCTGAAAGATCTACCGCCGTTCCAGGGAGGTTTTGTGGGCTATATCAATTATGACATCATTAGAAAATGGGAGCATCTTCCGGGAATAATCCCCGAAGACCGGGAACTGCCTGAGACAATCTTCACTGTATGTCGCCGTATGATTATTTTTGACCATTACAGCCATATGATCAGGATAGTCGCATTCGCCCGCCCTGAAGCCGGAGGAGACATCAGATCAGGCTATGACACGGCCTGCAAGGAAATAGATGAAACGATCAGAGAGCTAAAACAGCCCCTAAATACAGACATGGACAGTAATAAACTTTTACTGACTCCGATGGAGTGCAACTTCCGCAAAGAGGACTTTAAAAAGGCTGTTGAAAAGGCCAGGGAGTATATCACATCAGGAGATGTGATACAGGTGGTTCTATCACAGCAATTCTCCGCAAAAGCGGAAGGTGATGTCTTTTCCCTTTATCGGAACCTCAGGAGTGTTAATCCTTCGCCCTATATGTTTTATCTGAATTTTGATGATGTAAAACTTATAGGGGCATCTCCTGAAATCCTTGTCCGGTTGACCGACCGAAAGATAGAACTGAGACCTATAGCAGGAACAAGGCAAAGGGGCGCCACAACTGAAGAAGATCAATCTCTCGAGAAGGAATTAATTGAAGATCCAAAGGAACGCGCCGAACATATTATGCTTGTTGACCTGGGCCGGAATGACGTCGGCAGGGTCGCCGAACCAGGCTCTGTGAAAGTCCCCAGACTTATGGAGATAGAACGTTACTCTCATGTTATGCACATAGTCTCCAGGGTGGAAGGAATCCTCAGAAAGGACAACGATTGTTTCGACCTTTTCATGTCCGCTTTTCCGGCCGGAACAGTCTCAGGCGCTCCTAAGATTCGTGCTATGGAGATAATCAGCGAATTGGAACCCTCACCAAGAGGTCCTTATGCCGGCGCTGTCGGATATTTCGGGTTTAACGGCAACATGGATTTTTGCATAACTATCCGGACCATTTCAATAATAAGGAACAGGCTTTCAATCCAGGTCGGGGCTGGAATCGTTTATGATTCTTCTCCGGAAAAGGAACATGAGGAGACTCTCAGAAAGGCGGGGGCCCTGTTTAAAACCATTGAGAAGGTGACAGAAAATGATCCTGATCATAGATAACTATGACTCCTTTACTTATAACCTGGCCCAGATGATTGAGCAGATGGGGCATGAAGTGAAAGTATTCAGAAATAATAAGATCGATATTCCGCAAATAAATATCCTTAAACCCGATGGGATTGTAATATCACCGGGACCAGGAGTTCCCGCGGATGCCGGCATTTCAGTTGAAGTGATAAAAGATCTCGGACCTGAGACACCAATCCTTGGAGTATGTCTTGGACATCAGGCTGTTGCCGAGGCATTCGGTGGAAAGATTATCAGCGCAAAAAAGATAATGCATGGTAAAACGTCATCAATCAGCCACAACGGACGGAGTATTTTCAGGCGGATATCATCGCCCTTTGAGGCGGTTCGATACCATTCATTGGCCGTTGAAAAGAAAACACTCCCAGGTTGTCTTGAGATTACTGCCTGGACTGAAGACGACGAGATTATGGGGCTGAGGCATCGGAGCTATCCTGTTGAGGGCGTCCAATTCCACCCCGAATCAATATTAACTGAGGCAGGGGCCGAACTCCTGCGCAATTTTATATCAGGAGAATAAGATCATGATAAAAGAATTAATTTCAAAAATTGTGAGAGGTCAGGACCTCTCTGAAACCGAGATGGAAACAGCCATGGACGAAATCATGAGCGGCGAGGCGACTGACGCCCAGATCGGATCATTTATCACCGCACTCCGGTTAAAAGGAGAAACCGTGGATGAAATCACAGGAGCCGCAAGAATAATGAGAAAAAAAGCGACAAAGATATTCGTGAAAGAAGGAGCCGTCAGCATAGACAGGGAAGATATCAACATAGAAGATGAGACGATCCTCGATATTGTTGGAACAGGCGGGGACGGCACAAAAACATTCAATGTGAGCACGACAACATCATTTGTGGCGGCAGGAGGAGGCGCAAAAGTTGCCAAGCATGGAAACAGAGCGGTTTCCAGTTTGTGCGGGAGCGCCGATGTTCTTGAAAACCTGGGAGTAAGGCTTGATATCTCGCACTATGACGTTGAACGATGTGTCAATGAAGTCGGAATCGGGTTCCTGTTTGCGCCTCTCTTTCACGGGGCAATGAAATATGCTGCCGGTCCAAGACGCGAGATCGGAATAAGAAGCATCTTCAATTTGCTCGGGCCCATTACCAACCCGGCAGGAGCTTCCGTTCAGGTTCTGGGGGTATATGACTATCATCTTACGGATACCATAGCCAGCGTGTTAAAGAAACTCGGAGCAAAAGAGGCCTATGTGGTATGCGGCGAAGGCACATTTGATGAGATAAGTATCTGTAGCCAGACTCGAGTATCACATCTGAAGAACAAAAAGATAGTTACGTTTGAGATAACTCCGGAAGATTTTGGGTTCAAAAGGGCTGATCTTAAGGACATTGTGGGAGGTGACGCAAGGGAAAACGCCACTATTGTCAGGAATGTTCTGAATGGTGAAAAAGGGCCGAAAAGAGACATGGTGCTTCTTAACTCTGCTGCAGCGTTTGAGGTGGCCGGCTTATGCGGTTCCATAGAAGAAGGAATAAAGCTGGCTGAAGAATCCATTGACTCAGGAAATGCCATGAAAAAACTGGAACAGCTTGTGGACTTTACTCAGAAATGTGAATCCGCTTAGGAGCCTGTCGGACTTTATCCGACAGGCTCCCAGTAAGAATCAGTCAAATATGATGTTGACATGCAATCTTTTAAAAGGCAACCGCAAAGACGCAAAGGTCGCGAAGAAATAGAAAACACAATGCATCGGAAACTACTTGAAATAATCAATGTAAAAAAAGATGAGGTAAAGAAGCTCAAACGGGACGGGATCGAATTTAACAAAGTTGATCTACCACCCATAAGGAATCTTCGAAAGGCCCTTGCGACTCCTGACCAGGTCAATCTTATTGCGGAAATAAAATTTGCCTCTCCTTCTGCCGGCATAATAAAGGAATGGACAGACCCTTCTGAAATCGCAAAGGGCTATGAGTCAGCCGGTGCCTCGGCGATTTCTCTTCTTACGGATGAAAAATTCTTTCAGGGAAAGATATCATTCCTTCCTTTACTGAAAAGATCATTGAACATTCCTGTCCTCCGCAAGGATTTTATTATTGATGAGGTTCAGGTCAGGGAATCTTTTGTCTATGGCGCCGACGCGATCCTGCTTATTTCCCGTATTCTTTCGAGACAGCAACTGAAGGATCTGATTGAAGCAGGCAGAGAACTGGGAATCGCGCAGCTGGTTGAGGTTCACGACAGGGAAGATATCGAAAATGCCGTTGATTGCGGTGCTGAAATCATAGGTATAAACAACCGTGATCTGAACAGTTTTACGGTTGATCTCAACACAACCTATAAACTGGCGCCTCTTATTCCTGGTGACAGGGCACTGGTATGCGAGAGCGGGATTGAAAACGGAACTGACATCGAACCATTAAAAAAAATCGGAATCGATGCTGTCCTGGTCGGTTCTGCTTTAATGAAGAGCAGTGATCCTGCGAAAAAAGCAGAGGAACTTGTAAAGGCAGGGCGCGGGGAGCAAGTAATAGGGAGTAAGGAGTAAGGAATAGGGAGTAGGCAGAAAACGGTTATTGGTTATCAGTTAATGGTTATTAGGAAGACGGGAGAGGCTCATAGCTGATATCTGACAGCTGATAGCAGACAGAACTAAAACGAATCACCCGTTTAACAAATAACGAATAATGAATACCCAATAACCGATAACCTATTTCTGCCCTGTGCCCTACGCGCTATGCGCTAAAGGAGACCTGATTGGTAAGAGTCAAGATATGCGGGATAACAAATTATGATGACGCATCCATGGCTGTCGGTTGTGGTGCTGATGCCCTGGGATTTATATTCGCGGCAAGTCCCAGACGCATCAGCCCTGAAAAAGCCAGAGATATCATAAGAAATCTTCCGCCGTTCGTCAGCAGTGTCGGAGTCTTTGTCAACGAGGATTACAAGACTATACAAAGAATCACTGATTTCTGCTGCCTTGATAATATTCAGCTTCACGGTGACGAACCTCCTGAACTGTGCGGCAAATTTTTGCCAGGGTGCATAAAGGCATTCAGGGTAAAAGATGACTCATCCATAGAGTCAATAAAACCCTATAAAGGAAAATGCCGTGCAATACTTCTGGACACCTATTCAAAAGATAAGGAAGGCGGGACAGGGATTTCTTTTGACTGGGAACTGGCGCTAAAAGCTAAAAAATTTGATATTCCCATAATACTCTCAGGCGGACTTGGTCCGGATAATATTGAAACGGCCATATCTCTTGTTGAGCCTTACGCTGTTGACGTAAACAGCGGGATTGAAAAAAGCCCTGGAAAAAAAGATCCTGAGCTTATGAAAAAACTGATGGACTTGGTGATGAACATTAATACTAAAGGACAGTTCTGTGGTTGCATTTAGTAAAGAAACATGGATTCTGCGGTTAAACCGCAGAATGACAGGATATAATGTGATACATAGAAATATAAGTCGCTATGCGATAATTAAGAAACATAGCGATATTTAATGCACCGCGTTTGAAAAATCCCCCATCTTTCCCCTCTAAAAAAGAGGGTCATCCTCCATTTTAAAGGAAGGTTAGGAGGGATTTAAAATGGAGGGGCACGCTCCTCCGTCGTGGCCGAAAAGGGCCGGACGTGACAGAGCACGTCCCTCCTGGATGTCTTTTTATCCTGTAGGATGTTTCTCTGCTGGTAGACTGTAAGCAATAGTAAATAATGGAGGATTTTAACGCACATGATAAAATCAAAATATTACGGAGAGTTCGGGGGAACCTTCATCCCTGAGATCCTTGTCGCCACCTTTAATCAGCTTGCAACTGCCTTTGAAGAAGCGAAGGACGATCCCCTTTTCTGGGAAGAATACCTGAATATCATGTCCTCTTATTCATGCCGTCCCACACCTCTCACATTCGCAGAAAACCTTACCAGGTATTTTGGAGGACCGCGGATATATATCAAAAGGGAAGACCTTAATCACACCGGAGCGCATAAGGCAAACAATGTAATGGGACAGGGCCTGCTGGTGAAGCGCATGGGTAAGAGCCGCGTGATAGCAGAGACCGGCGCCGGCCAGCACGGAGTCGCCACGGCGACCATGGCCGCCCGGTTCGGATTTAAATGCACCATATACATGGGAGAAAAAGATATGCAAAGGCAAAGGCCCAATGTGTTCTGGATGGAACGGCTCGGAGCTGAAGTGATACCTGTAAAGAACGGCAGCATGATACTGAAAGATGCCATCAATGAGGCTTTCAGGGACTGGGTAACAAACATGGACGACACGCACTATGTTTTGGGAACCGCATGCGGTCCGCATCCCTTTCCTGAGATGGTAACATTTTTTCAATCAATAATCGGAAAAGAGGCAAGAAAACAGATTGAGGAATTGGAAGGAGTTCTGCCTTCGCGCGTCTATGCATGTGTGGGAGGGGGATCAAACGCGATGGGAATTTTCAGCGGCTTTTTTAATGATCCTGTGGAGCTGGTGGGAGTGGAGGCAGCCGGAAAAGGTCTGGAGACGGGTATGCACGCGTCGAGGCTTGCTTCAAAAGACGGCACACCGGGTGTCGCCCAGGGCTACATGACATATTTCCTTCAGGATTCCGATGGACAGATGAAAGAGACACACAGCGTTGCCGCTGGACTTGATTATGTCGGCGTATCACCAATCCTGGCTTCATTAAGGGATCAGGGGAGGGTAAGGTTCGAATCAGCGACAGACGAGGAAGTCCTGGAAGCATTTTCCATTACCATGAAAAAGGAAGGTCTCGTGCCTGCCCTTGAATCAACTCATGCCTTTGCACAGGCATTCAAGGAAGCACCTCAACTCACGAATAGAGATATAATAATCATTAACCAGTCCGGGCGGGCTGATAAGGATATCTTTACTGTTGCTGATGCCCTCGGGGACGCTGAGTGGAAATCTTTTATAATAAATAAGGCTGAGGAGTATAAGGGCGGTAAGGGGTAAGGGGTAAAACGGGCGTAATAGAAAAGCTCATAGCTGTAAGCTGATAGCTAAT
Organism: Deltaproteobacteria bacterium; assembly: GCA_016932235.1. The sequence continues at coordinate 14,688 of JAFGDF010000309.1, read as the reverse complement.
AGCGATTAACTATTAACCAATAACCGATAACGGGGTTTTAAAATGCTTGAATCATATATAAGAAAAAAGCTGGAAGAGAAAGATATCCTGCTCATGACCCACATCGTTCTGGGATATCCATCCTGTGAACAAAGTTTCAGGATCGTTGAAAAGATGGTGGAATCCGGTGTTGATCTGATGGAACTTCAGATTCCATTTTCCGAGCCGGTCGCCGACGGTCCGGTCATTGTTCAAGCCAACCAGGAGGCTCTTAATAAAGGATCAACCGTAAAGGGGTGCCTTGAGCTGGCCGGCAAATTGACGAACGCATTTGATATCCCATTTTTGATCATGAGCTATTACAATATTCTTTTTAAATTCGGGGTTGAACGTTTCGTGTCCACCATCCATGGCATGAAACTTTATGGGGCCATAGTCCCTGACCTCCCGCCTGAAGAAGGAACCGCTTACCTGAAGGCGATGCATGATCAAGATCTCTCCCCTATTCTTATCTTCTCGCCGGCAACATCACAGGACCGTATGAAGTTTCTTTCCTCTCATGGCAGAGGTTTTATCTATTGTGTCGCGAGAAAAGGCGTGACCGGTGCAAAAACCGATTTCTCAATTGAGCTGTCATCGTATCTTGAAAGGTGTCGCAAAGCCACATCGCTTCCTCTCGCGGTGGGTTTCGGGGTGAAAGAGAAAAAGGATATAGATTTTTTGAGGGGCAAGGCCGAGATTGCCGTAATAGGAAGCGAGACCATAAGAATAGTGGAAAGGGGAGGAATAGACGCGGTGGGAGGTTTTCTCAGGGGGTTACGGTAGTCATGATTGGAACTTAGTTGCTTCGCTCACAAGTGGAATAGTGTAATAGTGGAATGATGGAATATTGGGTCCCTAAGACATCATTCCATTATTCCATTTTCCCGCTTTTCCCGCCTTTATCCTTATCCAGACGAACGAAACAGACGAAATAGACGAAACAGACCAGATAGACCAGACAGACGGGACGACCTACAACACCTTTACCATTTCCAGCCAGCCAGGTTTTTGCTCCATTATTTGCCGGATAGCGGTTTCGGATCCAAGGATTTTCACAAGACCCTTCTCCCTCACCGATTCCAGCACATTGGAAAACTCCCTGAAATCATCCGCTTTGGTTGCAAGGATCTCATCACGTATCTTTTGTCTCTCCTCATCCGTATCTCCCATAAGTTCCTGGATCATTGAGCTATAACCTTTCGCATCAGGGAGTTTGTGGCTGTCAATATCTCCGATACTGCCGATGATGCTCTTAGCAAGTTCCTCATCATTTATTTCCAGATCCCTTAAAAAACCGGCAGATTCATCAAAAATATCAATTGTCCTCAGAAGATTCGGGTCCCTGTAAGAAACAAATGTCAGCGTGCCTGAAAAGCGATCAAAAAGGCAGAACGACCCATAAGCTCCGCCCTGAACCCTGACCCTGTCCCATAGCCAGGAATTTCTCAGGAAACGGCTGATCACATGGATTGTCCCTTTGAATCCATAACCGGCGTTATACAGGTTTGCCCCCTTACCCACATAATTCACCTGAGATGGAATGATCATCCCTTCATAATCTGGGATTTTTCCAGGCGTCCACTCCTCCTCTGTGGAACCTGAAAAAGGCATTTCATCAAAGAATTTATCTATAAGAGGGCTGAAACCTTTCCAGCCTGATCTATCCTGTGTCGCATTGACCACCATGGCCTTTCGGTTGACAAGGATTGCATGGATCTTCTTCAGATTGATCAATACCTCATCCCAGTTATCATCAACCGCCTTTGCAAGTTTCCGAAGGAAAAAAAGGTAACTGATACCGTTCATCTGCTCCGCCGCCCAGTCAGCCTTACTGAAGTGTGATCTGATTCGAAGGTTGACAGCCTGATGACCTGCGGGAACCAGTTTCTGTTCCTCCCTGGCCTTTGATTCCAGCACCATCTGCCTGAACCGGTCCCTGTTATCCAGCCGCACACCCAGTATCACATCCCTTAAGATCTCGAGCAGGTCCCCCGTCATTCCGGACATTGCCTTCCCCCTCAGAAACATCCATGCGGCTGTTTCCCTGTTATCGCTTCTTGTTGATGTGAAAAACGCGGGCCATATCCCTCCGGTCTTTCTGCTTATTCGTTGCGACAGGGCAACATAATCTTCCTTATCGGTCCCCATTTCCAGCAACGCCCGGCTGAAAAGACGCACATAAGGCAGAAGTTCACCAGGAAGACTCCTTAGATTAAAGCCGACATCCACATAAGCGATACCGTTTGTAAAAAGATCGTGATACATGATCTTTACACCCTGGTGTTCCTGTTTTTCAATAGGGATCATTTTATTATATTTATCCAGATCGGAGATACGCAGCATAGGGATGGTCGCCAGATCTTCAGGCGTATCCGGTTTCTCCTGAAGCTCTTTAAGCGTTTTGACACTGGAAATGATTTTTTCAATATCAGCTTCGCTCATATCCTTCTTCGCGCCCTCGAGCCTCTGCTCCTCTTCTTTCTTCTCTTTCTCCTCCAGGTCCGGATCAGGCCTTAGAATAAGCGTTGTGCGATGTGGATTCTCCAGAAAGTATTCCTCTATAATCTTTTCAAAATATCTATCATCTGATGCTATTGCCGCTTTAACGGCGTTTAAAGGCCCTTCAAACGCCACAAGAGAAAGAGGATCGTAATCATAAAGCCATGTCGTCAAAGAACTCAGCATCAGCGCCAGGCCCCTGGGAAGGCTTCCGGTGTTGTTCTCACGCAATCCGAATTCTATGCTGTTGACAGCCGCCTCAATGGTTGAATCGTCTATACCTTTCCCGGCAAGATCGGAAAGTGTACTGTTTATCAGACTGACTATTCTGTCGGCATTATCCAGCTCAATACCCTTCAAGCCTGTGGAAAAATACATCTGCATTATCTCGCTGCTGAGACCGCCGCCGGCGATATCCTCTCCCAGGTTTGACTCAATAAGGGCTTTCCGTAATGGAGAACCCGGCATCCCAAGCAGGATATATTCAAGGATATGCATGGAAAAAGTAAGCTCGATTTTTTTGACCTCGGGGAGAAGCCAATTGAGCGTAAGCATCCCGCGTGAGTTGGAATGGTCATCCTTTCCCACGGCAAACGGCCTTATCACGCGCCTGGGGCTGTCGAACCGGGGCTGAACGGATATGGATGAATCGACTTCGATCCTATTAAAATCCGCCAGGTACCCATTGGTAATAAATAAACGCTTGTCAGGGTCATCATCACCATAGAAATAGATCCTGGAGTTTGACGGGTGATAGTATTTGTCATGAAAGGCCTTAAACCGTTCAAAGGTAAGCTCCGGAATCTTCTTCGGATCTCCCCCAGAATCAAGGCCGTAAGCATTATCCGGAAATATGGATTGCATGGAATACTGGGACAGGAGTGAATCAGGAGATGAATAGGCCCCCTTCATCTCGTTGAAGACAACTCCCTTATAGCTCAGGGAATCGCCCTTTTTTTGAAGCTCGTAATGCCATCCCTCCTGCTGAAAGGTGTATTCCGTTATCCTCGGATAAAAAACAGCATCAAGATAAACATCGATAAGATTATAGAAGTCCTGCGCGTTCTGGCTCGCCACCGGATAACAGGTCTTGTCAGGATATGTCATGGCGTTTAAAAAAGTCTGAAGAGAACCTTTCAAGAGCTCCACAAACGGTTCCTTAACCGGGTATTTCCTGGAACCGCAAAGCACAGAATGTTCTAAAATATGAGGCAGTCCCGTGGAATCCGATGGTGGAGTCCGGAAAGAGATCCCGAACACCTTGTTCTCATCCTCATTGACCATTGAAAGGAGTTCGGCGCCGGTCTTGAGATGCCGGTAAAAAAAAGCCGCGCTCTTTAACTCAGGGATCTCCTGTTTTTTTAAAAGTTTAAATCCGTGGATAATTGACATTAAGAATCGCTCCTTTATTTGAAATTTCCATATTTTATTTTTCTAGATTCAATATATCAAGTGCCTTTAAAAAGTTTTCTATGCAAAGCTCTTGACTTATATTCAATATAACGCATAATATAATAAGTTAAATAATACACATTGGGAGGTGTATAATGAATACAGGAACTGTAAGACTAAACATTACTCTCCATAAAGACCTGGTCACAGAATTGGACGAGCTGACCGGTCCAAGAAAACGAAGCCAATTTATAGCCAAAGCCGTTGAGATGTCTATTCAAAAAGCAAAAAGGGATAGGATTGAAAAATTATTGGAAGAAGGCTATCAGTCAACCAGGCAGGAAGGTCTTGATTTGACAAAAGAATTCGAGGAGATAGATCTGGAGGGGTGGTATGAATATTAGGAGGGGTGATATATATCTTACTTCACTTGATCCGGCAATAGGGAGGGAGATCTCAAAGACTCGACCGGTAGTAGTTGTTTCAAATAATAAAAATAATGACTACTCAGGAACAGTGACAGTCTTACCTGTAACCTCTAAAAATCTTAATAAAATCTACCCCTTTGAAGTGTTTTTATCTAAAGACAGCGGGAACCTGCCAAAAGACTCAAAAGTTAAAGCCGATCAGATCCGAACTCTCGATAAAAGAAGACTTATTAAGTTTATCGGTTCGCTTGATAAAGGGGAAATAAGCAAAATCGATATAGCTATGTCCATACATCTGTCCTTATACCCCATTTGAGTTTTAACTTCATCAGCTGTGAAATAGAACTCTTTTTCTAGCCCTCTAATCCTTTATCCCCATAATCCTTTAATCCCTCTTTACTCCTTACTGCTTACTGCCTGCTCCCTGTTCTATGCCCTATGCTCATTCCTATTTCCACTTCACCCCTCTGAATATAGCATCCTCACGAATATTATCTTTATATTTCATTACCGTCTCGATCATCCGGGCAAGCACATCATCCGTTAAGGAGTGCGGTTCCAGCCCCAGTTCCAGAAGCCCTGTATGGGTTGGATTATAATAATGTTCCTCAGGCTCAATACGGGGATTTTCAAGGGACTTGATCCTGACATCCAGCCCGAGTTGCTTACCAACCTTTTGAACACGCTCGGCCAGTTCATTCACGGAAAAAAGCTCGACAAACTGGTTATATATCCGAAGTTCCCCCTGCTTTGCAGGCTTCTCCAGAGAGAGCGTAACACAGCTCAATGTGTCCCTGATATTGAGATAACCCCTGGTCTGGCCACCCTTTCCATAGACCGTGAGAGGATAGCCCGCGACAGCCTGCACTGCAAAACGATTCAGCACTGTGCCGAACAATTCGTCATAACTGAAAAAAGGATACAGTCTCTCGTCTCCCTGGTTTTCATCCGTCAGAAGACCATACACGGGTCCCTGCATAAGATCGGTGACCCGTATACCCCACATCCTGACATAAAACCACAAGAGGTCCGTATCCATGATCTTTGTGGTATGATACAGGCTCCCTGTCTGTCTTGGGTACAGGAACTTGTGGCTTCTTCCCTTGTGCTCAACCTCCAGCCAGCCCTCCTCGATATCTATGTTCGGGGTTCCATATTCCCCCATGGTACCTATTTTGACGATCTGAGCATCCGGGCAGAACTCATGAACGGCAAAAATGAGATTTGCAGTGACCATCATATTATTCTGCAACGTAAGTGTTGCCGCGCGCCTGTTCAGCATGGAATATGGGGCTGCAGGTTGTTCCGCATAATGCATGAGCCCTTCAGGCGGAAATTCCCTGAATACCTCCTCCACAAAAGTCCAGTCGGTCAGGTCGCCGATGAATGCCCTGATTTTATATCCTGACACTGCTTCCCAGAGCTTGACCCTCTCGTTGAGATTCGGCACATCAAAAAGGAGCTCGGAATCTTCTTCCTTCTGAAGCCTTCTTCGAAGATAATTGTCCACCACCGCTACTTCATGGCCCCTGGCGCTCAGATGCATTGCCGTGGGCCAGCCAAGGTAACCGTCACCACCGAGTATTAAAATCCTCATTTTTTTATCCTCCATTCTTTAGTAGTCAGCAGGCAGTACGATGTAAAAGGTGTGGAGTAAGCAGTATGCAGTAAGTAGTAGCGAGTATGCAGGGCTGGTTATTTGTTACTGGTTATTAGTCATTCGTGTATAAAGCGATTAAGAGTCAGCCATTAACCGGTAACAAATAACGATTAACTATCTGCCGACTACTGCTTACTGCCTACTCCTTACTCCTTACTCCTTACTGCTTAATCTATACTCTTTACTGCCTAATCCCTGCTGTTTTTTGCCTCCGGCCAATATCTCTCCTTGGGATGTCTCTCTTTGTCAACCGATTCTTCAAGCAGGTTGTTTTCCTTTAAAAAATCCAGTAATCTCTCTTGGGTTAATGGTTCTTCATTTCCTGAATGATAAGGATTCGTTACTGTATCTGTAACAATACCCGGATATTCATAATCTATTTTTTTATAAAGTCCTGCAAACGCCGGGGTAATTACAAAATATTTCTCAAGCTCTTTTGCCCTGCGAACCTCTTCAAGGTTCATAAGCTCTTCATACATTTTTTCCCCAGGTTTGGTTCCAATATAATTAATTTCGATTTCATCAGGTCTTTGTCCATATTCTCCTGCTAACTTCTCAATCATAACCTCGGCAAGGTCCTGGATCCTGATCGCCGGCATTTTTGTTACAAAGACTTCTCCACCTCTGGCGAGCAGGGAAGAATCGATAACAAGGCGGACCGCCTCTCTAATACTCATGATAAAACGGGTCATATCCCGGTCTGTTACCGTTACCGGACCGCCTTTTTTAATCTGTTCCCTGAATATGGGAATAACCGATCCCCTGGAACCAAGCACATTTCCGAACCTGGTTGAGGCAAATATAGGGCCATTTCCCCTCAGGTTGCTGTTTGCCGCGGTCATTAACCTTTCACCCATAAGCTTTGATGTGCCCATAACATTAGTGGGATTTACAGCTTTATCAGAACTTGTAAAAATAACACGCCCGACACCACAGTCAGTCGCGGCTGAGATTACGTTCTGCACGCCGATAATATTGGTCTGCACTGCCTCAAAGGGTGAACGTTCACACAGGATAACATGCTTGAAAGCGGCAGTATGAAAAACCAGATCCACACCGTCCATTACCCGGCAGAGCTTGTTCCCGTCCCTCACATCCGCGAGAAAAAAACCGGCATTTCCCTTACTGGAAAATCTCTGCTCCAGGAAAAAAAGCTCACTCTCATTATTATCAATCCCGATCAGTTCCCCTGAGTCTGTAAGCGCGGCCAACTGCCTGACCAGTTCACGTCCGATGGTGCCACAGGCACCGGTCACGAGTACACGTTTGCCTTTAAAAAAATCCTGCATAATTTTCAAACTCCTATTTAATAATCGTGTGGTATTAGGAAGTAAGCAGTAGGGAGTAAGCAGTAGGGAGTAAGGAGTAGGCAGTAAGGAACAGGCAGTAATCATGAGGGAATAGACAGTAAGCGGTAAGTAGTGAGCAGGAGGCAAATAAAGGGAAAAGGATAATAAATCAAGACTTACAGAATTTATCCGCCTTATCGACTATCCCATAGAGCATACGACTCACTTCATCATATCTGCCCACAAAATTTTTGTACAAATTCACTTCCAGATAACCTAGATCTTTTGCGAAATCAAGCCATACTTCGGTCTCACCCGCTTCTCCTGCACAGTCTATAACTTTGCTTATAAAATCTTTCCGGTAACGTCTCTTCTTCCATGCCTCGGCAATATTTGTCGGAACACTCCTTGAACTTCTCCTGATCTGATCAATAAGAGCGTATCTTTCTTCATTAGGAAACGTTTTAGAAATTTCATGAATCTCAATGGCAAGTTGATAGGAGGCCTGAAAAACCTTTAAATCACGATAGCCCCTATATTGTTCTTTAATATCTGCCAACCTTTCCTCTCGCTTCACTGCCCACTCCATACTGCTTACTGCTTACTTCCTACTCCTTACTTTCTTTGGTTTCGAAGAAACCAAAGAAACGTCTCCTCCAATCCCCTCCTGAGGTCATATTCAGGCTCAAAACCCAGCATTCGCCTTGCCTTGGAGATGTCGGAGAAATTACGTCTGACCTCGCCCCTGCGCTCTTTTTCATAAACAATCAGACTTTTCCTTCCAAGGTGTTTTTCAGCAAGCCGGTTCAGCTCTTCCGCTACCTCACTCACTGTATGTTCCAGGTGCGTGGCGATCTGAAAGGCCTCGCCGCCGATACGCGGCTTTTCCATGGCCAGTATAATCGCTTCAACCAGGTCACCGACATAAATAAAATCACGCGTCTGGTTGCCGTCACCGTATATTGGAAGGGGTTCAGAGGCCAGGATATGCTTTATGAACTTTGCCACCACACTGCCTTTATGTTTTGAACGTGGACCGTAAACGTTGCCGAATCTCAGGGCAACCGCCTCCAGCCCGAAAGAGCCATAATAGGCGGAGCAATAGGCCTCACCGCACAGTTTGCTCGCCCCGTAAGGGGAGATGGGTTTGGGAACCATCTCTTCATGGATTGGAGGAACCTGCTCCCCCAGGGGAGCGCCGGAAGAGGCGAATACAAGCTTTTTTATATTATTTTTTCTCGCAGCCTCCAGATAATTAAAAGTGCCGATTACGTTTGACATGCAATCGGTCCTCGGATCTTCTATGGAAGGGATAACGCCGGTATTCGCGGCCAGATGAACGACGGCATCCATCCCGCGGCAGGCATCAACGGCAAGCGAGCCATCCCGTATGTCGCCGACCACCAGTTCCATCCTGTTTGCCGGAGGGCCGCTTGTTCCCTTCCCTGAAATTTCTGTTATTTCATAAACAGCAGATAAATCCTCCTTTTTACCGGACGAAAGGTTATCCACAACACGAATTTTGCATTCTCTGGTTTTATCAAGTATATGGCTTATCAGGTTGACCCCGATAAAACCGCAACCACCGGTAATAAGTATGTTCGAAATGATTTATACTCCTATGATAAACATTACGCCCAGCTGAACCGGTTAATTCGGGTTACCCCAAACTGCTCTGGGCGGTTGGGGGTAAGAAAGGTGATAATGCTTTGGCGTTAGGGTACCTGGGTTGAATCGAGCATGCATTTTGAAAATGTTAAAATCATAAATTTAGCTATAGGCTGATACCAGATTTTGCCCAAGCCTCAACTTTTAATCGTCGATTTTCGGCTGGGTCTCATCTTTTTTAATAAAATCGCTGAGGTACATATTGCAGAGCACCTGTTTTGAATACACGATCTTAATTCTCTCGAGTAGTTCTTCATCGGATATATCTTTGAAAACAGGTTTGGTACTTCTTAACCGATCAAGAGCTGAATCAATATCAACCTGCGCGAAAGGGATATTTAATGTCTCCCTTAGGGCGTTATCCACCTGCTCCCAGTCTTGATCCAGATTCATGATCTTCTTCCAGCTGTTATCCGCATACCGCCATGATTCGCCTGTCCATTTATCAATCTTGATAGCAGAAAGGCCCGCATTTTTTTCTATCTCATACCTGGGTGCGAAAAAATGAAAATAAAAAAAGGCCAGGACAATTCCGATAATCACGCCGAAAACAAGATTCTTTTTGTCACTTTTCATTAAGGTCACTCCCGGTCCACATCTATGTCATAACATTCGCCTGAGGGTTATACTCCGGCAACATGTCTTTTAAAACACCCCTGATTCCTTCACCATCCTGATTGGACACGTATTTCATCATATTATCAAGTGTCCTGTTCAGGATATCCGGCTCACACGCCGCGCCTCTTAAAACCATAATTTTTTTATGAGATGTTTCAACAATCCCTTCTCCTTCGGTAATCAGTTCCTCATATAATTTTTCGCCTGGTCTCAGGCCGATGTATTTAATCTCAATATCTTCATAAGGCTCAAAACCGGACAGTCTTATCAGATCTTCAGCCATATCCGCAATTTTGATCGGGATACCCATATCAAGTATAAATATCTCTCCCCCTTCACCCATGGAACCGGCCTGAAGTATCAACTGGCATGCCTCGGGTATGGTCATGAAATAACGTGTGATTTCAGGATGAGTTACCGTAACCGGTCCCCCTTTTTCTATCTGCTTTTTAAAAAGTGGGACTACGCTTCCCACGCTTCCTACTACATTTCCAAAGCGAACTGTCATAAATCTGGTTTTAGATATGCCGCATCCATTCTGGGCCTGTACCAATAACTCCGCCAGCCTCTTTGAAGCGCCCATTACATTCGCGGGACGAACGGCCTTATCCGTGGAAACAAGGACGAAACGATCGATATTAAACTTACGCGATATATCGATGACATTTCTCGTGCCGATAACATTATTGCTTATCGCCTCCCATGGATTCATTTCAAGCATGGGGACATGTTTATAGGCCGCGGCGTGGAACACTACCTGGGGGCTCTCTTCTTCAAATGCCTTTTCCAGTTGAACCGGATCAAGAATATCGGCCAGTTTCTGCGCTATTTTGATATGCGGAAACCCGTCTTTAAGCTCCAGCTCTATATCATACAATGGGCTTTCAGCCCTTTCATAAAGGATAACGGTTTCAGGTGAAAACCTGCAAACCTGGCGGCAGAGTTCAGAGCCTATGGACCCACCCGCTCCCGTTATAAGGATTCTCTTACCTTTCAGATAACCGGCTATTCGGGTTTCATCAAGAATTACCGGTTCCCTGCCCAGTAGATCCCTGTAAGAAACATCCCGGATGGCCTTAACCGATACCCGTCCGTCGATAATCTCTCCCATTCCGGGAACGGTCTTGAACGGAATACCGCTCTCTCCGCAAAGGGATACGATTTCGCGCATATCTTTGGAGGAAACCGAGGGCATGGCAATAAGCAACTCTTTAATATCCAGCTGTTCGGAAAAGGTCCTGATCTGATTTCTATCACCCAGTATGGGAATACCATGGATCCTCCGGCCCGTTTTTACGGAGTCATCATCTATAAAACCCATGACACTATAGCCCAGACTGGGATTATCATGTATCTCCCTGCTTATTTTTTCACCGCAATCTCCTGCCCCGATTATTAAAAGTCTTTTCCCTTTATGATTTGAGAGGAATGAGGACGGGAAAGAGCCCCTGAGTAATCCGGCAGATTGATCTCCAACCCCAAGCCAGAAATAAAGGCGGATAGCCAGCCGGCTGCCCGCAATCAAAAACAATGTCAGACCCCAGTCGATTATGTACACGGATCTTGAAAATCCGCCGAATCTGTGGACAAACAGGGTCAGCATGATAATAACCAGTGACGCCAGCGTAGTAGCCTTAAGAATACTGAAGAGATCCGTGAGGCTGGTATATCGCCACATTCCCTGATACAGATCAAACAGATATAAACATAATATCTTAACGATAACAATAAGTGGGAGAATGCGCTGGAGGGTAGAAAGCGTCTCCTGTGATAGATAAAAATTGTATCTTAAAAGATTGGCAAAATACCATGAAAAGGCGACAAATATGATATCAAAGATAAAGATGAGGATAAAATTTTTATAGAAGAATCTGGGCATGGCTGTCAAATGGAAAAACCCTCAGTCAATTCAATCAGCGCTGAAATATCAATACAAAATACAAGCTTCCGACGTGGAATGAGTTCACCGCAAAGGGGAGGGATATATAAAGCGAGCACTTTCATATCTATTTTACAGTCAACACTGATCCCTGGTATTGGGCAACGGAGGCATCTCCGGTAATCAACAGCATCCCTTCTGAACGCGCTTGGGCGATAAGCAGGCGATCGAAAGGGTCTTTATGAAGCAGCGGCAGCGAATCAACCCTTAAGGCATGTTCAGCGGTTACAGGCAGTTCCATATAACCATGTACTACGAGCATCTTTCTCAAACGATGAGGATCAATCTTGAAATCTTCACGCCCAAGTCCCAGCTTTATAACAATTTCCCAGATACTTGCCGCACTAAAGAACAGACTATTCTCGGGTATAGTCAAAAGGGTGCGCGTTGATTCGGAAAGCCTTTCCGGTTGCCCGGCCGCCCACAGGAGAATATGGGTATCGAGAAGCAGTTTCACGATGACTTATCTTCAAAAAGCAGCATAATTTCCGGCGACCCCATTGAATTGAAATCGTCAGGAATAGAAATCTCACCCGCCATAAATCCCAGCTTTTCAGAGACCTTCAGATCCTCCCCTGAGAGGGGCAAGACCTTTACCAGCGGCTTTCCTGCCTTGGCAATAATGAAGGACTTTCCCTGCGCAGCCTCTTCAACCAAACGGGAAAGGTGCGTCTTCGCTTCATGAATATTTATTGTCTGCACAGTAAACCCCTTAGCTATTAGTTCAATGAACCTGGTTTATTTAGTTTATGTAATCAGCCGGGATTTGTCAATCTTAAATTATACTCAATGGACGTTTTTTAATGAGGTATACGCAAATATTAGTATCAAGCAGAAGGCTATAGGCTGATACCAGATCCTGCCCAATCCTCAACCTTTAATCGTCTAATCCTTCCGAATTCTTTCACATTATGAGTGACGACAGTAAGCTGATTTGCCATGGCAATGGAGGCAATCTGAGTATCTCTTTCACTGATAACTAAACCTTCTCTTTCAAGTTGAGATCTAATAATTGCATATTCTCCCGCTGCCGCTTCATCAAAAGAGTATAGACCCAGTAAAGACGAAATCTGTCTTATTTTCTCTTTCCTTTCTTTCTTTTTCACAGGGGATTTTTCTATTCCGTACAATATTTCAGCGAGGGTTATGGCTGACAGGGATAAATCTGCCGGTGAGAATTTTTGTATCCGGCCTATAATCCCCTCATCACCTCGCATCCAATAGCTGACGATATTCGTATCAAGTAAATACATGAATCAACTGTTAATCCAGAAAAACGTCTTCCGAGGGTAAAGCTTCAGGAGTTACAAAATCCGAATCTAACGTAAATAATTCCCAGAAACCCTCCGGCCATTGACTCCTTTTAAGAGGTTCAAGTATTATCTTATCACCCTCTTTGCTGATTTTTACTTCATTTCCCTTAAGACGAAAAGCTTTAGGTAAACGAACCGCTTGCGAGCGGCCGTTTTTAAATATCTTTGCTGTTGATTCCATAGTTCAATCTCTCTTTATATTAATATATACCAATATATACCAATCATGAAAAAATGTCAATAATAATTCCGGATAAATACGATTGCTTTCCCTCTCTTCTCTTTTCTCTCTCCTGGCTTCTAACTCCATCGCTTTCAGCCTTGAGCTTTCAGCATTTTTCACCCGTCACCTATGACCCAAAATTTATTTGGCTGTTTAAGGACGTACCCACTGGACACACACTGCCACCCTTATGCTCTCCGATTAATAAATAACTTTGGTTTTTCTCTGTTGCCTTCAACTCATTCCTGCTCAGTCATATCACAAGCCGGCTTCCTCCATCACTTCCTCAACTGCTTCGGTGATCTTGTGCATATCCCTTTCTTCCAATGTGGGATGAACCAGGAACATCAGGCTCGTTTCTCCCAGCTCCTTTGCTGCTTTGAACCGTTGAGGAGGCTGCAAGCCTTCCCTTTCAAAAGCCTTTTCAAGATATATCTCGCCGCAGCTCCCGCTGAAGCATGGTATGCCTCTTTCGTTTAGGGTTTCTAATACGCGGTCCCGATTCCAGTCAGCCTTCAGACATTCAGGCCTGACAAACACATAGTATTTATAATAGGCATGTTTAATATGGTCAGGAGGGCTTGTGACTCTCAGGCCGGGGATATTGAAAAAGGATTTGGCAAGGATATCCGCATTTCTGTTTCGCAAGGTAAGCCACCTGGGAAGTTTCTTTAACTGAACACGGCCTATGGCTGTCTGCATCTCCGTCATGCGCCAGTTGGTGCCGAAGGATTCGTGCAGCCACCTGAATCCCGGCGGATGTTCCCTGTTATAGACTGCATCAAAGTTCTTCCCATGATCCTTATAGGCCCACGCCTTGTCCCATATCTCTTTATCATTTGTAACAAGCATGCCGCCTTCGCCGCCGGTGGTCATTATCTTGTCCTGACAGAATGAAAAGGCGGCTACATCCCCAAACGAGCCAACCTTCTTTCCTTTATATTCGGCGCCATGTGCCTGGGCACAGTCCTCAATAACTTTTAGCCCATATTTCTTGCCAATCTCGAGGATGGGGTCCATATCGCAAGGCCACCCGGCAAGATGCACTGCCATGATCACCTTTGTCTTTGATGTAACGGCAGCCTCAATCAGATCAGGATTGATATTCTGGCTCTCGTAATCCACATCCACAAACACGGGTTCCGCTCCCTGTAAAACAGCACAGCTTGCGGATGCAATAAAAGTCCTGGGAGTCACAATCACCTCATCCCCTGGACCTATACCCAGCACTTTAAGGGCCAGCTCCAGCGCCACCGACCCGTTAGCAAGGGCTACCGCGTGATCCACGCCAACAAATGAGGCAAATTCCTTCTCAAAAAGTCTCCCCTCCTCGCCTGTCCAGTAATTGACCTTGCCGGACTTTAGCACGGCAGCTACTGCATCGACTTCTTCCTTCTCAAAGTATGGCCAGTCTGAAAATATAAGAGTTCTCAATTTCGAATTATTAATTATAATATTTACGGATTGCCCCGCTTTTTTCCATTGGGGTTGATAAAGCAAGGAAGCAAGGATGACAATTAAGTAAAAATTGATGGGTAAAAGCTGCTTCTTATTTTAGTATTTCAAGAAAATCATCAATGGCCATCTCGAGATCATGCCGCACGATTTTAAAAAGCAGCCCTTTTGGCACGTCCCTAT
>JAFGDF010000308.1 GCA_016932235.1 Deltaproteobacteria bacterium | reverse complement strand
CGGCGGAACAGGCACGGATACGCTGACGCAGGCAGACGGATCTAACACGTGGGCGGTGACCGGAGCTGATGCAGGGACGGTGACGGACTTAGGCGGCACGTGGAGCGCTATTGAGAACCTGACCGGCGGCAGCGATGCTGACACGTTTACAATAGGGGCGAGCGGCACGCTGACAGGGATTATTGCCGGCGGGGGAGGTACAGACACGCTGGTGCAGACGGACGGAACGAACGCCTGGAGTATAACAGGTGCTGATTCTGGTGATGTAACGGACATCGGCAGTTTTACAGCCATTGAGAATCTAACCGGCGGCAGTGCTGATGACACATTTGAGATTGCTTCGGGAGCTACGCTAAGCGGAAGCATAGAAGGCGGAACCGGCACGGACAGCTTAACACAAGCTGATGGAACGAACAACTGGGTTATAACCGGTACCGGTGCCGGAACAGTAACGGATGTGGGCGGCACATTCAGTTCTATTGAGGACGTGTTTGGCGGCATAGGGGTGGACATTTTTGATTTTAATGCCGCGGCCACAATAGATATTGACGCAGGCGGAGGTGCCGACATCATCAACCTGGATCAGGCCATTACAGGCATGGTGACTGGCGGAATGGGAGATGACATCGTTTATGTTGACACCGGCGGATCCGTAACAACTTTGACCGGAGGTGCTGACAGGGACACCCTGACAGCGCCGGATGGCGGTGTAGTGGTTAACATCACGGCTGCTGAAGCAGGCAATATTGGGGGCGTGCAGGCCTGGAGCCAATTTGAAAACGTAACAGGCGGTGCGAATGATGACACCCTTAATATCGCCTCAGGTGGGTCCTTGAGCGGTAATATTTCCGGTGGCGGAGGTACGGATACACTGACTCAGGCTGATGGAGCAAACACGTGGGTGGTGACAGGAGCTAACGCAGGTACGGTAACAGACATAGGCGGGACATGGAATACTATTGAGAACCTGACAGGTGGCACAGGGGCTGATGGATTTACGATCAACTCAGGGGCTACGCTGAGCGGGAGTATAGCAGGCGGAACCGGCACAGACACTCTGACGCAGGCTGATGGGACAAACGCATGGGTCATAACCGGTACCGGTGCCGGAACAGTACCGGATTTAGGAGGGACATTCAGTTCTATTGAGGACCTATTTGGAGGCACAGGAGTAGACACATTTGATTTTAATGCTCCAGCCACAATAGATATTAATGCGGGCGGAGATGACGACATCGTCAACCTGGATCAGCTCATGACAGGCACACTCTCGGGTGGCACGGGTAATGATATGTTTAACCTGAGTGCCGGCTTAATCGGTTCAATATTGGGTGACGCAGGGACCGATGTCGTGGATATCAACGGTGCGGTCGATATAGGCAGCAATGACCTGTCCATAAACGCGGAGACTTTAACAAATACCTCAGGGAGTATCACGGCAGATCAGCTTTCCATTATCGGGGCAACGAGTATAGGCGCTCCGGGCCTGAGGATGCAGACATCTATCAATACACTTCAGATAACCTCTTCGAACGCAAATACCTATATCACGGAGTCCAACGGGGTCGATCTCCTGACCATTAACGTGGGGGGGTTCAGCATTGATCTTGCCGCAACGTCGGGTAATATTACGAACTCCACGGGACAGACTATCAGGGCCTATAATGCAATTCTGACGGCAGAAGGAACGGGCGCAGCAATCGGCACGTCTACAAAACCCGTCATTACAGATCTGTCCGGCGCTCTCACGGCAACGGCGAATAACGGGAATGGAGGGATTTTTATCGAGGACGCGGGTAATCTCGTAATAGGCTCCATAGACGCGGCAACCGGTACAGTGGAACTGACCGCGGCAACCGGGACCATAAAGGATCTTGGAGGGACGGAGACGATTCCGGACATCACGTCAGCGAGCCTGAGGATACGGGACGCGGATGGTGTGGGGATATCCGCTACAAACGCCCTGAACCTGGATGTGGGAAATCTGGTTATCGATAATTCCGATGGTGCCGTATATATTACCGACGCGGACGGGATGGGGCTCGGAACAGTGAACACGGCAGGGTTTGATCTCAATATCCGTGTGATCACGGGAAATTTGACAAGCAACGGTTCAGATGTCTCATCCAGGAATCTGACGTTGACCTCGACAACAGGCGGAATCGGGATCGGCGGCTCCATTAATACAACTACTACCGGAACTATCATGCTGGCAAGCGGAGGCACAGGAGCTGCGGGAAATATCGGGATTTCTGAGACAACAGCTCAGAATACGAGCAATATGACGATTGTGACCACAGGTGGTGGAGTAAAAGAGATAAGCCTGGCTGCATCGTCCATCAATGTTGACAATGCCTTTGGTAAAGCAAATTATGACCTTTACCTGACCGCCTCAACCGGTAACATCACGGACAGGGGCGGGAATCTGACAGCCGACAGCCTGGTGCTGGCGGCAAACAGCGCGGGCAGTGCGATCGGTTCCAGCGCTTCTCCAGTAAATATAAATATTAACGGAGGGCTCACGGCAAGCGCGAATAACGGTGCGGGCGGGATATATATCAAAGACAGCGGAGCGCTGGAGATCGCGTCAATAATCGCCGGCGCCGGCGATGTCGGGCTGGAGGCCGCGGGCAGGATAACGGATGCTGCCGGAAATGATACCGCGACAGACGTAACGGCTAATAACGTTATTGTCAGGAACGCGGCAGGCATAGGTAATTCCGCGGCCGATGCGTTGAACCTCAATGTGGCAAACCTGACCGTCCAAAACTCCTCCGGCGATGTATTTATAACCAATACAGGCACCCTGGGACTCGGGACGGTCAATGCGAACGCCAGGGCCCTTTATGTGCGGGCATTGTCGGGAAGCCTGACGGATAACACCTCGGCCCTGACAGGCGGAACCATAACCCTTATCGCGCCCAGCGGGATCGGCACAAACAGTGCTGTTCAGACTTCTTCCAGCGTCCTGGATCTCTCAAGCGGTACAGGCGATATAGACATCTACTCAACAAATGCCCTCAGTACAAGTAATCTGAACTTCAGCACGGGCGGGGGGACGCAGACGGTCAGCTACAGCGCTCCATCCTTTAATATTGACAGCGCGTTCGGGAACAGCACGGATCACTTTTCTCTGACCGCGAGAACGGGAAATATAACCGGGAACGAGACTTTGACGGCAAATGATCTGAACCTCACTGCGCTGGCCGATGGCGCTTCGATAGGAACTCACTGGAATGTAACGCCGAGTGGTGGTTATATTGCGGATACGAGCAGTCCCATAAACATCCTTGTAAGCGGGAATCTTACGGCTGATGCGAGCAACGGTTCAGGAGGTATTTTCCTCAATGTGCCTACAAGCGGGGACAGATATAATCCAAACAACCTTGTATATGCTTCAATTGATGCAGGTGAAACAGGCGATATCGAGATAGTCACGGATATGTATGCCTCAATAAACGGGTCAGTGACGCCAAGTAGTTTTGATACTGAAACGAAACTGCCGGAATATACCAATATGGATTATGACACTCCAAACCTGGACAACATGATAAGGGGCAATGAGGTTGTTATAGAAGCCGGAACCATCGGATTGACCAATTCACCGCAAATGGATGTCGTCAATATGTTGCTCAGGCTCCAGGCCACGGGCAAGCATCCGGCAGGGGAGGCGGGAACATGGTCCGGTGTTGTAAGCGTGAGAGATCCGGATCCCACGATAATAACCGAGGCGAATCATGGCGGAAGGCTTGAGAGATACCCGATATCCATAGATGATATCCCCAACAGAATCGGGGATGTGCAGGTAGGAAATTATGTCTACAGACCGGATACCACAGTCGTTTATTCTCAAGCTATCCAGGCGGCCACGACATCAATAGTGGGATTCTCTCCGCAGCAGGAGGCCCTGGAGGAGCTGTTGTCAAAAACAGGCGGAGAGGATTTTTTCATGGCTCCTCCGCTCTGGATTGATATTCAAATGGAAGAGGAGGAGGAAGAGGAGTTCGAAGAAGGTGAGGATGAGTTTACTCTCCTGAAGGAGCACAAGACTTTCGGTGAGCCAGGATTGAAGAACGGGTTAGGGATGCCGAGCCTGCTTGTTAAGACAGAAGCAGAGAAAAGGAAACCTATACGGCTTTCATATTTGAGGTAGGTTAAGGTTGCTGCCTGATTCCGGCTTCTGTTTCTCGATGCTTGATCCTTGATGCTTATCACTTTTATGAAACTTCATGAAATTAAAGACATTCCGTGATCAGGCATGTGGAGGGGGAGGGACGCGCTTTGTCGCGTCCGCCCATTTCGGCCACGACGGAGCGTGGCCCTCCACGAAACCTTTAAAAGCTATAATAAAAATATCCACGGCCGTCCTTCGTGTAACGAATAATTTCCCCCTTTGATAAATAAGAAAAGGGGGGAATTTTTTTTAGACATTTGAAATTTCTCGCCTTTAGGCGAAGCAAGCTCTTAATTGTAGCATAGCGACATTTGGTTCATTATTGCACTTTATTTTCTGTCATTCTGTGGCTTGACCACAGAATCCATGCCGGATTCCCGCCTCCGTAGGAATGACATAAAAAGATGTTTTTAACATTTTACGAAACTATCAATATAGACACATACATTTTCAAAACAACTGAGGAGTAATTATGCAAAAAAGGATATTAGTGTTTGTTCTATGTGCCGCCGCGCTGGGATTGTTCGTTTCCACTATTTCATTCGCCGCTGACAAGGTGGGATATATCAACCTGCAGAGGCTTGTAAATGAATCCAATATGGGAAAGGCGGCAAGGGCTGATATACAGAAGATGCGTCAGCAGAAGGAGAAAGACCTCAAGGTCAAGCTGGAAGACTTTAACGCGCTGAGGGATAAGTTAAATAAAGAAGGCGCTAAAATGGAAGAGGGTGTGAAAAAGGAGAACATGGAGCAGCTTCGACAGGCATATAAGGAATATCAGAGACTTTTGGATGACGCAAAAGAGGATATTGTAAGGGAAGATAAGGAGCTTGTCGCGATAATTCTTCAAAAGGCCGACGGTATTCTGAAAGAGGTCGCAAAAAAGAACAAGTATTCTATTATTCTAAAAGACCCAAACGCGGTCGGTTATCTGGACCCTGATGTTGATATAACGGACCTGGTATTGAAGGAGTTGAATAAATAGGCTTGGGGACTAGATTCCAGGTTCAAAGTTCAAGATTCAAAGGTTAAAAACCTTTAGACCAGGATCTAGCACGAACCCAGAAAAAATGCGTATTTCCTGAAGGGCTCAATGCATACAAGGGATATGGATTCCCCGATCAAGTCGGGGAATGACGAATAAAAATGTTATTGTTATCCCGGATGAGTACAGCGAGATTAGGAACTTTGAACCTTGAAACCGGAACGCAGTTACTTTATTTCTTGACACGCGCACCTGAACCCGAACAGGAAACTGCTGTAATTAGGTTCATACCTGTCCCTGTTCGCGGACCTCAGGCTTCCCATACCCTCTATAAAGGAGCCGCCTTTGATGACGCGCTCTTTTCCGGTTTCAGGTCCGATGGGGTTCTTTTCCTGCCTCGTACCTGTTGCATACCAGTCTTTGCACCACTGATATACATTACCGGCCATATCGAAGATCTCGTAAAAACTCTTGCCCTTTTCATATTCCGTGACAGGTGTGGTAGTGCCGATGAGATTGTCAAAGTTCGCGACAGTATCATCCGGGTCTGAATTACCCCATGGGTATTCATTTCCCTCCGGTCCCCTGGCGGCCTTTTCCCACTGGGCCTCAGTCGGAAGATCTTTTCCGAGCCACTGGCAGTATGCCATTGCGTCGTTCCAGGAGACCTGGCTTACCGGATGATTTTCCTTTCCGTCGATTGATGAGAGGCCGTCAGGAGACCTCCAGTTAGCGCCGGGCACATTTTTCCAGCGCCTCCCTATTCTTACCATTCCCGAATCATTTTTTTCCGCATCCGTGACATAATTTGTCTCTTCAATGAATTTCTGAAACTGGGCGTTGCTCACAAGATATTTATCTATAAAAAATTTATCAATGAAGATAGTCTGCACGGGCTCTTCCGCGGAATATTTATCCGAACCCATGATAAACTCACCTTCCGGGATAGACATCATAATACTGTTGTCTTTCGGATAGGTTACCTCTTCCGCCTTTAATATTTTTTTGGGTTTCGGAGCGGCTGTTTCCGCTGTCGTTTCAACCGGCGCGACGGGCGCGACGGGCGCGACGGGCGCAACGGGCGCAACCGGCGCGACAGGCGCAACAACCGGTTGTTTCATGTTCTTCTGGAACAGCAGAAATCCCCCTATTATGAGCAGAGCTACAGCGGCGGAGATACCCGCGATTAAAGGAACGGGAATGCCTTTTCCCTTTTTCTTACGCTTCGGTTTTTTGATCTTTTCAGGTTTGATGCTTTCGGTAAGAATGGTCTGATCACCGTCGGTAATCTTTGTGGCTTCGTCATCGGAGGCGATATTTGCCTTATAATCGATATTTGGGTCGCCTTCACCAAGTGCATTGCTGAATTCCTTGAAATCGCTGAAACGGTCATCAGGGTCCTTTTCAAGGGCAGTCAATATTGCCTCGCTTATTTGATGGGGAAGCCCTTGCACATAAATTTCAGGTGATTCAGGAATTTCGTTGAGATGCCAGAACATGATCTGTGAAGTCTCATCCGCTTCAAACGGTCTCCTGCCGGTGAATAATTCATAAAAGACAAGCCCGAGGGCGTAGATATCCGAACGTGTGTCGACCGTGCGGCTGGGATCAAATCTTTCAGGGGGCGTATAATGTACGGAGAGCATACTTGCCGCTGTATCGTGTGTTGCAGCACCCGCCATCTTTGCGATCCCGAAGTCCATTATCTTGCAGTTCCCGAAACTGTCTATCATCATGTTTGCGGGCTTGATATCCCTGTGCAGGATCCCATGTTCATGAGCATATTGAAAGGCCTCAAGGCTCTGTTTGGCAATACGGAAAGCCTGGTTAAAGGGAAGCAGTCCGTTTTCCTGCTGCTTCATAAGGTCCTTTAGTTCGGTTCCTGCGACAAACTCCATTACTATGGCGTAGTTATCTCCATCAGGAAAGAATTCAATCAGTTTACAGATATTGGGGTGATCCAGCTTTGCAAGTATCATTGCTTCATGAAAAAACTTTTTTACGACTTTCTGATTACCAAGTACCTGGGGATTAAGAACCTTTAGCGCGACGGTCTGACCGTTGGCCGCTATTGCTTTCCAGACACTTCCAAAGCCCCCCCTTCCCAGGGAGCTTATTATTTCATAATCACCGATTTTCTCTTGACTCATATAGTGTTACCTCAAACTATCTGTAATTTTCATCTTCAGATTCGATAATAGGCCGGGTTTGTTTATCCTGGCCAGCAGTACGGTGATGTTGTCTTCTCCACCATGTTCATTCGCCTTTTCAACTAATTTATTACAGATAATATCCGGTTCTTTAAACTCTTTCACGGTTTTTTTTATTTCTTCATTCGAGACTTCCCGATAAAGGCCGTCGCAACACAACAAGATGTACATGCCGTCTGATATCCTATTATCTTTTTTTTCAGAGCCGATTTTCAGCTCAGGATCAATACCTATGGCTTTCGTGATGATGTTTCCTCCTGGATATGTCGGGGCTTCCTCTTCGGTAATATATCCTGCTTTTACGAGGTTAGCCACAACTGAATGATCTTCGGAGAATTGTGATATACTGTTCCCATCGATTATATAACCCCTGCTGTCGCCAACGTTGTTATAATACATCTTATTCTTTTTCAATACAACAGCAACCAGGGTCGTGCCCATACCCTGCAGGCTTCTGTCCTTATCGCCTCTCGCCATAACCTCTCTATTGGCCTTAAGAAAGGCATTTTTTAAGGATTCAGGAATATTTTTTGATTCATCTGCATAATATTCCTTCATGACAACATCAATTGCCATCCGGGAAGCGACCGCTCCCCCTGCATGACCTCCCATGCCGTCAGCCAGGGCCAGAAGAATCCCTTTTTCGGGAACGCTGCCGTCCTCGGGTATATTATATGAAAAATAGTCCTGATTTTCTTCTTTCTTTTGACCGATATGAGAAGCTGAACCAACTGTGATAAAATGCAATGGGTAATCCTTTCTGGACTCTTAATGCTGTTCTCTCGTATGAAACTTCGTAAAATTCAGCACATCCCGAGATCAAGGATATGTAGGGACTCGCTTTGCCTGACTGCCGAAGCCCCTGCCTATGTCCCGCCTGGTACGGCGGACAGTGTCAGCGCAGATGGGGGTCGCGTCCGGCTTTTCGGCCATGACAGAGCATGGCCCTCCAAGAGACCTTTAAAGGGGATAAAGAAAATATTGACTCTCCCTACTGCAAGCAGCAGGGAATCATCCAAATAATAAGGACTAGGCTTATTCTGATACCGGGTATTTGCGGCAAGATATTGGGAGTTGGTCCCTGGATTCCGGAGGCTGGATATCCGATAAAATTTATATAATTTATAGATGGACCTGCAGTGGGATGATGGAGACAGAAATATTTTATACGGCCACCATTGACCAGCACCCATTATCAAGAATCCAGTACCCGGTATCCAGCAACCAGAATCCGGCACCAAGCATCCGGTTATTTCACCGCCTCGGCAACTTTCTCACCTGTTTCAGAGTATCTGACAGCCCAGACATTGGCGATCTTCTTTTTACTGAGGTAAGCTGTTTTTCCGTTCCACAGGTTTACCTGGTATACGTAAAGCGGGCCAAATTTATGTTTTGTTTTCGACCAGTACCCTGAACTGGTATTTATATTGATAAAGGGATGACCTGGAGGCAGGGCGGGATTCTCCTGCTTTTCATCGATTATGTCTTTCCATTCCGCGATGGTCGGTAATCTCCAGCCGGTTTTACCGCCGATCGAAAGGCCGCGGCAGAATTCATCAGCCTCATCATAATCAGAGGCAACCCTTTTGGGCTCTTTCAGCCACATAAGGTTGGTGGCCAGGTCGGTTACGCTTCCGTCGCCATTATCCACGAATCTCCCTTTTATTTCACCTGTCACCTTATCCGTGATAGTCCCGTCAGGATTATATTCGTAACGCATCTTTATTTCTTCAACAATCAGGGTCGCGGTTTTGGCCACGCCTTCAGTTTCATCTTCGTTGACTGCCGCAACGGAGAAAACAACTTCTCCGGTTTTTTCTATAACTTTGGATAATGTCCATTCGGTTCCTGAGCCGGTCATTTCGAAATTCTCGCCACCGATGCTTAGAATCACCTTTTGAGCGGGACTTTCGGTGATGGCCCCGAATGTGAATTTTCCGCCTGAATATCCTTTTCCGGGAGAGACTTCCGCCTTTGCCACGTTAATCAGGGCCTTCGGCTTTTCCGCGAAACTTATCTTCCCTTCTTTTGTCAAGCCGGCAGCCCCTTGATTATTCTGGGCATGGACCTTATAACCTACATCGCCGACTTTTTCAACCTGGGCCATGTACCTCCACTCCGTATCAGCGCCCTGCATGTCAAAACGTTTTCCGTCTATTTCCACAAAGACCTTTTCAGCAGTAGTGCTGGTTTTTACTTTGATTGTGAAGCTGTCTCCAGCGAAGATTTTTTCAGGATCAAACGTTACGGCAGTAACATCCGGAATGGCCAGTTTGGCTGTTATTTCTCCGCTTTTGGGTTTTCCTTCCTTCCCCTCAAGATTTTGAGCCGTAATTGTAAAGGATTTCTTGCCTGTTTCAGTTATCTTCTTCTTAAATGCCCAGTTTGTGCCGGACCCTTCCATCTTGTAATTAACACCGTCGAGCTTGAGCGTGACGGAAGAAGCCGGTTGGTCGGTTACGGCCTTGATCTGGAATTCTTCTCCCACGTAACCCTTATCGGACATAACTTCGACTTTCGCAATGTTCGTGATCAGGGCTTTTGTCACAATGGTTCCGTCTTTGGAAGTTCCTTCCTTCCCTTCCTTATTCTTGGCTACCACATAGAAATCTATAGCTCCAAGATCATCAATCTTTTTCTTGAGTGACCAATTCGTGCCTGAACCGGTCATATCAAATCGTTTTTCTCCTATCACGACCGAGACACTTTGAGCGGGAGCGCTTGTGACGGCCTTGAAGTCGAATGTCTCACCAATGATTCCTTCTTTTGGGCTAATCTCAATACTCGCCACATCAACACCCTTTTCGATTTTTTCAATTATCGTGATTTCACCGTCTTTCGAGGTTCCCCGTTCATTGTTTTTATTTGCGGCGGTAATCTTATAACTGCTGGTTCCCGCGGCGGCTAACTGGCTGGTAAATCTCCAGTCGGTAGCAGCGCCCTCCATGTTATATTTTTTGCCTGCCAACTCTAAGACGACTTCCTCGGCGTCTTCGCTTGTCTTTACCTTGATTATGAAGTTTTCTGCGACCTGAATGGTTTTTGGGCTGACAGCGACGGTTACGATGTCTGGTATGCCGAGGGGCATCTCTTCAACCAGAAGCTCCCCATCCCTGGATAGCCCCTCAACGCCCTCAGAATTCTTGGCGACTATCGTAAATTTTTTCTTCCCGATTTCGGTTATATTTTTCTTCAGGGTCCATTCCTTACCCGAACCTTCCATGGCGTAAATGGTCTTATCCATGATCAATGACACGGAACTTGCGTTAAAGTCAGTACCGGCTTTGATAATGAATGCATCTCCGGAGTAACCCTTTTCGGGTTCCGCCTCAACTGTTACAATATTGACCTTGGGTGGTGTGATGACCAGCACTCCACCTTTTGAACGGCCCTCCAGTCCATCTTGATTTTTGGCCGCTATTGAGAAATCCAGGGTTCCCACGTCCTCTATTTTCCGGCTTAGCGACCATGTTTTATCGGATCCGGTCATCTCAAACCGCTTTTCATTGATCACCAGCGTCACGCCACTGGCAGATACATCCGTAGTTGCATGAAAAGAGAAATCCTCACCGGCTACTCCTTTTTTGGGGTTCACATCGGCCTGTGTGACATTTACCATGTTTTCAGCAAGCGGAAGAGTCGTGATATTGCCAGATTTCGGTTTTCCCTCAATGTCGTCGGAGTTTATGGCAATTACGCTATAGTCAACAGTTCCGAGGCTTGCCAACTTTACAGCGTGTTTCCATTCAGTGCCGGAACCTTCCATAACATATTGTTTGCCGCCTACTTCGCAATAGACTTCAAAGGCAGGGCTGCTGGTTTTAGCTTCTATGATGAAACGATCGCCTACAAACCCCTTTTTCGGGTTTGCGAACGCATCCACTATATTGACAACCGGCGGTGATATTATCCTTGTGAGGACAGTCTGGCCTTCTTTCTCCATGGGGCTGTTCTTGAGTCTTCCCCTTAAGAGCCTCGTTCCTGAAATTTTCTGTATCTGAAAAATTGCATCTTCTTCAAATAGGAGATTCTCTATATCGATAACCTTTAGCCAGTTATCCAGTAAGCCTTTTCTAAGATAGTAGGTAAAGAGGCCATATCCATCCGTCGTTTTGCTCCCCGGCCAGTGTCTGTCGTTAAATGCCATTAGTTCACGGGAGCTGCTTTGTGCTTTTTCCATAATCTTTTCAGGGTATCTCAGATCATAGGGAGAGAGGACGATGGATGTGGGTTTTAATACCTTTTTAGTAAATACGGAGTCCGCCAATATACAGACATTCTTTGCCTTAAAGCTTTCCGAGCCCAGATATTCATCACAGATATCGGTATGCTCCAGCCAGGTAAATTTCTTGTCTTTTTTACCATTTTTAGGTATCCAGTAAGTCTCGCCTTTTTCGTCTTCCGTACAATGCCCTGAAAAAAAGATAAGCAGGTTGTCCTTTTCCGTCAGTTCATGGACAAATTGCTCAAGGTAGGTGAGAATTGTCTCGCGGGTTGGTTTTTCTTTTGTGAGATCAGTGAGAAGGATGACGTTTTCCTTTTTAAAGTCGTACTTCTCAGTCAGGATTCTGTAGATCTCGGCTGCGTCTCTTGCGGGGCTTTCCAACTTTTCCCAGTCATCATAATTGCTGATCCCTATGATAAGCGCGTGGTTTATGCCACTGGAACCTCCTTTTTCCGGAAGCGCGGTCAGTGCCTCATTTGCCAAGCTCGCCCAGAGCAAGACTATGAATGCTGATAAAATCGATATGATAGATCTCGTTATGGACATGACCTTTAATAAGCAAAAGGAAATCGACGATAAAAAATCACACTGATAGTGTTCTTTTTTCAGCTGTCAGGTTACGCGGAAGATAAAAGCACCTCTTTAGGATATAACATATAGAATTTATGCTGGAAATTGTCAACAGGAAATATATTATTAAATAATATCACTTGACAGGGCATTACACTTTCATCTATCCTCCCATCTGGTATTATGTGTGTATTGAATAACTATATGGGCTTATCCAGAAGATTCGGCAGATTTACGGGTGAACTGTTGAAAACCTTTACAGTGCTCTGTATTACCGGGGCCGCACATTTCAGCCAATAATATTTTTTTAAAATGAGTGTCCAATGAACTCAAGAGAGCGAGTGCGAGTGCACATTGACGGTGAGATGATTGTTGCTGCTGGCATTTCTGATCCCGGACGGATAAGGTCAGAAAACCAGGATTCCATTTATCTTGATAAGGACGGGCATTTTCTTCTGCTTGCTGATGGAATGGGTGGACATGAGCGGGGGGCTGAGGCCAGTTCAATAGTCCTCGATGTGATCCAGGAGTACCTTCAACCTGATCTAATTTCAGCAGAACTTAAGGAGATAACGAATGTCGAAGATATGCCCGCCAAGGTAATTTGCCTTTTTTCTCTGGTGGATAAAGGTATCAGCAGAGCAAATTCAAAACTCTTTGAGATTAACAGGAAAGAAGGTCTCGAGCGCTATATGGGCGCCACTGTCGTGGGTTTGATACCTGTGGAGAGCGACAATATCCTGTGGTTCCATGTGGGAGACAGCCGGATTTATCGCTGGAGAGATTCCACCCTGAAAAGCCTTACCAGTGATCATTCCGCTTATGCTCAGTGGGTACGAAACGGGCAGAGCGGAAACGAGCCCGCAAAGAACATTGTTACAAGGGCTGTTGGTCCCAAAGAAGGGGTTGTTCCTGATATTAAGTGGGATGAATCTCGGCAAGGTGATATCTATATACTGTGCAGTGATGGTCTTACCGATATGGTTTCGGATGAAAAGATGTCTGATATTCTAAGATCACGTAAAGATGTTGATGATATATCTGAAATGATGATAGAAGAGGCTAATAACGCGGGCGGCAAGGATAATATAAGCGTTATCATATGCAGAATCTTGTAAATATATCGTGTGAAGCCTTTCTACAGGGTAAGAATTCAGGGCTTTTTAATATTAATCGAAAGTTTCATGGAATAAGGATATGACCAGAGAAAGTATTACACTGGCAATTTTATTTGCTGACGTGGCAAAGAGCACCCACCTGTATGAGACGTTAGGTAATACGGCAGCGAAAAACCTTATCGGCAACTGCATTTCTCTTTTTTCTAGGTTGACGGCTCAGCATAATGGTGTTGTGATTAAAACCATAGGTGATGAGATTATGTGCACCTTTCCCACAGCCGATAACGCGGTTGAGGCTGCGATTGAGATGAACAGGGAGCTCGAGACACTTACTCTTCCGGAGATGCCGGGTGTAGCTCCCCCTAATATCTATGTGGGTTTTCAGTATGGGCCGGTTATCAGGGAAGATAATGACGTGTTTGGAGACGCGGTTAATGTGGCCGCTCGTATGGTCTCCTTGGCAAAGCAAAGACAGATCATTACTACCGGGGAGACGGTTAATCTGTTGAGCCCCAAACACAAAAGCGCTACCCGGATTATTGATAAAACCACTGTTAAAGGAAAAAGCGGAGAAATCGACATCCATGAGATAGTATGGGAACAACAGGATGCGACTGTGATGGTTGATGATTCTTTTGATTCCACGACTATCCAATCTAAAATGGAGCTTGTGTTTCAGGGGCAACGAATAGAAGTTGACCAGAATCGCCCGAGCGCCACACTTGGTCGTCAAAACCATAATGATGTTGTCGTCAATGACAACCGCGTTTCAAGATCACACGCGCGAATTGAGTACAACAGAGGAAAATTTGTATTAATTGATCAGAGCACAAATGGAACATATGCGCTCATCCAGAATAAAAAGACCCTGAACCTCAAAAGGGATGAAGCGCCGTTGATTGGTAGCGGCATCATTGGCCTGGGGCGGGAGGTAACCCCCGATTCACCCTTAGCCATTCATTATTCAATAAAGATGGTGTAGGACTTACCTTTTACCCTCATAATAATCTTTTATTCCCGTTAATTGTGAGATATACTCATTCTGAAATCTGAGATCAGGCTGGATGCTGATTTCCCTCATGAGAGGCGCTATTTCCGGACAGATATCAATCCCGTAATTATTCCCTCCGGTTTTATCAGCTTCATGGATGACAAGAATTGAATAATAGGTCATAAGAAGTCTCACCGTTGATGTTCGCCTGAACAGACAGGCCCGTCCTCCGATGGTATTAAGAAAAAATCCCGCGTAATGATAGAGGATTCTGAATGTGGGTCTCAGGTTTTCCGGATCGGGGCATTGATCTCTCGACATAAAAAATTGATAAAAGAGATCCATGTTCATTTCAATAGTGTCGGCTTCATGTTTCAGCACCTCCTTCACAAAACATATATCCTCCCAGTCCAGGATGCGGAAGAGGAAAAAAATATTCGTGTTCATGATTTCAGGCGAAAGGCCTTCTCCAGAAGGAATTGGAGGATTGGAGGACAGTTCCCCCAATATTTTTTTATAGAGAGAAAGACTATCTGTTTTTAAATCCATCTCTTTTATATAATCCCGGCTGTCCAAATAGATAAAAAAATCACTAAACTGTGATTCTATCTGAGCACAGTAATCCTCCTTTAACGGTTGCGCTGGAATTCCAATCGATGGTTCTTTTCCTTTAATAGCAATGCGGACCTTTTGAGGTTCTGTCTCCTCGATTTGCTCTATTTCATTTCTTTCATTTCTTTCTTTTATTCCATGGGTTGAATTACTAACCGGGTTCACCTCTTTTATCTTAAGGGGAATTTTTTTTGCTTTTTCAACCACTTCCTCCACCAAAGCGGCTTCCTCAACAAGAGCGTTATCCCGACCCAGGTAATACCCAAAAAATATCGCTATGGCCAACAGCAGTAATATCAAGAGCCCCCACCAGATCCTGCTCCTCTTCTTCTTCATCTCCATCTCCAGTTTGTCTGATCCTGATTTATCGGTAATAGAATTGACAAGGTTGTTCCCTTGCCTTCCGTGGTATCGATTCTGATCTCGCCATGATGGTTCATGATAATCTGGTTGACCATGGTCATACCCAGACCTGCCCCCGTACTCTTCGAAGTTGTGAAAGGATCAAAGATCGAATCCAGTTCATGCTTGTTGATACCCTTGCCCGTATCACTGATCTCTATGATGATGCCGGTATTTACATGGTCAAGCTTTATTTTAATCTCGCCATTTTCATGAATCGATTCAAGGGAGTTTTCGATGATATTAGAAATAGCCGTGGCAATTTGAGGAGAGTCCATGTCTATTATTT
The DNA here is from genome assembly GCA_016932235.1 of Deltaproteobacteria bacterium. The sequence continues at coordinate 2,837 of JAFGDF010000308.1, read as the reverse complement.
GCGCTGTGGCGGGAAATTCAGTTTTGATTTGAACGCCCATTTCCTTGGCTGCCGGCAGGAATTTATCAACAACCTTTTCCAGCACCGATAGAATATTATCGGAACAGAATACCGCGGTTTGTATCTCGGCGAATTTGTTAACCTGTATGACCAGTCTTTCAAGACGAGCGGTTTCATTAAGTATGATATCCGCATATTCAAGAAGTTTTTCCTTATCCGATAATGAGCTTTTTACTCTTCGAGCAAAACCGCCTATTGTCATGATAGGATTTCTTATCTCATGAGCCACTCCATTTACAATATGCCCTATGGCGGCGAGGCGTTCTGAAAGTATCAATTTTTTCTGTGTTAACGATAGTTCCTGCTCGGTAAGTTCAAATTTTTCTTCCAATCTGCTATAAAGTCTCGCGTTTTCCATGGCAATGGTCAGCTGTTGAGCCATTCCAGTCAACAGTTCGAGGTCAGCCAGTGTGAAGGGTTCATCTCCTTTCTTATTAAGGACCTGGAAGGCGCCATTCGTTTTATTCCTTATTGTTAAGGGCACGCATATCATTGACTTTGTCTTAAAACCGGTGATCCTGTCAAATCTTTCATCGAACCGTTCCTCTTTATGGACATCCTGTATCACCATGGCTTTTCCGGTTTCAACTACATAACCTGATATCCCTTCCCCGACTTTTAACCGGAGTTTTTCCATGGGCTCTTTTTTTTCTCCTCTGGCCAGACGCACAAAAAGTTCATTTTTTTCCTCATCAAGCTCATAGATAGAGCTGGCTTCGGCATTTATGAATTCTTCGGCCCATTTCATGGCATTGTTAAGCACGTCCTCAATTTTTAATGAAGAATTAATCAGGGCGCTGAACTTCAGGATAGTGTCCAATGCGTGATGTATTTTTGTTGTATTTTCGCCAGTCAAACCAGACCCTTTATATTAGATTGAAAAGCAACAGCAGGGATATGTTCTTCTTAATATACATGAGTTTGAAATGTGAAGCAATTAAAAGGCAAAATAATCAAGACTAAATAAAGAAGTTCCGGGTTCAATGTTCGGAATTCAAAGTTCTTTATTCGGTATTTTCTATGTGGTATATATCATTTAAAGGAGGGGGATGTCTTGAAAGTGCTGCTTACAAACGATGATGGTATTTATGCTAAGGGATTAATGGCCCTTTATAATGAGTTATGCGGTGATTTTGATGTTAAGGTTGTGGCCCCTGAATCTGAAATGAGCGCTGTCGGACATGCAATTTCTCTTTCATCTCCCTTAATGGTTCGGAGGGTTTTTAGGAACGATTCTTTTTTCGGATATGGCGTAAAGGGCACGCCGGCAGACTGTGTAAAGATTGCGGTTCAGGAATTGCTTGACGCGAAACCTGATATTATCATCTCGGGTATTAACCTCGGGGCCAATGTGGGGGTCAATGTTCTTTACTCAGGAACAGTATCAGCGGCCACCGAAGGAGCTTTCTTCGGGATAAAATCCGCGGCGATTTCTCTAAACACGCGTGTGGATCCCGATTATAACTTCGCGGCGCGTTTCAGCAGGGAAGTCATCAGATACATGGATGAGAATGATCTTAAGAGTGGTATTGCCTTAAACGTTAACATCCCTGCTCTGCCTGCTGAAAGAATCAAGGGAGTTGCCATTACAAGGCAAGGAGTGGGCAGATTTGAGGAGAGTTTTGAACGCCGGATAGATCCCAGGGGGAATGTCTATTACTGGCTGACCGGAGAAACCCCTTTGGAAGAAGATGCTTCAGACACAGATGCAAATGCCCTTAAAAAAGGGATGATTACCATTACGCCTGTGACCTATGATCTGACAAGCAGGGATGAGTTACGAAGACTGCAAACTCTTCCCTGCCGCCTTTCTGATTTTGTCCGGCAGGCTTCCGGGGGAAAAAAGGATTTTTCTGATTTAGACATAAAATGATCCTGAAAAGAATCATTTTATAAAGGGATTAAAGTGGATGCGTTTACAAGAGAGATGTCGTTCCTGTTGATATTACCAATGAAATGCTCTATTGCCCTGGCAGTTGCTACATAGGGATGGCCTATGCCTATTCCATGCCCGAATCTCTCCGCATGCGATAACAACCTGCGAAGCTGGCATTTGATGCGTTCCTCGTCAGGTTTATTATCCAGAAATATATTCCTGAAACCAGCCGCGATATCGAGTTTTTTTGCTGATTCATAGGCGGTGGATTGACTTGTTGTCAGGCTGTCTATAAAAAATAGTTTATAGTCCTTTATAACATGAAGTGCTTCATTCATCTTATCTCTTGAAGAAGTGAACCTTGACCCCATATGGTTATTTAGGCCTTTAATATGGGGGGTATTACATATATTTTCCTCTAATACCTTGATAATTTTAGTGCTTTTATCTTTTACGAACAAGGCTCCCGGGCCAGGATCCAGGCTCGAATTATACGGTTCCATGGGTTGGTGAAGTATAATTTCATGATTATTTGAATGAATTTCTTCTGCGAAATTTTTAGTATTCCGGAGCCGCGGCAGGACGGCGAACGTCAATGGAATCTCAAGCCGCAGAAATTGCCTGAGGGTATCTTTGTTATAGCCTATATCGTCTATGATCAAGGCGATTTGAGGTTTACCGGTTTTACGCGCTTTTTTACCTTCATGGGCAAAGGCCTTTTTAAGGCCGCCCAGTCCCAGCAGGCTGCAGGTAAAAAAATAGGCACTTTTTATTAGAAAATGCCTTCTTTCTATATTTCCTTGCTCATTAACCATTTCAACCATCTATGTGCCAGAAAGTTATAGGGATTAAGGATCCTTATACAATTTATTGTGGTTGATGTCAAGATAAAATACCATAT
>JAFGDF010000307.1 GCA_016932235.1 Deltaproteobacteria bacterium | reverse complement strand
GACAGTCTGAATAAAAGATTGGTGGCGACCATTACGACACTCTTATTAACCCTGTCACTTCTGTTTTTTGATTATGTAACCGAGGCTTCCTTTTGGGCGATCATTCCTTTTATTATTTGTTTCGGAACGGCATGGGGAGGGAACGTCACCACAAGAGTGGCTCTGCTGAGAGAACACTTCGGCAGGAGCAACTTCGGAACAATCATGGGTTTTTCCACCGCTTTTATGATGTTCGGGAACATGACAGGACCGACCCTCACCGGGTGGGTATTCGACCGATGGGGCAGTTATCAGGGGGCATGGTTCGCCTATGCCGCCCTGAGTATGCTGTCTGCCGCAATCATTGCCCTGACACCTCCGGTTAAAAAATAATAATGAATAACAGTACTGTCCGGTTAGGATATTGCGTTAAAAAGTAGTAACCTATATCAATGGTCCATGAGGCACTTTTCACCTTTCAGGACAACGCCGCCTTGATACTATCAAAACCCATCCGGTCTATCATTTTACCGAGTCGTTATCCCTGTTTTGCCTGTAGTAATCAATGACTTTCTCAATAGCTTCAAGCGCCTCATTGTCGTTCAGATCCGAAACCTGAAGTGACTACTTTCCCCTAAGCCTTGCCAGCTCAGCCTTACGGAGTGTTATTCTCGCCTCTGCAAGCCTTGTGTAATATTCCTTAATCTTCTTTGATCGCCCTCTAACAACCGCCTTCAGGAGATCCCCTTCCAGTTCAGCCACCTCAAGAAGCCTGTAATAGTCAAGGGATTCCTTGAAATGGGCCAGTACGATGAGACCTGTCAAAAGGGGATGGTTATTTGTTACATTTGCGTCTTTAAACTGCATGCCATGTTCCAGTTCTACCTCCAGACCCGCACGGAATTCATTTGGCTCTATATCCATACCCTTCGGGTTTATCTCTGCCAGAATGATCTTTGCCTCCTTCATAGAAACTCCTGGGCTCTTTTTACTTGTCCAGTCGCTGATTTTGAGTTCCTTGCATACTTTCTGGACTTCTTTCACGGTAACATATTCCGGGATCTTCATTTTCTTTCTCCTTTTCTTAAATATAGTGTTGAGCGTATTTTCGGATATGGTGGCCGTCGAGCACATGGAACTGGCGAAGTTTTCTTAGTGTAACAGGAGAAAATGTACCTATGGGAAGATATATTATCTTCTTTCCGTGCCTGGCCGCCATGCTTCTGCACCAGCCTGATGGAGGATTTCCCGCCACATATACCACATGCCGCTCAAGGCAATAATCAATGGCCCCCATCAGCAATCTCTCAGGTTTGTTCCTTGCAACATTGAAGTATGGATCTCTCCAGATATCATATACCCTCATGGGAGGATAGGTGAGCATAAAACCCCCGTATTGACACCTGCTGATACCTGGTCCGTCCATGACCTCTCCTCCCATGGTAGCGTAAAAGGACATATCCGATTCCTGATCATGTTCTCCCAGCCATGTGACCTTCCACGGGAATTCTTCCTTGCCTCCCTTTTTATGGAGATCCTCATCAAAAATAACTACCACAGATCCCACTTTACCCCTGATAGGCCGGTTTTCTTTTACATATATTTTTTTCCCGTCCTGCCATTCCCGTAATGTCCGACGCATATCAATTCCATCCATCATGGATGTCTCAAAGGGGACAACCCTGCTGTTTTCTTCGGATTTTATCTCAAGAGCCCTTTTCTGGATATGCCGTCCATAGCCTTCAATAACAACATCTTCCGGCGGATAGGAGCAGATATAGAGGCCCTTGAATTCTCTTTTCCACTCCCCCGGATTCTTTTCCCTCCGTCTTTCCCTGACTGGAACCGGGACCAGGCGCCTGCGAGTTGTCCTTATCCTCCGATGAAATCGTATACGTCTCTGGCCCTGATACAGATCTTCACCTTTTAACTCAAGCAAAGGCAAATCAGGATTGTCCGTCTGCCATATGTAATCACTCCCTTTATTCCATACCTCATACGCGAAATCATCATCAGCCACCCCCCTGGCAGCGACGATCAACTGGTAAAAATCAGGAACAAGATTTCCTGAAACAAGCGAATAATTCCGGACAAAACGGTTTAATACCCTTATGCGACTCGGCAACAACTCCTCTTTGCTGTTTTTCCGGTATTCCTGCCTGGCGATCTCTATCAGCTCGCTGTTCACTTTGAGCCTGTCCGGCATTTCTTTGATATCATCCGATCTGAACTTTTCGTACCGGACAGCCAGAAAAGGCATTTCCGACATGACCTCTCTGCTCGAATCTGCATGCAGATGGGAAAGGCCCACACCTTTTCGTTGATTTCTCCCTATGACCTCTGCCTGTTGCTGGTCAAGTGAATCGAGGAGCCCCGGAAGGTGATATAATCCTCCGACAAACAGGACCTTCTCAGCCTTACTGCTCAACCTTTGCAGATGATATGCCATGGTCTTCTCCCTAAGCCTGTCCTCCATGGAACGGGAGTCATTCCTATGAGCATTTAGATAGGCCCTGCAGTATGGAAAATGACCGATTTTTGTCACTGTATAGGGGTCGGGCATGGGAGTGGAATCAAGATCATATCCTTCGGTATCCCTGTC
>JAFGDF010000306.1 GCA_016932235.1 Deltaproteobacteria bacterium | reverse complement strand
TGGAGATGCCACAAGGGAAGAGGTCTTAAAAAGCGCTGGGATTGGGAAGGGGAGGATCCTGGTGGTTGTCATAGCCGATCCGGCGGCTTCGCGCAGAATAGTCAGCACAGCCAGAAGAATGAACCCCCAAATAACAATTATTGCGAGGACACGTTTTCTGTCGGAGATGAAAGGTCTTCTCAGTCTGGGTGCAAATGAAGTTATTCCTGAAGAGTTCGAGACATCCATTGAGATTTTCAGCCGTGTTCTTGTTCGATATTTGATCCCGAGGAATGAAATAGATAAATTAATCTCCGAGGTCCGCATGAACAGCTATCAGATGTTGAGGACCAGGAATAAACAATCCGATGCATTTGTTGATTTGAAACAGCAACTTCCGGATATAGAGATCGGCCTGTTCAGGGTTCATCCCCGCGCCCCAGCAACAGGGAAATCACTTAAAGAACTGCAATTGAGAAATCTTTATGAAGTCACACTTCTTGCGGTCCGCAGAAAGGAGGCCACCATCACAAATCCTGAGGGTGAAACACTGATCCTTTCCGAAGATATACTTGTATTGATGGGGAGGCAGGATGCCCTTGCCGGTCTTTGCGGGTTGTTTCATGATCCGGAAACTCTGGAACCGGGGGTTTGTGATATAAGATAGATTCAGCTTATTATAATATTCGGCGGCTGCCCGACCCCTGTCTTTTCAAGGAGTTGCTCTAATGTCATATTTTCAACAGGACGCAGGTTACGCACAGCGAAGTAGGCGTTGTTGAAGGCGTTGTAGGTGACAGATTTGTCAGCGGCGTCCAGGACTTCGGCCCATTGCGCATCGAAATAGCGTCCGAAAGAGTCTTGCAGTTCCTCTGCTTTCATATCTTCCGGAACTGATGTCCACACCTTATCTAGGTTGCCAACGGCAACCAGTTGCCGCGGGATGATTCACCCGGTTTCATAAAAATAGACCTGTAAAGTGGATCCCATGATATCTGGACCGCAAGCGGTTAACCCGGAAAGAATGTTTCCAAACATTGTTCCAAAGACGACGAAATGGTTTCTAGCGGCAATATCAAGTATCCGCGGCAATCGACCTCGGCCGAGTGCCACTAACAAAATTTCTCTATTCATATCAGATTCATCCCACCTTCATCCCACCTTCATTACACTGTTTTCAATAATTCCTTTCCGGATTATTTCCTTGTAGCTTATACCTGATCGTCACTGCCGCTTGTGTCTCTTTTCCCGTATGAATACTCTCATGCGCGCGAGATTTTTCCGCCTGCCCTGCCTGACATCTCCTCCTGAATCAGGAGGGTTTCCCCTGATGGCCTGTTACCAGCCTCCTGATAGCCTGGTTGAACTGGTCCGCCGCATCAATGTTCACGGCATGCCCTCCATCCGCAAGCAATACCTCGATGTTTGGAATAAGTTCCTCAGCCATCCTGATAAAAGGAGTAAAAACTTTTTCAAAACGCCCAGCAATCAATAAAGTCGGGACCCTTGTCCCGGAGAGAACTTCATGCACCCTTATATTTTGAGCCGTATGCAGCATGGTGTTCCTTAGGCCCATCAAGTTCACCAGCTTGATGTCCTCAAGGATGGAGTTTCTGATATGAACGGTCAAACGACGGTTTCTGGCCGGATTATAGGGAAATGTTTCTATAACTTTTCTCCCCTCTTTTTCGATAAGCTCCGGTATGCTCCTTGTGTACGTATCATGGGTCATATCGGATAAAGCAGAACGGGAATTGGTGAAGGCCTGTGCGAAAACTGATTCCGGATACATGATGGAATAAAGGAGTGTCAGAGTGGCTCCCAGGGATTGCCCGCAGACAAACCATCGTTCCGCTCCTATCTCATCCCGAATCCTGTCAAACTCGATGGTATAGTTTTCGGGAGTATAGGACTCGGGGGTTTCCGGTGACGGTGAACGACCATGGCCGAAAAGCTCTACCACCACAGGGCGGCAAAACTCCGTAAGGGCCTCCAGATTAGGCAGCCATTGTGCCCTGCTGGACAGGAGACCATGGACCAATAAAAGACAGGGACCACTGTCTCCATGTACTTCATAATACAGGCTGGGCATTTCCATTTTTTGATTATAAATCCTTGAAATCGATAGTCTCTTTCTCCACTATAGGATAGATCTCATATATCTCTTGAAGGTGCACTTTTATTGCCAATCGACAGAAGTGATTGAGACTATAAAATAATTTGGAATAGACAATTCAAGCAGAAAAATATAAGATTTGCAATGGTATATTAGAAACATTAATATTTAAAAACCACATGTGATCCATTATATAGATAGCAGTTATGGCTGTGAATTGGTAAATTTTCGCTTCGCGGTGCGGCTGTTTCATCGAATCAAATAATGCATGAGATGGGTTAATCGTGTTAAACAAGGAAAAAGATCAACTGCTGAGGAACCTTACTAAAATTGAATCCGGTATAGCAAAAATCTATAACCGTTTTTCCACAAAAGAAGAATTTACCGCCCCGGTTCAGAAATTTTGGCGAAGCATTGCACTGGAGGAGGAGCTTCATGCGGATATCTTCGATGAGATACGCCAGGGAATGAATAATAAAGGAATTCCGATCATCATTAAGATCAATATAGAGGAATTGAAAGAATTTGTAAATAAAATCAATGACGTGATAAAAAAAGTGACTACCGAAAAATGTTCGGAATCGGATGCTTACTCCTTTGGATCTCTTATCGAAGTTGAGCTCGATGAGGCGGAATTTGTGAAAAAGATTGAGACTCCCGATAAGAAATTCATACAAATGCTCAAGAGAATTGAAAATGATACTAAAAAACATAGAGTTATGTTAGTGAATTATTCGAGAGGTATTAAATAATATTGTTCGGGGCAACTTAATCTTTGTCCCTTAGAAACCTGCCAAAATGTCTATCCTCCTTATACGTATGATTAACAAGCCAGTCCACCACCAAGAGCCGAATACGGAACATGAGATAGGCCCTGCTCTCTTTCATCTCCTTTAATTCATTTTGCACCTTTTTAAAATATTTTATAAAATTTTCATGTTGCTCTTTTTGAAAGGATAGAAAGGGATAATTATGTTCCTGCATAATTTTTTCCTCATCCCTGAAATGATTTTTTACATACTCATTTAAAAAAGAGACAACTTTTTCAACTTCGTTCTGCTCTCTTCTTTCCTTAATAGCGTTCATTAATACATTTGAGTACTCGAACAATTCCTTATGCTGCTCATCGATCTCCTTTACGCCGACTTTAAGGCTTTCATTCCATACTATATTGGCATCAATCTCACCACTCCCTTCATGCACACCACTGCTTAGGAATCTTTTGCACCGGTCCATATAAAATTGTGCCGGAGCATCTTTAGGATTGGCATCAAGACATTTTTGCAATAAATTCTGGGCCTTATCCACTCGCTTTAAATGGTAGTTAGCGAGCGCTTCCTCGAATATTTTAGTTGTTTTACTCTTTGCTTCTCTTACAGAAACTTCATCAGCGCTGAAAACTTCATATATCGACTGGGGTTGAGTCTTTCCCTTGACTAAAACACGATCGATGAATCTGATATGGTATTCTTTGACATTGTTAAGGTGGTAATAGGTGTATTCGCTAATAAGAAGACTCGCACCATAAAGTTTAGTCAAACCTTCGATACGGGAAGCCAGATTAACAGCATCACTGATTACGGTTCCCTCCATGCGGTGCTTCGCTCCTACGGTTCCTAGCATAAGAAGCCCTGTATTTAGGCCAATTCCTATTTCTATCCTGTTATATCCCTCTTTTTTCATTTTTTGATTAATAGAATCAAGCCTGCCTAGCATGGCAATTGAGCCTTTCAAAGCATCATCGGCACTATTAGGAAAGAGCACCATTATGGCATCGCCGACATATTTATCTACTATTCCCCCATGATTGCTTATTACCGGTTCCATCTGACTAAGGTATGAATTGATAAAATCAAAGTTCTTCTGGGGAGACATGCTCTCTGACAAGGAAGTGAAATTCCGAATATCAGAGAAAAGAACAGTCATGGTCCGTTCCACCTGGTCACCCAGCTTTACTTTGGTTATATCTTCTTTCCCGAGAAGTTTGAAAAATTCTTGCGGAACGAAACGATCATAGGCTTGTTTAAGTTTTGACTGGTCCGGCTCCAAAAATTTTTTATTTTTCATTCTCAAATGCCTCTAAAATTATGGTTGAATATGCTGTATATCTTTTATGGCAATGAAGGCAAATCTGGATACCCTTATAAATTATAGAAAACTGAATTTTATGCAATAATAATCTTTATTGAAAAACTAAAATTTTTTGGTTGGAGAAAACGGGTTGAAAATACAGGGTGAGCGCATTTCCCGTAGATTTCTGAGGGATTAGCGAGCGTTTCAAAATCCGGAGTTAACCTGTCAAGATTTGATAAAAGGTTAACTCCTTAATTCCGGGAATGGACATGCTCCGTCGCTTCCCTGTGATTAAATCTCCTGGAGGATGCGCTCCACTTTAAATCCCTCCAGAGAGGCTGTCTGATAACCGATGTTTTAGTTGCACAGACGTGTGATTCCAGGCACTTACAACCTCACCCCAACCCTCTCCAATCAAGGGAGAGGGAGTTGTCGGACAAACTCCCGGCCTCCCTTTATCAAAGCTGATCTTAGCACATACTTGACACAGGGGGAAGGAATCTACCTGGCAACTATTGGCATCCCCCATAAACCCGCTGTCTCAAGCGTGGGTAAAGATTGATTTTTTAAAAAGGACCGGAGGTTTTTTAAACATGTCATCCTAATTTTGAGGTGATTGGGAATAATTTTTTTCCTTGGGACAGCACAAAGAATGAAGGACGTTCAGAATTTTTTATGAAAAACTATAGATTTTATTAACCTCAATAAAAGGCGGAAAAGCTATGCAAGTATCGAAAGCAAGGGTTATGCCTGAAGAGGCACAAACTAAGGGAGCGTTTTATGTAGACGCAGGAAGCTTTGAATGCGCAGAACCCCTATTTCTTGGCTTTGCTAATGATGACCCTGCCTCAAATTCCGGCCAGATCGGGACCAAAGAAGGTCTCAATATTTTTCAGGAGGCTAGGGCAAACTGAGGTACTCCCCATTGTCTAGACAAAAAATAGGGTTAATTAAGGTGTACAGTTGAAGCCTGCAACGGGTTAATATTTAATCGTTCTTTAACATAATTAAAAGAGGTGTTTGAGCTTCCTGGCAATATTGCTGCGGGACAATGGATAAAACCTAATTTCATGTTCAGGGTCCTCAGATATTGCGATTAGGAATTATACTAAAATCCATATGCCTGCATAATCGGATATCACAGATTTTCATGTGATACAATTTTTACAGATCAGTTGGAGGGATATAAATTTTCTTTACAGGTCTGAGAATAGGGATCGATAGCAGATTTCTACAACCAGGGCTAAACTCATATGTCAGACAAATCACCGGTTTTCAGGTCGGCTAATACTTTGAGAGTTTATATTGCTATCTGAACTGAAAATGCAGAGCGATCGTATCAGAGTAATTATCATTTGGATGACTCCCTGCTGCTTGCTGCAGGGAGAATCAAATTTAGCTACCTGACGAATTGACACAAATAGCCTCAAACATTTGTCCGTGATTTTATCTCTCTTCTAAGTAATAAGAATCGACCCAATGGGTTGAATATAGTGATTTGCTGTTACTTTTTTTGATCACGGCACACATTTGGATCGCTAACCCGATAATGAAGGTCTATCGCAAATCCACCGCACAAAACGTGGAAATATATTCTATACGTTAAAATTCACCTGATAGTTGAAAATCAGCTTAGGGAATATAGCTTGATTTATTGAGAAGTATATGCTATGTGACTTAAATCAAATATTAGATGAAATAATACGGGTTACGTATACTATGTCAAGCCTGACCGGTATTGGAAAAACTGACCGGGAAAGAATGGCCGCAATTATTCGCGGCACAAAGGGCACGGTATCTGTTGGAGATGCGGCAATGATTTTAAATGTCACCCCAACAGATGCGGCCAAAATGCTTTCCAGGTGGGCAAAGAAGGGGTGGATGTCCCGTATCCGACGCGGGCTTTACATCAGTGTACCTCTGGAATCCCGAACAGCTGATGTGCCGCTTGAAGATCCCTGGCTGATTGCCGACCGTCTTTTTTCCCCCTGCTATATCGGGGGATGGAGTGCTGCTGAGTATTTTGGTCTTACGGAGCAGATTTTCAGTACTGTGATGGTAATGACCGTTCAAAAACCAAGGAATCGCAAGCCGGATCTCAAGAATACCATCTTTCTGTTGCGCACGGTTTCCGAAAAAGCGATGTTTGGCCTAATGCCGGTCTGGAGAGGGCAGGTAAAAATATCGGTATCCGACCCTACGCGCACAATACTTGATATGCTGGTAGACCCTGTTTTTGGCGGTGGGATACGTTCCGTCACAGATATACTGGAAAATTATTTAAGTTCAGAAGATAAGAACCTGGACCAGTTGATTGAATACGGTGATCGCCTGGGAAACGGTGCCGTTTTTAAACGTCTTGGTTTTTTACTCGAAAGAAAAGCCCCCGACGAAGCCAAAGCAATAGAAAAATGTTATAAACGGCTTACAGCAGGAAATGCCAAGCTTGATCCAAAATTGAACAACATCAGGCTGATCACCCGATGGCGGTTATGGGTTCCGGAAAACTGGAAAAGGAAGGAATAGCTTGATTGATAAATCTGAAATAATGGATTTTTCAAGGGAGTTAGGACTCAGAGCCAATGTCATTGAAAAAGACTATGTGCTCGGCTGGGTGCTGGCCGGGATATTCAATCATCCGGTTATTGGATCAAGTTTTATTTTTAAAGGCGGTACCTGTTTAAAAAAATGTTTTTTTGAAACCTACCGTTTTTCAGAAGATTTGGACTTTACCCTTTCGGATTCGAATCATCTGGATCAGGAATTTCTTAGAACCTGCTTCAATGAAATTGCACAATGGGTCTATAGCGAAGCAGGCATTGAAATTCCGGGGGATCTGATCCGTTTTGATGTATATCAAAACAATCGCGGCTTCATGTCGGCCCAGGGGCGGATCGGGTATCGCGGACCCATGCAGCCCAGGGGCGACCTGCCCCGGATCAAGCTCGATTTGACCACCGATGAAATTCTCGTTCTGGATCCGGTTGTCCGAGGAGTCCATCATCCCTATTCTGATTTGCCTGCCGAGGGCATCCGAATAAAAAGCTACGGCTTTGAAGAGGTTTTTGCAGAAAAAATCAGGGCACTGGCGGAACGTGAGCGCCCCAGAGATCTCTATGATGTGGTTCATCTGTATCGTCATGATGAACTCGACCCGAGCCGCTCGCTTATTCTGAGCACCTTGGAGAAAAAGTGCGCCTTTAAACAAATATCGGTCCCAACCATGGATACCTTCAGGAATCGTTCTGAACGGGATGAACTGGAATCCGAGTGGGAAAATATGCTGGCCCATCAACTGCCGGCGCTGCCGCCTTTTATTCAGTTCTGGCAGGTTCTTCCCGAAGTCATGGAATGGCTGCAGGGCTCGGTTGTTAAAGCTGTTAAGGCGGCAATACCGGTTGGAAGGCAGGCGATTGATCCCACCTGGCGTCCTCCGGCCATGGCCCGGGCATGGCATACAGCCACCCCCCTTGAGAGAATACGCTTTGCGGCCGCCAACCGGCTCTGTGTCAATCTTTACTATCAAAACAAATACCGCCTGATTGAGCCCTACTCCCTGCGCCGCACGCAGGAGGGAAATATACTACTGTACGCTTTAAGGCATGAATCAAAGGAGTGGCGGGCCTATCGTGTGGATAAAATAGAGGGGGCAGAGATCACGAAAACATCTTTTGTTCCCAAATATGCGGTTGAGCTGACGCCGGCCGGACCCATCAGGAGAAATATCTGTGAGTGAAAATGAATAATTCCGTGAAAACGAGACCGCAGCGACGCCTCACCCAGGCCGAACTTGATGCCTTTCTTGCGAAAGCCGCAGATCTCCTGCGCGGTGGTGTGGATCACTCCGAATTCCGCGGCTATGTCTTTGCATTGCTTTTTTATAAGCGCATCAATGACGTCTATCTGGAAAATGTCGCCGAGTTGGAAAAAGAACTCAACGACGAGGATCTGGCCCGGGACCCGCGCATGCATGACTTCGTTGTGCCTGAAGATTGCACCTGGGAGAAAGTTGCCTGGACCACGGAGCGGGATATGGGGAGAGAACTGAACCACGCCATGCGCGCCATCGAGCGGGCCAACGAGCCCAAGTTCGACGGCATCCTTTCCAACAGCACCGTTGACTTCAATGCCCAGGACCGTCTTCCGCGCAAGAAACTTGTCGAGATCATCAATCACTTCGGCAGCCGTCAATTCGACCGCGCCGGCGTGCCGGACGACCTGTTTGGCAATGCTTACGAGTATCTTATCCGCAATTTTGCCTCCAGGGCCGGAAAATCCAGCGGCGAATTCTATACACCCAAAGAGGTTGCCTACCTGATGTCGGAAATTGTGGAGCCGAAGCCCGGGCATCATGTCTGCGACTGGGCGGCCGGGTCCGCTGGTCTTCTTTTGCAGTGCAGAAACTATGTGGAGCGCCATTTCGGCCGCAAGGAGGCCGACCGGCTCTTCTTCTACATGCAGGAGAGCAACCCCTCCACCGCCAATATCGCCCGCATCAATATGATTCTGCACGGGGTCCGCAGCTACCCTATGCTGCTATATCTAAGATAGGATATTATGGAACTTCTAAATAATTAAAAGCTGAAAAGATCACATTAAATATTCATAGGTCGAATCAGTGATTTCCAGTAAAACTGATGGCATAAGTAAGTCTCAAAAAAGGGGGCGTTAATCTGTAGGATTCATAGACATTATTGGAGACCAATTTGAATAGAGGTTTAAATCCTGTTCTATTTGTTCTAGCAAACTCCCAATCCTTTAAAGATTATAAACAAAGGAGGCATATCAAATGAAAATCAAAGGAGCAGTACTTAGAGAAACGGGTAAAGGAAAAGGTTATTCTATCGAAGAATTAGAACTGGAACCACCCAAGAAAAACGAAGCACTTGTCAGATACGCTTATGCAGGTTTTTGCCATTCCGATTTGAGTAACCTTCAAGGTAAGGTCATAATGCAAACACCTCTTGTAGCAGGACATGAGGCAGCCGGAATTGTTGAAGAAGTGGGGCCTGGGTGTACCAAAATTAAAAAAGGTGACCATGTTGTTTGCACCTGGATGATTCCTTGTGGCCACTGTCGGCAATGCGCAAGAGGTAGAGGTAACCTTTGTGAGGGTACTTTTGAATATTTTGTAAGCGGCATGTTGCTCGACGGGACATCCAGAATAAAGGACAAGAACGGCAATATGGTCAGACACGGTAACTTTGTTTCAGGATTTTCGAATTATTCAATTGTTCCGGAAAATGGGTTAATTCCGATACCAAAAGAATTTCCACTGGAATATGCATGCCTTATGGGTTGTTGTATTCCCACAGGCTGGGGCGCGGTTGTCAATAAAGCCAAGGTTCAACCCGGTGATGCCGTGGTAATATACGGAATGGGCGGCATAGGTTTATGTACTCTAAGAGCTGCTGTTCTGAACAATGCAAATCCTATCATCGCTGTTGATATAGAAGCCAGTAAAGAAAGCCTTGCCAAAGAGTTTGGGGCTACACATTTTATCTGCAACAAAGATGTCGATCCTGTTGAGAAGATTCAGGATATCCTCGGAGGAACAGCAGATGTGGCATTTGAAGCAATAGGAGACCCTGGAGCAGCTTTACAGGCATACTGGTCTATCGGAAATGCAGGAAAAGTTATTATTATCGGAATACAGCCTCACGACGCAACAACAAATATCCCGTTACAGGTGATGCCGTTTCAAGAGAGATCAATCATGGGAACCCTTTACGGATCGATTTCCACTTATGTTGATATTCCAAAGCTGACTGAATTGGCAATGAAACATGATCTAAAGCTGGACAAGCTTGTGACCAATAAGTTCAAACTGGAAGATATCAACTATGTCGCTGATAAAATGGATAAAAGACAGATAATGGGACGTTGGGTGCTTGCCTGGGATTAAGGAATTGGTAACATACCGGCAATTCATTAAATAGTTTAAAGAAAATAAATTTTACATATGTCTTTTTTTGCTTACGAGACAAGTGTTTCATTTACCAATATTCTATTTTTAGGATTTTAGGTTTTTAGAAAACTTCGAAAACCTCTCCGGGAAGCCACCCCATATGAGATAATCTTTATTGAATGGTATTTCAGGCGGAGAAAGCGGCCATAAATTTACCACTATCCGGAGATAACCTGTCAAGATTTGATAAAAGGTTAACTACTTAATTCCGGGGATGGACATGCTCCGTCGCCTCATCGTTGTTCAATCACCTGGAGGGCGCTCCATTTTAAATCCGTCCCGAGAGGATGTCTGATAACCTTACCCCAAACCTCTCCCATCAGGGGAGAGGAATTTGTCGGACAGACTCCCGACCTCTTTTTCAAAGGGAGGGGAACCGATTCTCATTGATAAGAAACTGAAAAGCCCCTCTTTGTAAAGAGGGGTTGGGGAGATTTTCTTAAAATTAGGTTGACGTAATTCTGAATGGGCCATATATTACCAGCCTGTTTTATAATAGCTGTCACGATTGAATGACACCTGGCAGCCTGTCGGCCAAAGTCCGACAGGCTGCCAGGTCCGAAAACGCCCTTTTGTGTCATTCCAGTATGGAGAAGGGGATAAAATGCGGTGGAAGTCCAATGTTTTATGATGTTCCGGACTCCCGCCTACGCGGGACTGACAGCTTGGAAAGTTTTTTACGACTTCATTATGATCATCAGGTCCATAAATGACGGATACAGACAAAGTTAATATTAAGATACTATTTGCACTGACACTGGTGCATTTTACCGGCGATTTTTACAGTTCTTTCATAAACCCGCTGTTCCCCCTGTTTATCCAGAAGATGGGATTGACCCTGGCACAGGTTGGAATCATATCAGGGGTCTCAAGGTTCCTGGCATTTATTGTCCAGCCTTCTGTCGGATATCTTGCCGACCGCTACAGCACGCGCCACTTTATTTTATTGGGTGTGCTAATGCCCATCGTTTTTATTCCCATGTCCGGTATTACACCCGGCTTCTGGACCCTTCTGGCGGTTGTCGCGCTGGGTTCCATCGGCTCATCCATGTTCCATCCTTCCGTAACCGGATTGGTGCCGGTCTATTCGGGGAACAAATCCGGATTTGCCATGTCCGTGTTCAATACAGGGGGCTCTTTTGCCTTTGCGGTGGGGCCTCTGTTTATCTCATGGTACGCGAGCAGGTTCGGCCTGAGCGCTATGCCTTTTACCACAGCCTTCGGGCTTCTGGTAGCCTGGTATCTCTATCGGGTAGTTCCCGTTCCGCAGAGTGAAGGTCTCAGGAGACTTGGTTTCCTGGGCTCCATAAAAGAAAGCCTGGGCAGCGTATGGAAAATCATAATGTGTATATGGCTGGTTATGGTTTTAAGGTCGATTGTGGGACAATCCTTTTTGACCTATATACCGATTCTTTATGTTGAGAAAGGTTTTTCAGTTCTTGCCGCGGGGGGTATATTTTCATTATTTTCGGTGGCCGGGTCAATAGGAGGCCTGATGGCCGGTCATCTTTCCGACCGCATAGGATTCAAGCCCGTTTTCATATTCACCCATACCTTAATGGCGCCTGTGCTGCTTATATTTTTAAATCTCCCCGGTGACTGGACCTATGTGGGCGCCGTCATTGCCGGAGGGCTGGTATTGTCAACAATGCCGCTGGGGGTGGCTATGGCACAGACCCTGGCGCCCAGGGGCAGGTCCATGGTAGCCAGCCTTATGATGGGTTTTGCCTTTGGGCTGGGCGGCATGATGGCGCCAGCAGTAGGTAGATTGGCCGATCTTTACTCAATCAATACTGTTTTGACGGGCATATCCTTTCTGCCCCTGTTAACCCTCCCTCTGATATTCAGTTTTCCAAGAATATAATATGGAGGCATGAAGGCTGGAGTGTTATGGATTAAGGTCATAGTATGAGATGACATCCCTTTATCATGCTATTTGGATTTACACCTTCTCTGAAATAAAAACACATACAGATTGCTTTTTAATATCGGGAAACATTAATCAAGGAGTTACTCGAATTTTTCACACAGGGTCTTGACCGCTTCCATATATCTGTCGATACCCCTGATAAATATGTCATTGTGATTCGCGCCGGGGATCTTGAGGAGTTTTTTATCAGTTGCGGTGCAGACGTCATAAAGGGATTGACCGTCGGAGAAGGGAATAATGTGATCGAATTCGGCGTGTATAATCAGCGTCGGTTTATCCCATGTTTTTATCTTTTCCAGATTTCCAAAACCATCTTTTTCCCTAAAGCCGGCGGCTGACTTGTTTGCGCCAAGAAGTTTAAGCAGAGGCCCTGTAAAGGCAAAGCCGCTTTCTATAATCAAACCGTCCACCAGGTCTTTGTGATAGTTTGCCAGGTCCACTGCCGAGGCGCTGCCCAGGGAGCGGCCCATAACTAGGAAAGCGCCTTTGCAATCGTTCTTTTCCAGCCACTCCATGGTAAACCGAAAGATTGTCCGGCAGTCTTTCATCATGTTTGTGGCCGTGGGTGTGCCCGCAGACCGGCCATATCCCCTGTAATCCACCACCAGGAAATTTATTCCAATATGGGTAAAAAGAGGTCCCAGGTCATTATAATCGGCGGCAATTTCACCGTTCCCATGAAAGAACAGGATATTCGGTGAGGATTTTCCCTTTATATGAAAACGGCCTCCCACCATGATATCATTCTCCACTGGAATTAACATATCAAGAGCGCTGTCGGATTTTTCCCGCGGCCCATACTCAGGCCTTGGATAGAAAAGCCCCCTAAGGACTTCAGGCCTGTCCATGAATGAATAGTCGTAGGTATTTGTTTCAGGCAATGTGCGCCTCCTCAGTTTAATAATACCCCTGCTTTATCTAATAATATGGTTTTATTGCCTCATAAAAATGTTTTGCCATGATCGTGTATCCTTTACTGTTGGGATGTATAGTATCGCTCATAAGATGCCGTTTCCCTATAATATCCTTATAAACATTGGGAACGAGTATGGCTCCAGTCTTTTCAGCCAGATCTTGATAGGCATCACCGAAACCTCTGCCCCAAACCGGGACATCTATCCCGCCAAGAACTACCATGGCCCCTTTATCCTGGAGTCTGGTTATTATGATCTCAAGATTACTAAAGGCTATATCTTTATTCACCCTGTTTTTCAAATCATTTCCACCCAGTGTTAAAAAAACAATCCCCGGATTTAAATCGAGGATGTTGCCTATGCGGGAAAGCGCCGATGCTGTCGTGTCTCCAGGAATTCCAGCGTTAATGATATCTCTTCCGATTAATCTGGACAACTGGGAAGGATAGTCCATGCCCTCTTCAGCGCCGGTACCATAGGTAAGGCTGTCGCCGAAGCAGACAATGGTATCACTGACAGGGTTGGCATTCCTGATTTCATGGGACGATGGAATGAGTAAATAGACTATAATAACCGCTATAACGCATCCGGATATTATGTATATATTTCTCTGTTTCATCATATCTTTTTCAGACAATATTGATTGTCGATAATACCATAAAGGATAGGGAAAATGAATAAACAATCAAATGGATTCTGTGGTCAAGCCGCAGAATGACACAGGTGACTTGGTCATTCTGTGATTCAATCACGGGATCCAGGCATGCCTTGATGAGGCAACTTTAGTGTTTTTAAAATCAGTTTGTGGATTTTGGTTGAATGATCAATATTGACAATCCGTATATCTCTCGCCTAAACTCTATGAGTTTATTCTCAAAACAAACAGGCGATGAAAATTCAAGGTAATAACGTGGGAAAAAGCAAAAACACGCGTTAAGGGGCGTGACCTTAGAAGTTCCGGAGGGGGTTTTCTGGGGGATCCTGGGACCCAACGGCGCGGGCAAGACAACATTGCTCTCCATACTTGTCAATCTTATCACCGCCGAGAAGGGCCTGGTAAGGGTACTGGGAGTAGATATGAAAGACCATGCCGGCACCGTGAAAGACAGGATAAACCTGTCGTCGGGGCATGCTAATTTCCCCTGGAGCATGACGGTCCAGGAGAACCTCAACTATTATGCCATGCTCTATGGCCTGTCGGGCAAGGCTCGTAAAAGAAAAGTAGAAGAACTTATAGGCATCTTTGATCTTGGAGATTTCGCCAGAGTTCCTTTTGACGGCCTGTCCACCGGCACAAAGCAGAAACTGTCTCTGGCAAAATCACTCATCAACGACCCGGAACTTCTGTTATTGGATGAACCCACTGTGGGACTTGATCCGGATGTCGCCAGGCGTGTCAGGGAGTCGATATTACATATTCACAAGGAAAAGGGCACAACAATCATTATGACCACCCACAACATGAAGGAGGCCGAGATCCTCTGCCAAAAACTTGTCTTCATAAAAGACGGGTTAGTAAAGGCCTTCGGAATGCCGCTGGATCTGAAGCAGGAACTTCGCCTGGGTGACAGGATTACCATCTTTTTCGATGCGACCGGACCTTCTCCTTCATTTAACGGGCTGGAGGGAATCTACGAATTCGAACAAGGAGCCGGGTATTGCAGGATTGTCGTAGATAATCACAGAGAACGCCTTCCGGGAATCCTTGACCTGTGCGTGTTAAGCGGAATCAGAATAAAAAATCTCACCATTCAGGAGGTCGATCTTGAAGATGTCTTTATCAGCCTTGCAAGGTGAGATGACAAAGATAACCGCATTTGCGTATAAAAACTGGACCATGACCAGGAGAAATATCTTCACGTTTTTTGAGATAATCTTCTGGCCGGTTGTGGGATTTCTGTCCGTCGGCCTGCTAGCCGAATTCACGCAGCTTGGGACGGAGATGCGGGCATTTATCCTGCTGGGCGTGATAGCCATGGGAGCTATACAGGTATGCCAGCTCGATGTCTGCTACTCCCTGCTGTATGATGTATGGAGCAAGGCCGTCAAGCATGGGTTTATAGCGCCTGTGGGCATAAGGCACATGCTTCTTGGATCCCTTTTGATGGGTGTCATCAGAGGCACGGTGGTTTTACTTATTCTTATGGTTGCGAGCTATCTTATGTTTGATTTCGACTTCACTGTACCGGGGGCATCGGCAAAATCTCTCTTTGCTTTCGGTCTTTTTCTTAACGGGGCGATGGTAGGCTTAATGGTATGTATCCTGGTCCTGATTTTCGGAAACCGGGCCGAGATAGCCGCCTGGTCTCTTGTAAGTCTCATGCTTCTCGTATGCGGGATCTACTATCCGATCTCCATCCTGCCCGGGTGGATCATGTATATCGCAAAAATCATCCCCCTGACCTATTTTCTGGAGTACTTCCGCCAATTCTATGGGTTTGAATCCATCTTTAACCGGCCTCTTAACCTGGGGTATCTATTGGTCTTTGCTTATCTGGTTCTTGAAGTACTGTTATTAAAGGCTCCCATAGGCAGGGCAAAAAGAAAAGGGATCCTTCTAAAACTTTCAGAATGATCCCCATGAAACTTCGGCTCAATACATGCCGGCCTCTGTTGCACCCCGCATTAATTTAATGGGGGCGCAATAATTTTCCGACTCGGTGCGTCTAAGCTCTAAAAGGCAAAGAACCGGGAAAAAGGAGGTTATTATGTTTAAGAGAATCCCCCATGAAAGCCAGGATATCAGTGGAGAGTTGAGAACAGAGGAATATGTTAAGCATCACCAGAAGTATGCCAGATTGCAATTCAAACCGTTTATTTCCGAAAGAGGAGAACGTTCATTGCTCAAAGAGAAGATGAATCGGAAATGGAATCACCGAGTCTCAGACAGGTAGTTGACTCAAGCGGTTATATTTCCGCGCCGGAAATACGGCAAATGGAAATAGCTCATGATTTATACAAGCTGCTGGACGGGCTAAGTGATGAAGAAAAGGGGCTTATCATTGCCACGGATATTGAGGGGCACACTTTTGGCAATTTGTCGAAGATATGGAATATTCCTGTTAATACTCTTCTTTCCCGAAAATCCCGCGCTATTAATAAAATCCAGCAGCAGATTCATAACAGGCTTAGAAAAAAGGAGGAAAACCTATGAATATCATGGAACCAAAGAAAACAAACGGAAATAACGGGTGGACTAAAAATCACCGGCACCTTACCTCGGCAAAAATAACCCGTATCATTGGTTGGGTTATTGTGGGTGTTGTTATAGCATGCTTCTTTGCCTTTATGTTCGGTATTCTGGTTAAATGGCTCTGGGGTGTAACACTTACTCCTTTATTTAACCTTCCCCAGCCCACTTACTGGCAGGCCGTTGGATTGATTATCCTGGGAAAGCTGCTTTTTGGAGGTATCGGGCATCCTCATAAGGATTCCGATCATCCCTTTCCCCATAAAAAAGGGCATGACCATTTTGATGGACATTTCGGGGGAAAAACTCATTCTCCCGACCGGATGGGTTCTGATGCGGCATATTGGGGCCCCTACAGGGAATTCTGGGAAAAAGAAGGGCGAAAGGCGTTCGAGGAGTATCTGAACAGTTATCGCTCGACCGGAGATGAACAATCCCGGTGATACGATCTTGGTAATTAAAAAAAGGAGGATAAGATCATGATGAACGCGAATTTTGCGCTTGCGGAGAATGTAGTCAGGATTAGGTATGAGGATCTCCCCGTGGAGGCCCGGGAGATGGCAAAGAGGTGTATCCTTGACACGATTGGCGTTATGCTCGCAGGGAGCGGCGCTGAACCGGCCTGCAACGGGATCGTGGATATGGTTAAAGAGATGGGTGGCAGGGAGGAGAGCACGATTATCGGCTATGGGGGAAAGGTCCCGGCATTGATGGCGGCGTTTGCCAACGGTTCGATGTCCCATGCAGTGGACTATGATGATGTCCATGACAGCGCAAACTGTCATCCCAGCGGGAGCACCATACCCGCGGCCCTGGCAATGGCGGAGCGTGTGGGCGGTGTTGCCGGAAAAGATTTTATTGTCGCGGTCGCCCTGGGCATCGACGTCGTGTGCCGCCTCGGCGCCGCTTTGCCAAAATCCCAGGGTGACTACGACTTTTTTTTGCCTCCGATACTGGGGACTTTCTCTTCAACAGCGGCGGCCGGTAAGCTGCTTGGCCTAAACAAGGAACAGATGGTCAGCGCGTTTGGCATCGCTATTCATCAGGCGGCTGGCAGCAAGGAGATGGCTGCTGATATTGATTCCGTAGTACGAGCGATACGCGATGGTTTCCCCGGGAGAAACGGCGTTCTCTCTGCCCTCATGGCGGCTAGAGGTATTACAGGCGTGACAAACAGCCTGGAAGGGAAAATGGGGTTATACGCATTATATTTCAATAATGAATATAACCCTGAGGCCTTAACATCGGATCTTGGGATTAAATTTCTGGGGACAACCGTAAGCTTCAAGCCGTGGCCCTCCTGCAGGGTCACGCATGCCTATATCGGAGCCACCCTCGATCTCGTCCGTGAAAATGATCTCAAACCGGATGAAATAGAGGAAATCACGGCTGTTGTGGATAATAACAGCATAAATCTTTGCGAGCCGCTGGAGGAGAAGAGGAATCCGAAGCTGAGTATAAACGCTAAATTGAGCATTCCCTATACGGTAGCGCTGGCAGCGACCAGAGGCAAGGTTCTTCTGGGAGACTTTCTAACTGAAAATCTTCATGATCCGGCGATACACAAAATGGCCGACAAAGTAAACTATCAGCTTAATAGCAGTATATCAGCTGGAGATCCTATGCCTTATCATGCGATTGTTAAAATAAAGACGAGAGATAGCGGTCTATACGCGAAGGAAGTGAAATTTCCTCATGGTAATCCTAAAAATCCTTTGAGTATGGAGGATCTTATTAACAAATTTAGAGATTGCGCGAGTTATTCGGTCAGACCCTTATCCGAAAGCGGAGTTGACATTCTGATTGACCTGTTAAAAGGATTGGAAGAAGTTGAGGATATCAGTCAGGTCACTCGGTTACTTTGTTGATCCCGAGAGCGTCCAGTGTCAACAGTCTATTGCCTGTTCATTTAAGAATACTTTTTGCCGACACAAACAACAAAATGGAAGACCGGCCTGTCAAGTCGTGTGAATTTAAACGGTCCGTGCTGCAGTCCCCTGGGTATGTAGATTAAAGCGCTTTTGTTTATGATATGCTTTTCATCCCCCAGCCATGCCTCGCATTCCCCTCCCAGATCATGAGGATCGTCCATGTTTGTGCCAAACATGGCCAGGACTTCATCATAATCATGCGTGTGAGGTACGACGTCGCCTTCCTCCCTGTTAACCCTGTCAGGCCAGAACCAGACTGCTTCCACGACAAAAGCGCCTTTTATAACATCATCATCCAGAAATAGGATTTCCGTCTGGTCTTCAGGTCTGATTTTCGTCTCATAGGGAGAATCAAATTTCTTTTTTAAATCAGTAATAATGTATTTACCGTATTTTGTTTCAGCCATATTTCGCCCTCTTCCTGTATGATTGATATTGACGTTTGGGGATCATTCAATGACCAAAAGTCTCGTCGCGGTTTATAGCGTTCGATCTCCGGTTTTGCATGTTAACAGGGAACTATGATCTTAGACCCGGCAGCCACGTGGCCAGAGCTGGAAAAAGGTAAATGAGTATTATGGCTAACATCGTGGCAAGGACAAAGGGCATCACACCCTTGAATATAACAACGATAGGGAGGTCCTTGGATATTACCTTGAGTGTAAAAAGTACCACACCGATCGGCGGTGTTAGGTCACCAAGATTTATTGTAAGAACCATAAGCACGGCAAACCATATAGGGTCAATCCCTAGACTTACGGCTATGGGGTGGACGATGGGCACTCCGATCAGAAGTAAGGGCAAGATGTCAATAACGAAACCTAAAATAAAAACCATTATAAGCATAATCACCACAAACACGTTGGGAGATAAACCAAGTCCCTTAATCAGTTCGGTTGCCGTGCCTTGAATGTTGCACCATGCCATAAACCGGCTGAACATCAGGGCGCCGATCAGGATAAGGAAGGTCATGGAAACAACTTTTCCTGCCTCGGCAAGGGCATGAGCAAAGATTTTCCAGGTATAACGCCTCATGATCAGAGCTATTGTGAGAGAGACTACCGCGCCTATGGAGCCCCCTTCAGTAGGGGTAAAGACACCCATATATATGCCACCGATAACCAGAATAAATAAAAGCAGGACAGGTCCCCCCGCCCTGAGTGACACGATCCTTTGGATCCATCCCGACTTTTCTCCGGCAGGGCCGGCATTGGGGTAAAGACGGCACCAGACGTAGATTATAAGGATAAAACAGAAAGCCATGATAATTCCGGGAATCAGCCCGGCCAGGAGAAGACCACCTATGGAGACACCTGTTAGAAGACCGTATATCACGAAGGGGACACTCGGGGGGACGACAGGGCCGATTGACGCTCCGCCGATAATGCTCCCGGCTGACAGATGGTCATCATAATGATATTTTCTCATCTCCGGAAGGGCGGTGGTTCCCATGGTGGCGACTGATGCTATAGGATCGCCAACAACCGCCGCAAAGGCCGTTGAAGCGCCGATTGTAGATACTGCCAAGCCTCCCCGCAGGTGTCCCAGCCAGCGATAGGCTGCGTAATAGAGGTCCTCACCGAATTTGCCGAAGAGACAGAAAAACCCCATAAGCACGAAAAAAGGAAGAACCGACCATGAATAAGAACCTGTTGTACGGTAGAAGTCCGTACCGATCATGTCAAGCCCGGCGTTCACGCCGCGAATATTACTGATAAACAAAAAACTTGTCAGAATCAGCACAAGGGCCACAGGCATGCCGCTCAGAAATAAGGCGAAAGAGAATATGATTCCAATGAGGCCAACTGTGGGCTTGCTAAGATTCCACAGGGAACTTTGTACCCAGAATGATGAGGCTATAATAAAAATGATCGGGAGACCGATCATCAATATCCAGTTATACCGTGTCAGGCCAAGCCGGACGGCCTCAACAGCATTACGCAAAAGGTCGCGGATAACCAGTAGCAGTACCGACGTACACCCGAGCGCTATTACGGCCGCAAATGGGCCGCTGGGAATCATTATGAGCTGGCTGTGTATCCTTCGGTCTTCTAGGAACAGGATAGTCACCTCCAGAACCTGCCATACAATAATTACAAATATGCCCACGCCGATCAAGGTTGTCATAAATTCCATGATTGTTTTTGCCTTGTCTGACAACTTGCTCGTAATCACATCAATGCAAACATGGCCCTTGTCGTCATAAGTATGTGCCACGGCTAGAAAGATAGCGCAGATCATGATGACCTCGGTAATCTCCAGGACACCCTTAATGGGCCGATTGAAGATATAGCGCATGAAGACATCGACAAAGGTTACAAGAACCATGGAAAAAAGAGCTGCCAGGCCTGCTATGTTAGTCCATCGGCTGAACACGCCAACCTTATCCAGGATACTGATGATTTTGTTTAACCAGTACATTTTTCCCCGCTCTTATCCGGTTTCAGGGTTAATCTGCGGTTTCACAATCTGGTGGTGACATTTTCGTCATAAAACCAAATAATATGACCCTCCCCCTCCCGTCTGATTGAATCGTGTCGTAAAAAGAGTGAGCGGGTCATACATGCAGTATTCTCTAAAAAATATTTGATCTGTTTAAGGCATTACCCAGTTTATTTCGGTGGTGTGGAGTATTCATTTTCAAGACGCAGCCATTCTTCCATCAACGCCTTACCGGGCAAACCCTTTGACTCCAGTTCGGCGGCGAATTTTTCCTTTACGGGCGCATCGGCAGCCATCCATTTGGCGGCCTCCTCTTTGGTAATTTCAAAAAACTCGGTCCCGTATTTTTCCGCCACCTTTGGTTTGAGTTCTATGTCCGTCTTAACTGACCATTCATCGTGATAATTTATAGCCCACTCAGTCACGGTGTCTATGCCATCCTGGACATCCTTTGGCAGGCTGTTCCATTTGTCGAGGTTCATCACAATAGACATTGAAGAGGAGTTGGTTCGTACCCTTGTGCAGTATGGCATGATCTCACCCCAACCCCAGTCCCACAGTATGTACAAAGTTCCCATTGGTCCGGCGTCAACCAATCCTTGTTGGTATGCCATGAAGACGTCCTGCGGCGGCAAAGACACCACTGACCATCCCAGTGCCTCATTCCTGGCGGACGCCCATTTTCCTATACCGACGTACTTTTTGCCCTTAATCTGTTGCAGGTTTGTGATCGGTCCGGTCTTCTTGGGGGTGGTAAAGGACGTAAAGAAGGTGGCGCCCAGCCAAAGGAGTTTTACCTCATCATATTCCTTCTTAAACTCCGGAAATTTATTGTAAAGCTGCCAGAGGGTCCAGCTGGGCCTGTAATTAAGCTTATCGTATGAAGTGAAAGCGACAATCTCATCCATGGGGAACTTCCCGGTTACCATCATCTGAAGGAACTGCGCTATATCGACCGATCCTTTTCTGGCCGCGTCGTATGCATCCATCATGTTGACCAGCTCTCCGCCATAATGGGGTTCGATCTTTACCTTTCCATTGGTACGCTTCTCCATCTCGGCAATCCATGGCTGGAAAAATTCCTTTTCATATATGCCTCCAACTTGCTCGTGAGTGGTAAGAACGAGTGTAATCGGTTTTGCTTGTGTCTCCTTGGCAGAAATGACAATGGAAAAGATCATTACTAAGGACAATAAGCCAACGCTAATAACTCGGAACAATTTTTTAACTTTCATTTTTTACTCCTTTCGTATCAGCAAAGTTGATTTAAAGATGTGGCAAGCCTTTTTCCGGATGATGAGTATTAGATTATGAAGATTATTACCTCCTTTTTAAGTTTGTGGGTTATGTTAATAAACGGAATTTTAGATTATAGCCTTCAGTTTATATCGATCGGTCGATATTTTATAATCAAGTAAAGATTAGTGTCAATATTAATTAGAGTATTATTTTATTTTGTTTGAAATTTTCTATATCATCCCATGTATAGCCATTCTCTAAAAGAATCTCTTCGGTGTGTTGTCCGAACTCCGGGTCTGCTTTAACGGTATGCGATGTTTTGCTCAGTTTAATGGGGTTAGCCACCACCTCAACGTGACCGTGAGCTGGGTGGTCAAGGGGAACGAAGAAGTCATTCGCCCTGGCCTGGGGATCTTTTACAACCTCCTGCAAGGTTTGAACTGGAGACCATGGGATGCCTGCTTTGTTAAGACGAGGCCTCCATTCATCCAGTGTCTTACCTAAAAATACCGCGTCCAGAATCTCCAGCAATACCGCGTGATTTTCCGACCTGGGGACGAATGATTCAAATCTCGGGTCATTTTCCAGATCCTCCCGCTCTATGGCAGAGCAAAATCTGGACCAGTAGAGGTCCGGTTGTAGAATAGAGAGACGTATAATCCTCTCATCCTTTGTCCTATAGGGAAGGGCAAGCACATTGGGGAGGTTCTCCCTGGAAGTGATTCCCCATTCCTCATAGTTTTTGCCGGTGACAAGCGCTCCCGCGATATCGTAGGAAATCTGGAATACTCCGGTCTGGAAAAGAGAAAGGCTTATTTCCTGCCCTGTTCCCGTTTTCTCACGCATATACAATGCGGTCATGATCCCGTATGCCAGACACAGCCCTGCAACGTTATCCATAAAGGCGGGTCGAAATCCTTCGGCCTGAACCAGATTTGATGCTCCTGTTCTGGACCAGGCCGCTATGGCATCGTAACCCGGAGCATTCCTCTCCTCACCATTCTGGCCATAACCATTCATCGAGGCATAAATCAATCCGGGGTTTTGACGGTTTACCGTATCGTACTTGAGATTCCACTTTTCCATCTCGTAGGGTCTCATGTTTGAAAGAAAGACATCAGCCTTCTCGAGCAATCTATGCACGATCTCCTGTCCCTGTTCGGTGGAGAGATCGACCGTAAGGCTTCTCTTGCCGCGGTTGTAGTTGAGCATTACATAGGGGATGTCCGATAATGCTATGGTTGCCGCTCCCCCTCCGATTGTACCCACCTCACCCGCTGATGCCTGGACATGCCGAAGGGCATCACCGGTGTTGGGATTTTCGATGTGTATCACATCCGCTCCCCAATCCGCAAGGAGGCGACCGGCCATGGGCACTGCCGCCGCCCCGGCTATCTCAACGACCATAAGGTCTTCAAGCGCAGATGACATCGTTTTTTTTTACTCCTTTTCCGGACGTTAAATATTTAGTTGATTTCAATCAACCGGCTTTTAACCCCTCGTCTTACAGACGAGGGTCGTTACAGTAATTATCGGTTCAAATCTTTCATTGCAGTGATGATGTTGCGGCACATTTCATACCAGAAATGCTGGTCAGGGAAAAAGATCATTATCTTTGTGCCATTGGCAACAACCGCTTTTGCGCTTTCAAGATCCGCATTCGGCCAGGCCATTCCCATTATGGGGATATCCGCCTTTTTTGTTATGCCCATAACTCTGTCGAAGGCTTCTTTTAAATATGGGTGCTGCCAGTTGACCTTCTCTCCCGGTTTGGTCAAAAGGGAATTGGAGATGTCGGCCAGACCCAGCCCGACAGCGTCCCTGCCAGGTTTAAGCAAGTCAATGATCTCTTCAGCTTTTTCAATTGCTTCAACATCTTCAAGCAGGGGGATAAACATGACATTTTTATTTGAATAGTCCATATAATCTTCCCAGAAGTCCTGAGAATAATAGGAGGCTCTTATTGAAGGGCAGATCCCGCATTTCCCCTCAGGAGGATACCTTAACGCGTCCAGGGCCTTGCGCGCCTCTTTAGCGCTCAATACATGGGGAACGATTATTCCCAGGGCTCCGGACTCGACAGCGGCCCTGATAAGGCCGGCGTTATTTTCCGTGACTCTGACTATGGGGGTTAAACCGGAGGCCTCCGCGGCGCGAATACAGTTTACCATTGTTTCAGGGTTTACGCGGCAATGTTCCATATCGATCATGACAAAATCGAAACCAGCGTAGCCCACTATCTCGATCAGGTCCGGATCATGGGTGTACATCTGCATGCCAAGCGGAACTTTACCTTTTTTCAACCCTTCAAGAACCCGGTTTTTCTTTGGTATGAACGATTTCATCTGCGCTCCCTGTTATCAATTACCGGTTTTATCTCCCTTCCCGCAGCCATATCGGCAAGGGCTTCGTTTATATCCTCCAGAGCGTATTTTTTCGTAACGATATCGGCAAAAGGATATTTTGTGCGTCTGTTTTTGATAAATAGGAGTGCTTTGTAGAAATGTGTAATCGCCCCTGAAACGCTTCCTACGATGGTCAGCGCTTTTCCATTGATTATGCCCGGGGCAACGGGGATGGTATCAGCGGAGGTCTGACCGATGACAAGGTATTTCCCGCCCTTCTGTATCATGTCCAAACCTTCATTAAATGCCCCCAGAAAACCTGAGCCTTCCACAACAATCTCCGGCCCCCTTCCGTTCGTAAGATCGAGAATGCGTTTCTTTCTCTCTTCAGGATCCTTTACTTCTTCGATGTTAATGATCTCTGAGGCCCCCCATTTTTTTGCCAGATCCAGTCTTTTCTTGGGTGCGCCCACAACGATTACTTTTCCGGCTCCCCCTTCTGCCGCCATGAGTGTGGAGTAAAGTCCAATAGGGCCGGAGCCCTGAATGACGAGGTTGTCCTGAAATCCTATCTTCCCTAGCCTTTCAAAACTCGCCACAACGCTCCTGAATGCACAGCCGACACCGACCGCCTCTTCTTCCGTAAGCTCTTCAGGGACTTTCACTACATTAGTGGCAGGGGTGATTATTTCATACTCTGCAAAGCCTCCCCTCAGTGCTTCCGGGGGCGCCCACCCGTAACCCGATCTTTTTGCGCATAAAACCGGATCACGGGCTATCTTACACCAGTAACATTCTCCGCAATCAGCATGCGCCCACATGATCCTGTCTCCGATTTTTAAGGGTTCTCCTGCCGAGTCCTGGGTTCGGCCGATGCCCAGTTTCACTATTTTCCCGATGGTTTCATGCCCCTGTATATTGGGAAGAGGGCTTTTTATGGTAAGCTCACCGCGCTGTTGATGGACGTCTGTTCCGCAAATCCCCGCCATCTCCACCTTTACCAGGATACCTCCAGCTTCAACTTCAGGAATGGGGACCTCTCGGATTATTAGAGGCTTCCCATACTCCTCCAGAATCGCTGCCTTGCATGATTTTGGAATCTCAACCATCTTCTATGCTCCTTTCTTTATATAATTGTTTTTTTTCGAAATTTCCTGTACGCCTTCCCGGAATAAGATGGACGTTTTTATATATTCCACCGCGTTTCGAAAGATCTTTATTCCCTCCCCTTCTCTGTTCGGTATCTTTTTGCCTTCTCTTTTCAATTTTTCCTTTTCCCTGACCCATTCAGGATGATTTGTAAAATCATGAAAGGCTTCAGGGTGGGGCATAAGTCCGAAGACCCTGCCCGTTGGGTCGCAGATTCCGGCAATATCGTATAGGGAACCATTTGGATTTAACGGCCGTTCCCCTCTCGCGGGTTCACCATTTTTTCCGGCATACTGCACGACTATCTGGTCGTTGGACATCAGCCTTTTGATATCCTCTTCGGAAGCGTAGAATTTCCCTTCACCGTGCCTCACCGGCAGGTCTATTTGCGAGATGCCTTTTGTGAATATACATGGCGAGTTTTGATTTATCTTGAGCTTGACCCATGTGTCAATAAAATTGCCCGAATCATTATAGGTCAGCGCGACCCGCCGCCTGGTGTAATCATTATCAAATCCGGGGAGAAGACCGAGATTGACAAGGGACTGAAAGCCGTTACATATCCCGATCACGAGCTTGCCATCGCGGATAAATCGATCTAACTGATTTCCTATATGGAATTTTATCTTTGTGGATAGTATGACACCGGCACCATGATCGTCGGCCCAGGAAAACCCTCCGCCGAATACCAGGATATGAAAATCTGAAAGCCGGACGCCATGGCTCGTGTTTTCCTGTTTAATAAGTTCATTCAGATGTACCGGATAAGAATTGGCACCCGCCACCGTGAGAGCGTGATCTGTCTCGTAATCGCAGTTCAAACCGTAACCAGTCAGAATAAGAGCCTTAACCTCAGTCATATTAATCCTCCGAAGGGCCTTTTCCAGCAATCTTTCAGCTCCAGGATGTCTTCGTCGATAATATATTTTCCCTGACTGCCGATTACCCTGAAATTGCCTGATTCAGTTACCTTTCCGACACATGAAGGAGGAGTGCCGGCAAATAGATTTTCAAACGACTCTTTTTTTGCCGGATCAATCGTTATAATGAACCTGCCGGCCGATTCAGAATAAAGCTTAACAGTATCGGATATTTCATTTTCGGAGGACAGGGCGTTAAGATCGATCTCCATTCCTGTTTCCCCTCCCATCGCGACAAGGGAAAGATGCACCGCGAGCCCCCCCCTTGAGACCGCATGGGCAGAGGAGACCAGTTCGCCAAAAACAGCTTTGGCGAGAGCTTTATAACAAGGCCATACGCCATCAATATACACCCGGGGGACATTGAGACCCAAAGCGCCCATCATCTGATAATATTCACTCCCTCCAAGCTCATTTTTTGTGGATCCCAGGATATAGACAAGATCACCGGGGAATTTGGAATCCATGCTGACGCACTTTTCAATGTCCTCAATCACGCTTGATACGGTAAAGAGAATAGTGGGCATACCCGATACCTTTCTTCTTTCTCCAAAAGGACCCTCAAGATTCCCGTCGATGTACATGCTGTCCTTGCCTGAAAGGAGAGGAATGCCAAAAGCCAGGCAGTAATCCCTTAAGGCCCAGTTTGCCCTTACCAGTTGGGCGGCTTTATATTTGCCGTCCGGATTCAGAGTGGAATGGTATTGTATGGCAGGCCAGCAGAAGTTATCAACGCCGCCTATATGCTCAGGGTCACCGCCGACCGCGAGGACCTTTCTTACAGCCTCGTCTATTGTTACCGCCGTCATGTGGTAAGTATCAATTGCGGAATAAAATGGACTGAATGCCTGTGAGACGGCGATTCCCCTGGAAGAATGAAGAACCGGCCGTACAACCGCGGCATCGCTAGGAATGTCTCGCTCCTTGCCCACGAGGGGTTTGATGACACTCCCTCCCTGTACTTCATGATCATACTGACGCACTATCCAGTTTTTTGAACAGATGTTTGGCCTTGATAATATAGACTTGAGGAGTTTTCCCTGTTTCTTCGGTTCGGTAAGAACCGGCTCTCTAAGACCTCTCAATTCGGGGGAATGCCATTCTGCATCAAACTCCCACTGGGGAAAATCGGAATTAAGAAAATCCATCAATACAAGCGCACAGGTTTTTCCTTTATAGTCAAGTCTCAGATAACCAGAATTGGTGTATTCGCCGATTACAGTGGATTCAACCGCGTGCTTTTCCGAAAGCTGCATGAACCTTGAGAGATTTTCAGGCTTAATGGCTATCGTCATTCTCTCCTGGGATTCGGAAACCCATATCTCCCATTGATCAAGCCCGGCGTATTTAAGCGGAACCTTATCAAGGTCTACCCGACAGCCATTGCTTAAACGCGCGGATTCCCCTATTGATGATGACAGCCCTCCTCCACCGTTATCGGTAATATAAGCGATAAGGCCTTCGTCTCTCGCTTCAAGGAGAAAGTCGTGCATCTTTTTCTGCGTATAGGGATCCCCTATTTGAACATGACCGGCCGGCGTGTTTTCACTGAACATCTCGGATGAGGCCGTTACCCCATGGATACCGTCCTTCCCGACTCTGCCGCCGGACATAATAATAAGATCCCCTGATTCTGTGGTCTTTTTGTGGGATGATTCGTCGCTTAAAACAGCCGGTAATATTCCGAGGGCGGTGACGAAGACAAGGCACTTTCCAAGATAACTGTCGTCAAAAAGGATCTGCCCGAAAGGGGTGGGGACGCCGCTTTTATTGCCACCGTCTTTCACACCTTCTATTACGCCATCGAGCAGTCTTCTTGGATGGAGGTGAGGTTTTAAATCTCCATCATAGTCCCTGTGTCCGGTGCAGTACCCGTACATCCCAAGTATAAGCTTTGCCCCTTTGCCGGTTCCCATCGGATCACGATAGATCCCTACGATGCCTGTAATAGCCCCGCCATAGGCCTCCATATTCGATGGGCTGTTGTGAGTTTCCCCTGTGATAACATAATAGTGGTTTTCATCAAATCTGGCGACTCCGGCATTGTCCCAAAGAACGGAAATAACCCAGTCTTTTTCCTGTTTTATCTTGAGGGTGGGCGACTCTATGCATGTCTTGAAGAGATTATCAACCAGTTCTTGATCACCGCCGGAGAGATCGTGGTACCTGAACAGGCCCCTGAATGTATTATGATTACAGTGATCGCTTCTCGCTTGGGAAATATACTCAAGTTCCACATCAGTTGGAAGATGCAAACCGAATTTCGCCCTTTCTTTAAGGACGTCCTCCCTGAGAAAATATTCCCTGATAACAGGGATGTCGGTTTCCTGTAAAGCCAGATTCCTTTCTTTTGATATCTCCTGTAATTCCTTATCACTTCCTATGGCTATTGTTTGCACCTGCGGTGTATGATCGAGCATTACTTTTGGAAGAATCAGCCCTATCCCTTCCTTATGGTTCCATTCACTTTTGTGGCAGATTTTCCATTGCTGTATGATATCATTTGCGAGGATTTCGCTGGCGATTTTGTTTGCCTGTTCCCTGGAAAGATCTCCGCGAATCTCATATAATCTGGATGTGAAGACTGTCTCCCCGTTCTTGAATTTAATATTGAGCAGGTCTTCGATCGCTTCTACTGCCGTGCTTCCGGCAGTATCTCTCACGCCGGGCCTGAAACCCACCCATATCATCCAGTCAAAATCCGTTGATGTCGGTGAGAATGAGGAGATTTCCGTCACCGGATTCGTAAATACCTCCTCACGGACAAGATTAAGCTGGTCTGTTGAGAGCTGGGCATC
Organism: Deltaproteobacteria bacterium; assembly: GCA_016932235.1. The sequence goes on along the minus strand of JAFGDF010000306.1, from coordinate 14,509 downwards.
AATGGTCAGCACACGTATTACGTTAATATTTATTATATTATAACCAAAATAATCTTCCGCCTTTTTTTTTATATTCATGCCTTCGGCATCAAATAATCCTTTTTTTAGCCTTATTTCCAGACGACAGGCCATTTTTTTCTCCTTTAAATCAACCTGAATATATTGAACGACAGGGGAAATAGCATAATCAGCCGCCTGCGGATCTTTGTCCATCAGACAGGCTTTATGATTCGAGACGGAATTACTCTAAAGGAATTGTAGCTGTGAGTCAATATATTGCATAAAGGAATAGGGTTGAAATCAGGATAAGCAATGCATATAATCTATACATAACGTATTTATGCCTATGGGTATAATAAATAATATCAATTTTCGCAGTATGGGTATAGATTAAGAACTGAGGCGATTATGGAAAATGATAATTCTAAAGAGAAAGATAACAGCGGCAAGCTTCCAAACCAGCAGGAACTTGAGAAAGAACTGAGTGAGTATCTTTCTAAAAAATATGGTGACAGAATCAAGATAATATCACCCTTTATGGTTCCCAGAGAGCAGGAATTCTCAACTGATGAAGGAACGGACAGGGATGAATACAAACAGGCCCCATCGTTCAATATGCTTCCTGAAGAGCTTGAATCTTATCTTGACGGTTTTATAATAAAGCAGAAACAGGCAAAAGCGGTGCTGGCGACAAAGATTTGCACCCATTTTAACAGGGTTAAGTATTTGAAAGGTTGCTCAGGCAAGGACAAGACAGTTGGTGTCGGCATGATAAAAAATAATATTCTCATGATCGGACCGACTGGTGTGGGAAAGACATATATCATCAAACTTGTTGCTCAAAAGCTGGGCGTTCCCATGGTAAAAGGTGATGCCACAAAATTCAGTGAGACGGGGTATGTTGGCGGAGATGTTGAGGACCTTGTTCGTGATCTTGTACATGAGGCGAATGATGATATTGAGCTGGCTGAAAATGGTATTATCTATATAGACGAGATTGACAAAATAGCATCCGCGAGGAATATCATAGGCCATGATGTGTCTCGAACCGGAGTCCAGAGAGCTCTTTTGAAGCCTATGGAAGAGACCGATGTGGATTTAAGGGTGCCTCATGACGCGGTTTCACAGATTCAGGCTATTGAACAGTACAGACGGACAGGGAAAAAGGAGAAACAGGTTGTCAACACGAAGAATATACTCTTTATTATGAGCGGAGCCTTCGGGGACCTGGCGGAAATCATAAAAAAGAGGCTTCAGAAACAGGGTATTGGTTTTGAGGCTGATGTCCGGCCAACTGAAGTTCCATGGGAGATTCTTAAGGAGGTGACGGCCAGAGATCTAATAGAATTTGGTTTTGAAACCGAATTTGTCGGCAGGCTACCGGTTGTGGTTGTTTTTGATGAACTCACAAAGGAAGATCTTGTCGAAATCCTTAAAAATCCCAATAATCCCATTATTGTAAGTAAAAGGCAGGATTTCAGGTCCTACGGGATAGATATAAAATTTGAAGAGGAAGCTCTGGCAAAGATTGCCGCGATTGCGGTTGCTGAGAAGACCGGCGCGAGGGGGCTGGTGAGCGCGTTTGAAAAGGTGCTTATCCCGTTTGAGAAAGAACTCCCTTCCACAAGGATTAAAAAGTTTATCGTAACTCCTGCGATTGTCGATAATCCGGAGCAGGAACTGATCGCGCTTAAAGAAAATCCCGAATCGCCGGAAAGAATTGAGAGTTTCAAGAAGGGAGAAGATAAGGAACTTGCTAATATCATAGAGTTCATCCTATCCAGAAAAGAAGATTTCCAGCGGTCATCCGGTTTAGCCCTATCGCCTGACAGATGCGGGATCATAGCAGAGATTTACCTCAAAACAACTTCTGATGTTAATACGGCCTTTGAAAAGTACAAAAAGATGCACCGTGATATCAGGCAGGAAGAGGAAAAATTATCCCGCAAAATGGAGGTCGATATCACGTTTGATGAAGCGGCGGTGGATGAGCTTATCAGACAGACCATTGAAACCGGACAGGAGTCAGACGCTTTGACATTCTTTCTGGCAAAGAAGCTTGAATACGGACTTAAGCTTATCAGGGACCGGGTAGGCATAGAGAAATTTGTTATTAACAGAGAAGGTGTGACGGATACTGAATGCTACATCAACAATATGGTAAAAAATTACTACAGCAATAAATATCACCTCCCATCCGAGGATGGAACCAGAGATACGGAAAGTTGATACAGTCAGTAAATAAACTGATCAGGATGGAATATCAGTTAAATAACTTTTAAGGAGCATTTCGGGCAAGATTCGACATGCTCCTAGTCGGTCTTTAAAAAAAACGGAAAGAGGCTATCGGACAGAGTCCAGTAGCCTCTTTGACAATGAGACAAAATATGATTGGAATATCAAAACTCTATTGTGGTACGGTTGAACCATCAGACGCTCTCCGTTATGGCAGGAATTCAGCGCTGCTGCCGCCTCATCTGCTGCAATTTTCAGAGGATAAAAAACCTGTGGTAGTGTGGAATATTACACAGGCGTGCAATCTGAGGTGTATTCATTGCTATGCACATGCTGTTGAAAAAACCCGGGATAGGGAATTGGACAGGAAGCAGGCATTTGAAGTAATCGATGATCTCGCGGGTTTTGGGGTTCCGGTCATTCTCTTTTCCGGAGGGGAACCACTGATTCGTTCTGATCTTGAAGACCTGGCCACATACGCGGTTGATAAGGGCATGCGGGCTGTTATTTCAACAAATGGAACCCTTATCACGAAAGAAAAGGCCCGTAGTTTGAAAAAAATAGGTTTATCATACGTGGGAGTGAGCCTGGACGGCATGGAGGAGGTTAATGACCGTTTCAGGAAGAAAAAAGGCGCCTTTATGGAGGCTTTGAAAGGGATCAGGAATTGTCAGGATGCCGATCTTAAAGTCGGGCTGCGGTTCACAATCAATCGAATGAATATGAATGAAATTCCTGCTATTTTTGATCTTATTGAAAAGATGGATATTCCGAGGGTATGTTTTTATCATCTTGTTTATTCGGGGCGTGGAAGTGAACTCATCGAGCAGGATCTGGACCATGATGAGACACGCAGAATCGTCGGTCTGATTATGAAAAGGACCAGAGATCTTCACGACCGCGGGAAATCCAAAGAAGTCCTTACTGTTGATAATCATGCTGATGGCCCTTATGTATACCTTAAGATGTTGGAGGAGAAGAATCCCAGGGCTGAAGAGGTCCTGGAACTTTTAAAAATGAACGAGGGTAACAGCTCCGGCCGAGGTATAGGCTGCATAAGCTGGGACGGCTCGGTATATGCCGATCAATTCTGGAGACATCGCAGTTTTGGCAATGTGCTTGAAAAGCCATTCAGCACTATATGGCAAGACCTGTCTGATCCTCTGATGGCCAGGCTTAAAGACAAGAAGAGATATGTGACTGGTCGCTGCGCTGCCTGTCGATGGCTTGATATATGCGCCGGTAATTTCAGGGTCAGAGCAGAGGCGGTTACCGGTGATGTATGGGCTCCTGATCCGGCGTGTTATTTATATGATGATGAAATAGTAAAATCATAGTTACTTTCAGAAAGGACACACAATGATATTCAGACCTAGAAGGCTAAGACGGACAAAGGCAATAAGAGATATGGTTCGGGAAACCACACTATCTCCAAAGGATTTTGTCATGCCACTCTACATCAAATACGGGAATAACAGGAAGGATCCCATATCCTCAATGCCGGGGCAGTATCAATTTTCCGTTGACACGGTGATAAAGGAAGTTGAGGGGGTGTATGCCCTTGGTATTCCTTCAGTGATTCTTTTCGGTATTCCCGAGCATAAGGATTCAACAGGAAGCAGCTCATATGATTCTGATGGAGTTGTGCAAAAAACCATCGCAACAATAAAAGATAAGATTCCTGAAATGATTGTGATTACCGATGTCTGCCTGTGCGAATATACCGATCATGGACATTGTGGCATTATTAAAGACGGACAGGTAGCTAACGATCCGACACTGGAGATACTTGCGAGACAGGCATTGAGCCATGCCAGGGCCGGCGCCGATTTTGTGGCCCCCTCGGACATGATGGACGGGCGTGTGGCAGTAATCAGAGACGCACTTGACGCTGAAGGTTTTGAGGAAACAGGGATATTGTCATACGCTGTCAAATACGCATCAGGGTTTTATGGTCCATTCAGGGAGGCTGCTGATTCAGCCCCCATGTTCGGGGACCGCGCCGGGCATCAAATGGATCCGGCAAACGCTCTTGAGGCGTTAAAGGAAGCCGAGCTGGATATTGAAGAGGGTGCAGATATGATAATGGTAAAGCCTGCGTTGCCATATCTTGATATAATAAGAAGGGTGAGAGAGATATGCCTTCTGCCGCTGGTAGCTTACAGTGTGAGCGGGGAATACGCTATGATAAAAGCCGCGGAAAAAATGGGATGGATAGATGGCCCGAGAGTCATGATGGAGAGTTTGATATCTATAAAGAGAGCAGGTGCCGATATTATCCTTAGCTATTTTGCAGAAGAAGCGGCCCGGATCCTGGATTCAGATGGAAGAGCATAATAAACATCATAGTTCACCAAGACTGATAGCATGGGAAATTACCAGAACGTGTAATCTGAATTGTATCCATTGTCGTGCTGCGTCCGGCAGGGATGTATATCCGGATGAATTGGATACCGCAAAGTCCATTGAGATACTGGATCAAATAAGGCAGATTGGAGAGCCAATAGTCATCATTACAGGCGGGGAGCCTCTTCTGAGAGAAGATGTGTTCCTGCTTGCCGAACACGGTACAAGGCTCGGTTTACGCATGGTGATGGCCACGAATGGCACATTACTGACTTCAGAGATTGTTGAGAGACTAAAATCATCCGGGATTCGAAGGGTCAGTGTTTCCATTGACGGTGCCGATTCCCGGTCTCATGACGGATTCAGAAAGGTTGAAGGCGCTTTTAACATGGCGTTAAAAGGGATAGATCTACTCAGGCAGGGAGGAGTTGAGTTTCAGATAAACACCACCGTAACCAGGCAGAACGTCGGCGAAGTGAAGGATATTATGGAGCTAGCCATAAAGATCGGGGCGGCCGCTCACCATATCTTTTTACTTGTCCCTACCGGAAGAGCGAAAGATCTGGTCCATCAGGAGATTGATTCCGGAGAGTATGAAAGATTACTCCTATGGTTTTATAAAATGAGGGATAAGGTTCCCCTTTATCTTAAAGCTACCTGCGCTCCTCAATATTACAGGATAATCAGACAACAGGCTAAAAGAGAAGGGAAAAAAGTGGATTTCGACACCTTCGGTCTCGATGCCGTCACACGAGGCTGCCTGGCGGGGACAGCCTTCTGTTTTATATCTCATGACGGGATTATTCAACCATGCGGGTATCTGGAGATAAACTGCGGAGATTTAAAAAAGTCGGAGTTTGGTGAGGTATGGCAGAACTCGGAGATTTTTAACAAGTTGCGGGATTACTCGACCTATGGCGGAAAGTGCGGAAGATGTGAATATCAAAGCTTTTGCGGAGGTTGCAGGGCAAGGGCTTATGAATCAACAGGAGATTATCTTGCCGAAGAACCTTTGTGTGTCTATCAACCCAAGCCCAATGAAACGCAATAACCATTTGTTATTTATGCAATGGATAAAATAGACAGGGATATAATAAACAAAATCCAGTCGGATTTTCCAATTACTCGAAGGCCTTTCCAGGAGATTGGAGAGCATCTTGATATATCTGAAGAGGAAGTAATAGATAGACTGGAGAAGCTGAAAACTGAAGGTGTAATAAGACGTATCGGCGGAAATTTCAATTCCAGAGAGCTTGGTTATACAAGCACGCTATGCGCAGCGAAGGTCCCTTCCGAGAAAATTGACGACTTTGTTCAGGTGGTAAACAGTTATCTGGGCGTGACACATAATTACCAGAGAAGTCATGATTATAACCTGTGGTTCACCTTTATCGCGCCTGATATGGATTTTATCAATGATGCCCTTGAAGATATCAGAAAAAAAACCGGGATTGAGGCCATCCTCAACCTTCCGGCAAAAAGGATGTTTAAGATCAAAGTGGATTTTGAAGTTTAGTCTGATTCCTCCTCAATCTTCTCCTCCAGTGATTCCAGTTCGTCCTCACTTATGATACCCATCTCCACGAGCAATTCCCCGATCCCGTCTTCGCGTAGCTCCTTTATTTTAAGGATTCTTTCAGGATCTTTACCTTTTACATTATAGACTGTGTATTTTAGGGTACGAATGGATTTTTTGAGGGGTTTAACATTCATCCCATTCATAATATAATGGTAACTTATTAGGAAATAAATAACGGCTGCTATGATGCCAAAGATTATTATTTTTTTTAATAATTCCATATCAATTTCCCTTCTAACCCGGATTGCCTTGCAGGCCGTGATTATTTAATCTTAGTAAATTCAATCTGTTAGAACATCAAAGTTGCTATATTATAAATGATTCCACTGGATTGTGCAAGCATTTTACGCTTTTTGAGAATTGCCCATTTAAGCATGAAAAATGCTTTTAATCCTGAAAATTATCCTTAAAGAACCATTGAGTTTGACTTAAATGATATTAAATCTTAGGATTAACCCTATTAATTACGTGATGATTGAGGGGGCAATGGCGATGAAGGAAATTATGGATTGGCTCTTGCAAATGGAAAAATTGGCAGGAGACGTCTACCGGAATGCTGCTGAAAAATTTTCAAAGGACAAGGAATTCAGTGAATTTCTATTGGCCCTTGCCAGTGATGAGGATACGCATTTTAGACTCCTGAAAGAGGCCGGGGAGATGTTTTTAAAAAAGAGTAATACTATATCGTCAATTATCATAGATCAAAACACCAAGGATAGGGTTGTAACTCCATTACAAAATCTTTATAAGCGGGTTAAGGCCGCTGAAAGAATAAGCAAACACGCTATAATGAAGGTCATTGTCGCTGTGGAGTTCGCGGAGTTGAACAATATTTTTCAATATGTGGTGAATACTTTTCGGAGGGATGGTGAAGAGATAAAACGCACTGCCATGATAATGGATGAGCATATTGACAGAATCAAGAAATTTATAAATCAGCATTCCGATCTTGTGGATCTTTCAAGTGCCATTATACGGTTACCGGCTGTCGGTAAAGAAAGAATACTTATTGTGGAACATAAGCTGCCCCTCCGTATATACATGTCTCAGGCACTGGAGAATTTCGGTAAGACGGAAGTAGCCTCAAATGGTGAGGAGGCATTACAAAAGGTAAGTGCTAATTTCTTTAATTTAATTATTTCAGCTGTCAACATGCCTGTAATGAGTGGCCTCGATTTTTTCAAAAAGGCGGCTGAGTCAACCCCGAATATCGCTCAAAATTTTATTTTTTGTTCGAGAGATGTAATTCCTGATGTTGAGATCCTTTGCAAAGTTTATGGTACCACCTTCCTTAAGATCCCCTTTGGGATTAACCAACTCCACGAGATTGTACAGAAAGTATTAGTTATGCAATAAACAGCGGTGAAAATCGGTAACGTTCAAAAGAGAGGAATAATATGAAACTCAAAGATAAAGTTATAGTGGTGACGGGCGCCTCTTCAGGTATTGGAGCTGAGACGGCAAAAATGTTAAAGGAGAGAGGCGTAAAGGTTATTGGCATTGACCGGAACGAGCCGCAAGGGAATGTGGATCAGTATATCAAAGCGGATCTGGGAGCACCCGGCTCAATAGAGGATGCTGTAAGATCGACGCCCGACAGAATAGATGCTTTGTGCAATATTGCCGGAGTGCCGCCGACGTTTGACCGTGAGGTCGTATTAAGAGTCAATTTTCTCGGGCTCAGGCATTTAACTGAGCTGATGATAGAAAAATTCAACAATCCTGCCTCCATCGTGAATATGGCTTCCCTCGCAGGTCTTGGATGGCCGGATGCCGTACCGCAGATAAAAAAATTGATCGCCCTGAGGGATTTTGATGCGGTGGAAAAATTCTGTGAAGAGAATAATGTGTCACAGAAGGATGGTCGCGCCTATCCCTTCTCAAAAGAGGCTGTCATCGTTTGGACGATGATGAATCGTTGGACTTGGAGTGATCGGGGCATACGTATGAATTGCGTTAGCCCGGGGCCGGTTGATACTCCGATACTGCCCGAATTTGTTAAATCTCTGGGTAAAAAGGCTGATGAAGACAAGAAAATAATGGATCGTCCGGGTCGGCCTGAAGATATCGCTCCGGTGGTAGCCTTCTTGTGCAGCCACGGCAGTAATTGGCTCAGGGGAACCAATATCTTTTGCGATGGGGGAATGCAACAACATATTCTTTGTGAGAAATATGGGTATATATAGCCGCAGAAGCATGTCGTACTTTGTCCGCGCTCTCAGAAGAGCGGAGTAATAAAACGGACATCTCTGATATAATAGGACCATTGCTGACTGGAAACAAAGCGATCAAACGCGGCTATGAGGTATAATTTATTTGACATGCAATAATAATTTTTCTAGACTCACGATAATATGTAACATAAAAGCGTGGATGGTATCAAGCGAAGGGAAAGCCCGTAGCATCATTTTTTGACCTATCTTGTATGAAGTGATTATCTCCATTAATCGGGGAGCAGAGCTCATTATTTTATCTAATCCCATCAGTAAAAAGCTTTTGCAGTAAATCAGATTGAATTCAATTGACCGGCAACTCATAAACACAGACAATTATTTTCAAAGATTCACCAAACAAAAAAGGAGGATGAATATGCGTAGCAAGATGTTGTTTGTATTCGTTGTTGTGTCCATTTTGTTTTTTCTGGCTAATGGCAGCCTTTTCGCCGCATCAGAAGTCATCAATCTAAAATTTGCAAGCTATCTGCCGGGCCCTCACCCTGTAACCAAAGAGTGCGAACAGTTTATCTCCGATTTTGAAGCTCTCACCAACGGGAAAGTAAAGCTCCAATTTTTCCTGGGAGGATCTTTAGCAAACGCACCTGGAATGATAAAAGCCATTGAATCAGGAATTACGGATATAGGTCTGTCTCATGTTTCCTACACACCGGGCCGGTTTCCGGTAACCGAAGTATGTGAGCTGCCCATCGGTTATCCCACCGGCTATGTGGCAAATATTATTATGAACGATTTCTACAACAAGTTTAAGCCCAAGGAGTGGGCTTCAGTCGTTCCTTTGTGGTTTCATGCCAATACTCCTTCCGTCCTGGCCCACACAAAGGCACTGAGAACCCTCGAAGACTTTAAAGGACAAATCATCCGCGCTCCCGGTCGAATGGCAGAAGTTATAACTGCCCTGGGAGGCACCCCGGCGCCCACCCCAATTGTTGAAACATATGATGCCATAGCTAAAGGCGTTATTCAGGGCGTTTTTGTGGGCGGGGAAGGGGTACGCTCATTTAAATTCGGGGAGGTAGTGAGCCATGTTACCAATTCATGGAATGTCGGCCCAAGCTATCCCTTCTATGTGGCGATGAACAAACGCTCTTACGAAAAGCTCCCTGACGATGTCAAGCTCGCGCTCAGGACCCTGAGCGGTCAGTATAAAGAGAAATTTGCACTGGCATGGAATGCCGGGGATTTTCCTGGAGAGGCATTTGGGAAGGAACAGGGTGTTGAATACATCGAGCTTCCCCAGGATGAATTCGACCGCTGGATCAAGGCGGTCCAACCGGTATTTGATAGCTATGTAAAAAGCATGGTAAGTAAAGGGTTTACGGAGAGCGAAATCAGGGGTTGGATAGATTTTTTAAACAAACGCAAGGGCGAGCTTCTTGAGATCCAAAAAACCTATCATATAAAATCCACTACAGGTCCTCCGGAGGTCAGGGAATAGATCAATCCCGGCATGCCCGCAGACCTATTCTCGGCGGGCATGCGATTTGATAAATTCTTGCCGTTTTCTTTCCTTTGATAAAAGATTCGGTCTCTTTAGGCTATTTCGGCAAACGAAGCCGAACCTTTTGGATTTTTTTTAAGGAAGGTGTTTATGTTAAGATTGGGCAGATTGAAGCGCTTTAACCAGAATTTCAGCGCAGTGGTGGAATGGGTTGGCATGGTCGCCTTCATCTTCATGATGCTGCTTACTACCATTGACGTTATCGGCGCCAAGGTGTTTCAAAAACCCGTTCCCGGGTCATTGGATGTCATGATGCTGGCTCAGTTGGTTAGTATGAGCTTTGCGCTCGGTGCTTCCCTTATCGCAAACAGACACGTGGCAGTGGAATTTTTTGTGCCCCTGATGCCTGAATCTTTCCAGAAGATATCAAACTTTTTTGTTTGCTGTTTGATGTTTTTTCTTTTTATTATCATGGGGTGGCAGCTTTTCATGTACGCATCCGAACTGAGGGTTTCAGGAGAAGTGAGCCCAACAATACGGATCCAACTCTATCCCTTTGTTTACGGAGCTTCATTCGCATTTATTCCTGCCTGTCTGATCGCCCTGGCAGACTTTGTGGAATCTTTGAAAGAGGTATTTTAAGATGAGCCCGGAAGCGACGGGAATAGCAGGTATTGTTCTCTTATTGATCCTCTTCATGCTTCGAATGCCGGTAGCTTTCACCATGGCGTTTGTCGGCCTTGCGGGTTTCGCTTATTTGAACGGTATCGAATCCGCCCTGATCCTCCTGGCACAGGATACGTACGACACCCTATCATCCTATCCTCTTTCAGTCATTCCTATGTTTATCCTCATGGGCTCAATGGCCTTTGCATCGGGGATAAGCCAGCGGCTGTACAGAACCTGCTATACCTGGTTTGGTCAGTTTAGAGGAGGCCTGACCGTGGCCACCGTGATAGCCTGCTCCGGGTTCGCCGCAATTTGCGGATCCACCGCCGCAACGGCGGCTACCATGGGCAGCATCGCATTACCGGAGATGAAGAAATACGGTTATAACGATCGTCTGGCAACAGGGACTGTGGCATCGGCAGGAACGCTCGGGATACTCATCCCGCCGAGCACCGTACTGATTGTTTATGGCATATTGACCGAAGAGTCCATCGGTAGACTTTTTATTTCCGGCATTCTCCCCGGGATCATCATGACCTTATTTTTTGTGTTAACAGTCATTATCCTGTGCATGCGCAAACCACAGCTGGCCCCGGCCGGACCTTCCACCAGCTTAAAACAGAAGGTTGTTTCACTGGGAGGCATTTTTGAAGCAGTGCTGCTCTTTATGCTTACTATCGGCGGCCTGTTTATGGGCCTTTTCAGTCCTACCCAGGCGGGCGCTATTGGAGCTTTCGGGGCTTTTCTGATAGGTCTGTTCAGGGGCAAACTCCGCTTTTATAATACAATTAACGCGATTAAAGACGGCCTGAAGACATCCTGCATGGTATTGTTCATAATCTCGGGAGCGGCAGTTTTCGGACATTTTCTCGCCATCTCCAATATCCCTTTTATGCTGGCTGACTGGGTGGGAAATTTACCAATACCTCCAATGGCCATTATGGGAGTTATGGTGCTGATATATTTTGTGGGCGGGTTTTTCATGGATTCCATGGCACTCATTGTGGTAACGATCCCCATTTTTTTCCCTATAGTGACACGGTTCAACTTTGATCCCATCTGGTTCGGGGTAATAATCGTCATGGTGGGCGAAATGGGTGTCATAACACCTCCCGTTGGCGTCAACGTGTTTGTGATAAAAGGGATCGCGCCTGAAGTGCCTTTGAATGAGATCTATCGTGGAATCATGCCCTTTTTGCTGGCCATAATAGTTTTAACAGTCCTGCTGCTTTTCTTTCCGGAAATAGCAACCTTCCTGCCCACACTGGTGTATGGATAAAAGCTTTATGCAGCCCAAAAAATCGTTCGCTTCAGTTGATTATGATATATGCAATCCGGGAAAGTGTAACCCTGAAGAAGGGCGCTGTTCCGCCATGTTGGCCTGTACTCACAAAGTAATGAAACAGTTAGATGGGGCCTTCGAACAACCTGTGATATTTCAGGACATGTGCATGGGTTGCTGGGATTGTATTGAAGCCTGTCCCCTGAAGGCTGTTTTTGTCAGAAATGTCACCTGATTATCTAAGTGCCTGACTTGGGAGATCACTAAGGTAAACCCTGATCCACCATCAAGGCGCTATGTACCATTCGACAGGCTCATGGCCCTGAGCGAAGTCGAAGGGCTGCGTTGCCTGCGGTCGCTCCTTGGCGCCTGACATCTAGCACCTCGCTGGTGGCCAGGGTTCTGCCAAAATCCAGCACTATGAGTATACTGCCTGAGATTTGATGGTGGATTTTGGTTAAAGGCTTTGTGTTTACTCTGCGTTATTTTTTTATTATTATTTGGCCGGATTGCCATATAATGCTTTTCCACAGGAATCATGAAAGTTGTTATGGGGTGTGAAACACTGAGAGACTGCTTTAGTGAGACCGTTTCAAGATCAGGGCAGAAGAGGGCTATACGTTTTTATCAGAAAGGAGCCGGGGAGACGGAGATCTCTTTCCAGGATCTGGATCAAGATGCGAATCGCCTGGCCTGCACCCTGCTCCGTCGGGGAGTCCAAAAAGGGGACAGGGTCGTTTTCTACCTGGAGAAATCTCTCTTTTTTGTGGCTGCCCACATTGCTGTTCAAAAGCTTGGGGCCATTGGAGTGCCCTTGAACCCCGGTTTCAAGAAATCCGAACTGGCCTACCTTGTTCAAGACGCCGAACCCCGGATGATTATTGCAGGCTCGGGACATGATGCCACCTTTAGGGAGCTGTTTCCTCAGGGAGAAATCATCACCATCGACACGCGGATACCCTATCGGGAACTTGTATTTTTCCGATCAGCCCCCGATTGTATTCCGGACGTTGAAATCTTTCCCGGTGATCCAGGGCTCATCATTTACACCTCTGGCACTACCGGAATACCCAAAGGAGCCATACTTACCCAGAAGAACCTCGTCCATGACGCCGGTAACATCATTCGAACATGGGAGATCACAGGGTCGGACATCATATGTCACGCCCTCCCGCTCTTTCACGTTCATGGCCTCTGCTTCGCCCTCCATAGCGCCCTATTGGCCGGGGCCCAAGTTTTTATGCTGGACGATTTTTCACCGGCGACGGTTTTTGATGTCCTATCAAGAAAAGACAAAGGGGAAGGCTGCACAGTTTTTATGGCTGTCCCATCCATGTACGCCAAAATGATAGACTATGCGGCGGAAAAGGGCTTGAATCCTGAAAATATAGGTCATATTCGTTTGTGGACATCCGGCTCGGCGCCGCTCCCGGCAAAGGACTTCAAAAGGATAGCAGAATGCCTGGGCAAAGAACCGGTGGAGCGCGAAGGAATGTCTGAAACAGGAATGAACTTTTCCAACCCCTTGAGGGGCAAGAGAAAGCCCGGCTCAATCGGTCTTCCCCTTCCCGGTCTCCAGGTGAGAATCGTGAACCCGGAGACCTTCCGCGACCTTCCGCAAGGGCATACGGGAGAGATCTGGCTCAAAGGCCCGTCTATTTCACCCGGGTATTGGAGGAAACCGATGGAGACGGCCGCAAACTTTCATGAAGGTTGGTTCAGGACAGGAGATCTGGGGCGAGTGGATGCGGAAGGGTACTATTATCTGACCGACCGTATCAAGCATATTATCATCTCAGGGGGTGAAAACATCTCCCCAAAAGAGGTCGAGGAAGTGATTAACCGTTATGAGGGGGTGGTCGAATCCACGGTGGTGGGGATTTCGGACCCGCACTGGGGGGAAAAGGTGGTTGCCGCGGTTGTTATAAGACCAGGGTCGAAGATTGAGCCGATGGAGATTAAAGAATACTGCAAAAGGCATCTTCACAACTGGAAGTGTCCCAAGGAGGTCATTTTTCTTGAACAACTTCCCAAGAACACCATGGGAAAGATATTAAAGGACGAGGTTCGTGTCATGTTTATGAACGCCTAAAATTAATTGTAGAGGGTTGAAGAGGTCCTGGAAATTTTATTTTGTAATGACTTGAAGTTCAATACATGAAAATTCTCTTTTTATGTATAAATAGCAGTAAAGCAATGTTTTCAAGAACTTGAGATCAGGTCTGGTATACTGAATAAAATCGGTTCTTGAATGCTCAATATTGGTGTAATATATCAATGAGCGTTTGAAGGTTGATAAAAAACGCAAAAATATTATTAGCAGTTTGTCGGGTAAGGTCCGACAAACTAGTTGGCATTTGAAATTAAGCTTGGCGGTGACCGGTTTCCCTGGTCAGCGAGAAGCACACCAAAGCAAATATTCCGAAAGCCGCCCATACAATAAAGGGTAAACCTGCACCCCTGGTTGCCATGCTGTTGCCGATGGGTGGCGATACAAATGAGCCTATTCGATTGATGGTCTGGATGAGGCCTATGGCGGTTCCGGAATATAATACCCCGATGCCTTTACTATCTATTGTGGAAGCAACTGCCAATGCTACCAATCCATCCCGTCCGATGCCGATTAGGATAATTACTATCCATATGATTCCCGCCTCTGCTACAGAAAGCAGTCCCACACCGATTATGGAGACAGTACTTATTGATAAGATGATGAGCTTACG